>NZ_JAMCOS010000001.1:1261604-1569505 GCF_028069655.1 Acidovorax sp. NCPPB 4044
GCCCCAGGGCGTGGAATACGCGGTGAAGATGCAGCCCATCCCCTACAACGTTGCCAAGGCCAAGGAACTGCTGAAGGAAGCCGGCTACCCCAACGGTTTCGAGACGGTGCTGTGGAGCGGCTACAACAACACCACCAGCCAGAAGGTGATCCAGTTCCTGCAGCAGCAACTGCAGCAGGTGGGTGTCAAGGTATCGGTGGAGGCGCTGGAACCCGGCAAGCGCGCAGAGCTGGTCGATGCCTGGCCCGATCCCAAGACCGCGAAGGCACGCCTGTACTACATCGGCTGGTCGTCCTCCACCGGCGAGGCCGACTGGGCGCTGCGTCCGCTGTTCTCCACCGAGTCCTGGGCACCGAAGCTGGCGAACTACGCCTTCTACAGCAACGCCCTCGTGGATGAGTCCATCGCCAAGGCGCTGGTCACGACCGACAGCTCCGAGCGCGCCGCGCTCTACAAGGCCGCGCAGGAGCAGCTCGCCAAGGACCTGCCGCGCATCCCGCTGGTGACCGAGGAAGTGCTCTACGCCCACTCCAAGCGCCTGTCGGGCGTCTACGTGATGCCCGACGGCAACATCAACAGCGACGAAATCTCGCTGAAGTAAGCCTCCGGTGTCCTGCCCCCGCCCGCCGCGGGGGCCTTTTCCCGTTTCTCCTATCGCTGCGCTCCGCAGCGCCGCACCCATGCTGACCTATTTCCTCAAGCGATTGCTGGGACTCCTTCCGACGCTGCTGATCGTGGCGGTGCTGGTGTTCCTCTTCGTTCACATGCTGCCGGGCGATCCCGCGCGCCTGGCCGCGGGGGCGGACGCCGACGAAGCCACCGTGCAGCTCGTGCGCCAGGAGCTGGGCCTCGACCGGCCGCTGCCCGAACAGTTCGTGCACTTCTTCTCGCGCATGGTGCAGGGGGATTTCGGCACCTCGATCCGCACGCGCCGGCCCGTGATCGCCGAGATCGGCGAACGCTTCATGCCCACGCTGCTGCTCACCATCGCCGCCATGGCCTGGTCGGTGGTGCTGGGCATGGGCATCGGCATCCTGTCGGCCGTGTACCGCAACCGCTGGCCCGACCGGCTCGGCATGACGCTGGCGGTGTCGGGCATTTCCTTTCCCGCGTTCGCGCTGGGAATGACGCTCATGCAGGTGTTCTCGGTGCAGCTCGGCTGGCTGCCCACCGTGGGTGCCGACAGCTGGCGGCACTACATCCTGCCGTCCATCACGCTGGGGGCCGCCGTGGCGGCCGTCATGGCGCGGTTCACGCGCGCTTCCTTCGTCGAAGTGGTGCAGGAGGATTTCGTGCGCACCGCGCGCGCCAAGGGCCTGAACGAGCGCACCGTGGTCCTCAAGCACTGCCTGCGCAACGCGCTCATCCCGGTCGTCACGATGATGGGCCTGCAGTTCGGCTTCCTGCTGGGCGGCTCGATCGTGGTGGAGGCCGTCTTCAATTGGCCGGGCCTCGGCCGCCTGCTGGTGGATGCGGTGACCATGCGCGACTACCCCGTGATCCAGACGCTGGTGCTGCTTTTCTCGCTGGAGTTCATCCTCATCAATCTGGTGGTGGACATGCTCTACGGCTTCATCAATCCGACCATCCGCTACAAGTGAAGCGGGCGGCCAGGAACCCTTTTCTCGACGAAGACACGACATGACCACGCCCTCCATCCCCACACCGCCCGACGCCGCACAGCTGGCGGCGGTCTCGGTGGCCCCCACCGCCGGCAGCACCGCCGTTCGCACGCCCTGGCGTGAGTTCTGGCGCAAATTCAAGAAGCAGCACGTGGCGATGGCCGCGCTCGCCTTCGTGGCGCTGCTGGTGATCGTGGCCTTGCTGGCCCCGGTCCTCGTGCCGTTCGATGCCGAGAACTTCTTCGACTACGACCGCCTCAACGAAGGCCCCTCCGCCGTCCACTGGTTCGGTGTCGATCCGCTGGGCCGCGACATCTTCAGCCGCATCCTCATGGGCGCCCGCATCTCGCTGGCCGCAGGCTTCCTCTCGGTGGCCATCGGGTGCCTGATCGGCACCACGCTGGGCCTGCTGGCCGGCTACTACGAAGGCTGGTGGGACCGCATCGTGATGCGCATCTCCGATGTGCTGTTCGCGTTTCCGGGCATCCTGCTCGCCCTGGGCGTGGTTGCCATCCTGGGCAGCAGCATGACCAACGTGGTCGTCGCCGTGGCAGTGTTCAGCGTGCCGGCGTTCGCGCGGCTCGTGCGGGGCAACACGCTGGTGCTCAAGCAGATGACCTACATCGAATCTGCGCGGAGCATCGGTGCGTCGGACTGGACGATCATCACGCGGCACATCCTGCCGGGCACCATTTCGTCGGTCGTGGTGTATTTCACGATGCGCGTGGGCACTTCCATCATCACGGCCGCCAGCCTGTCCTTCCTGGGCATGGGCGCGCAGCCGCCGACGCCCGAATGGGGCGCCATGCTCAACGAAGCGCGCGCGGACATGGTGAATGCGCCGCACGTGGCGCTGTTTCCGAGCCTGGCGATCTTCCTGACCGTGCTGGCCTTCAACCTGCTGGGCGACGGGTTGCGCGACGCGCTCGATCCCAAGATCGACCGCCAGTCATGAACCGCAGAGACCCTGCTGCCGCTGCGCCGCCGCGCATCGGCCTGCTGGCCGCGGGCCCGCTCGATGCCATCACCGATGTGGCCGGCGTCACCGTGGGCCACGAGACGCTGGACGACGGGCCGGTGCAGACGGGCGTGACGGTCATCCACCCGCATGGACTCGACCCGTATCGCCACAAGGTGCCCGCGGGCGCCGCGGTGATCAATGGCTTCGGCAAGAGCGTCGGGCTGGTGCAACTGGCCGAGCTGGGCCAGATCGAGACGCCCATCGCGCTCACCAACACGTTTTCCGTCAGTGCCGTTGCGCAGGCGCAGATCCGCGATTGCATGCGCGCCAATCCTGAAACGGGGAGGGCGCTGCCCACCGTCAATCCGCTGGTGCTGGAGTGCAACGACGGTTTCCTGAACGACATCCAGCGCATGGCTGTCGGGGACGGCCATTACCGGCGCGCGTGCGACGGCGCGGGCCCGCAGGTGCTGCAGGGCGCGGTCGGCGCCGGGCGCGGCATGTCGAGCTTCCAGCTCAAGGGCGGCATCGGTACCGCATCGCGCCGCGTGGCCCTGCGCCATGGCCGCCATTGCACGGTCGGGGCGCTCGTGCTGGCCAACTATGGCCTGCTGCCGCAACTGGTATGGGGCGGCAGGGCCATCGGCGCAGCGGTGGCGGCCGCGCTGGGCGATGTGCCGCATCTGCAGCGCGGGCCGGAGAAGGGCTCGATCATCATGGTGCTGGCCACCGACGCTGCCCTCGATGCGCGCCAGCTCGGTCGACTGGCGCTGCGCGCCGCGGCCGGGCTGGCACGCACCGGTTCGGTCTATGGACACGGCAGCGGCGATATCGCCCTGGCGTTTTCCACCGCCTACACGCTGCCGCACCTGCCGGAAGTGCCGATGCCGGCGGTCTCCCTGGTGCACGAAGCCTCGCTCGACGGCCTGTTCCAGGCGGCTGCGGACAGCGTCGAGCAGGCCATCGTCCATGCGCTGTGGCATGCGCAGCCTGTCTCGGGGCGGGATGGGCACCAACGCCCGGCGCTGCGCGACCTGCTCTCCAACCTGTTCTGAAGCACGGCTTTTCCTGCTTCTTTCCATTCATCCGCATCCGCATCCGCATCCGCATTGGCAGCGTCCCATGAAAATTCTCATCTCCGTCGACATCGAAGGCGTGGCCGGCGTCTATCACCCTGAGCAGGTCCGGGCCGGCAACCCGGAGTACGAGCGCGCACGGCGCCTCATGACCGCCGAAGCCAATGCGGCGGTAGCAGGCGCGTTCGACGGGGGGGCGCAGGAGGTCTTCGTGAACGATTCGCACGGGGGGTTTCGCAACATGCCGCCGGACCTGCTCGATGCACGCGCCCAGGCCATCCAGGGCAAGCCGCGCTATCTGAGCATGGTGGCCGGCGTGGAGCTGGGCATGGATGGTGTCTGCCTGATCGGATACCACTCGCGTGCGCAGGGACGCGGCATCCTGGCCCACACGATCAACAGTTTCGCGTTCGCAAGCATTGCGTTCAACGGGCGCGAACTGGGCGAGGCGGGCATCTACGGAGCGCTGGCCGGGGCCTATGGCGCACCGGTCATCGCCGCATCCGGCGACGATGTGTTCATCGAAGAGAACCGCAGCCTCTTTCCGCATGCCCGCTTTGTGCAGACCAAGCGCGCCACCGGCGCCACCAGCGGCATCAGTCTGTCACCCGAACGGGCCTGTGCGGCGATCCGCGAGGGCGTGGGCCAGGCGATGGCACAGGCGCGCAATGCTGCGCCGTTCTGCATCGACGGGCCGGTCACGGTCGAACTGGTGGCGCAGACGACGGCGCTGGCCGATCTGTTCTGCCAGTGGCCGACGCTGGAGCGCATGTCTTCCGATGCGCTGCGATTCACGGCACCCGATACCGAATCGGCCGTGCGCATGGTCAACGGCCTCTCGGCCATGTCGAGCATGCTCAGATGAGCGGCGCGGCGCACAAAGATTCATCGGCCTCGCCGTCCACGGTGGGCATCCTGGCCGGCATGGGGCCTGCGGCGGGCGTGGACTTTGCCCGGCTGTTCGTCCGCGCTTCGGAGCGCTGGCTGCGATCGCACGGCCACCCTGTGCAGGACCAGGCCTTTCCGGAGCACTGGATCGCCCAGGTGCCGGTGTCGGACCGCACGCAGGCATTGCAGGACCCGGCCGCACCGCAGCCGCTGGAGGGCCTGGCCGGCGCGTTGCAGCGGCTGGGCATGCTGGGTGCCCGTGCGGTGGCGATGTCGTGCAACACCGCGCATGCATGGCACGGCGCTTTGCAGTCCCGTGTGCCCGGCGTGGAGCTGCTGCACATTGCACGGGAGACCGCTGCCGAATTGCAGCGCCGCGGCATTCGCCGCGCTGCCTTGCTCGCCACGCAGGGAACCTATCGCATGGGGCTTTACGAACAGGCGTTTGCGGCGCATGGCATCGAGTGCGTGCTGCCGTCCGAACAGGCGCGGAAATGGCTGATGGAGGGCATCTACGAGGGCGTCAAGGCAGGCAATATGCCGCTGGCCCGCAGCCGTTTTGCCGACGCGTGCCAGCAGGTGCTGGGGCTGCACGGCGACGTTGCACTGGTGATGGCCTGCACCGAAATCCCCCTGGCATTGCCCGACGCGCCGCAGGCCGGGGGCTGGACGCTGATCGACCCTTCGGACATCCTTGCCACGGCCCTGGCGCGGCGGGCCTACGGCTGAGGCCTCGGGTTCTGCCAGCGACGGCGGGGCAGGGCAGCCCGGCCGTGCAGGGCGGCCACAATAGCACCATGTCCGATGTGCATTCCGATGAACTGCTCGCCCAGGTGGCTTCCCTGCCGCCGTTGCCGGGCGTGTACCGATATTTCGACGCCCAGGGCGGGCTGCTCTACGTAGGCAAGGCGCGCAACCTCAAGAAGCGTGTCTCCAGCTATTTCACGAAGACCCACGGTGGGACGCGCATCGGCCACATGGTGGGCAAGATCGTGCGGCTGGAAACCACCGTGGTGCGCTCCGAGGCCGAGGCGCTGCTGCTGGAAAACAACCTCATCAAGTCGCTGGCCCCGCGCTACAACATCCTCTTTCGCGACGACAAGAGCTACCCGTACCTCAAGATCACCGGCGTTGCGGCGCGCGATGGCACGGGCGACCAGCCCGGCCAGCGCTTTCCGCGCATCGCCTACTACCGCGGTGCCGTCGACAAGCGCCACCGGTATTTCGGCCCTTACCCGGGGGCCTGGGCGGTCAAGGAAACGATCCTGCTGCTGCAGAAGGTATTCCGCCTGCGAACCTGCGAGGACACCGTCTTCGCGAACCGCACGCGGCCGTGCCTGCTCTACCAGATCAAACGCTGCTCCGGCCCCTGCGTGGACCTCATATCCACCGAAGCCTATGCCCACGATGTGGCGAATGCGGACGCCATGCTGCGCGGCGAAACCAAGGAACTGCTGGAGGCGTTGGAGGCGCGGATGATGGCGCACTCCGAACAGCTGGAATTCGAGCAGGCGGCGGAGATCCGCAACCAGATCACGGCCCTTTCCCGCGTGCTGCACCAGCAGGCCATTGAGACGGCTTCCGACAAGGATGTCGACATCCTCGCGGTGAAGGTGCTGGGCGGTCGGGCCTGCGTGAACCTGGCCATGGTGCGCGGTGGCCGGCACCTCGGCGATCGGGCCTACTTTCCCGTGCATGTCGAAGATGCCGCCGCCATTTTCCAGGACGAAGACGCACCGGAGGCACCGGCAGGACCGCCGGGGCCGTACTCCGGCAGTGGCCTGGCACGCCGTGCGGTCGAGGCCCAGGTGCTGGAGGCTTTCATTGCGCAGCACTACATCGGCGTGGCCGTCCCATCGGCGCTGGTGACCAGCGAGCCGGTGGACCGGGCGCTGCTGGAAGCGCTTTCCCAGCAGGTCGGCATGCGCGTGAATGCGGTGCACCAGCCGCGCGAGCAACGCCGTGCCTGGCTGGACATGGCACAGAAGAACGCCGACATCCAGCTCGCGCGGCTTCTCTCCGAAGAAGGCTCGCAGCAGGCGCGCACTCGGGCGCTGGCCGAGGCACTCGATCTGCCGATGGACGACCTGGATGCGCTCACGATCGAGTGCTTCGACATCTCCCACACGGCGGGCGAGTCCACGCAGGCCTCCTGCGTGGTGTTCCACCATCACAAGATGCAGAGCAGCGAGTACCGCCGCTACAAGATCGAAGGCATCACCGGCGGAGATGACTACGCCGCCATGCGCCAGGTGCTCTCCCGGCGCTACAGCAAGGTTGTGGAAGCGCAGCGCGAGGCCGGAGGCGCAGACCCCGCACCTGGGCAGGCCCGGCTGCCGGACCTGGTGCTGATCGATGGGGGCAAGGGGCAGGTGAGCATGGCGCGGGAGGTGTTCACCGAACTGGGGCTGGACCTGGCGCGCATCGTCGGCGTGGAGAAGGGCGAGGGCCGCAAGGTGGGCCTGGAAGAACTGGTCTTTGCCGACGGGCGCGAGAAGGTTTACCTGGGCCGAGATTCCGCCGCGCTGATGCTGGTTGCCCAGATCCGCGACGAAGCCCACCGTTTCGCCATCACCGGCATGCGGGCCGCCCGCGCGCGGGTGCGCGTCGGCGGCGGGCAACTCGAGGAGATCCCCGGGGTGGGGCCCAAGAAGCGAGCACGGCTGCTGCAGCGCTTCGGCGGCGTGCGGGGGGTGGCGGCGGCCAGCGTGGAGGACTTGGCGACGGTGGACGGCATTTCTCTGGAGCTGGCGCAGGAGATCTATCGCGCTCTGCGGTAAGTGGAGTGGCGCGTGCGCCTGATCGCGGACGGTCGTGGTGGCATGACACAATCGCCTCCATGTTCCTGACCATCCCCACCATCATGACCTGGACGCGCATCGTCGCGATACCTTTGATCGTGGGTGTGTTCTATGCGCCGCTGGAACCCGCCACGCGCAATCTCATCGCCACGGTGATGTTCGTGGTTTTCGCCGCGACCGACTGGCTCGATGGCTACCTAGCACGCAAGCTCAACCAGACTTCGTCGTTCGGTGCTTTCCTCGACCCGGTGGCCGACAAATTCCTCGTGTGCGCATCGCTGCTGGTGCTGGTGCAATTGCAGCGTGCGGATGTGTTCGTGGCCCTCATCATCATCGGCCGGGAGATCGCGATATCGGCCTTGCGCGAATGGATGGCGCAGATCGGCGCGTCGCGCAGCGTGGCCGTGCACATGCTCGGCAAATTGAAGACCACCGTGCAGATGATCGCCATCCCCTTCCTGCTCTACGACGGGCGCATCGGAGGCTCCATCGACACCGGTGTGTGGGGGACCTGGCTGATCTGGATCGCCGCCGTGCTCACCGTGTGGTCGATGGTCTACTACCTGCGCAAGGCACTGCCCGAGATTCGGGCACGGGTCAAGAAATAGGGCCGGGCCGGTGGCCGGCAGGGTAGGGCGCGAGTGTCAATTGGTGCTTGCGATACACCTCGCAGTGGGTGCCCCGTAAACCCTCTGCAATGCGAGAAACTCCCGTAAATTGCGGCTAAAATCGCGGTTTTCGCCGTCGCAAAACGGCCCGTTGTATTGACACCCGGAAAGTCGATGGTTTTAATCTGGCACAGCAGACTCTGCGCCCCGTGCCAGTCCCTCCCCCGCCCCATATCAAGCCCCGCTTCCAGCGGCTGCATTGGCGCGTGTGAAGGCGCAGATTTGCACCAGACATTCCATCTACTCTTTTCCCGAGAGGCTTCTTGTGAATAAAACCGAACTGATTGAGCACATCGCTAACAATGCCGACATTTCCAAGGCCGCAGCGGCTCGCGCGCTGGAGTCCACGATCGAAGCGGTGAAGAAGACCTTGAAGAAGGGCGGCACGGTGTCTCTGGTCGGTTTCGGTACCTTCGCGGTGGGCAAGCGCGCCGCCCGCACGGGCCGTAATCCCCGTACCGGTGATACGATTAAGATCAAGGCTGCTAAAGTTCCGAAGTTCCGCCCCGGTAAGGCATTGAAAGATGCCCTCAACTGAGGCTCGAGGTTTAAGGTGGGGTGCTTAGCTCAGTTGGTAGAGCGGCGCCCTTACAAGGCGTAGGTCGGCGGTTCGACCCCGTCAGCACCCACCACCGATCAAAAGGCGAACGAAAGTTCGCCTTTTCTTTTGTCGCGACTGAAAGACCGAAAATGTTTGAATCCATCCGCAAGCACTCCAAGATCGTCATGATCGCGTTGTTCTTGCTGATCATTCCGTCGTTTGTCCTGGTGGGCATCGATCGGAACTACTTCACCAGCAAGAGCCCGGTGGTGGCGCGCGTGGATGGCCATGACATCACGCAGGACGACTGGGACAACGCTCACCGCACCGAGACGGATCGCATCCGCGCGCAGTCTCCTTCTGTCGATCCGAAGCTGCTGGATTCGCCCCGCGCCCGATACGCCACACTGGAGCGGCTGGTCCGTGATCGCGTGCTGCAGACCGCAGCCACGAAGATGCACCTCATTGCGAGCGATGCACAACTGGCCCGAACGCTGCAAGGCATTCCTGCGATCGCCTCGCTCAAGCGTCCGGATGGTTCTTTGGATACGGAAGCCTATCGCGCTCTTGTGGGCTCGCAGGGACTGACGCCCGAAGGCTTCGAGGCCAATGTGCGGCGCGAACTGTCGATCAACCAGGTCATGGGTGGAGTCATGGGCTCTGCATTCGCCGGCCAGGAGCAGGCACGCCTAGCGCTGGATGCGCTCTACCAGCGCCGCGAAATCCAGGTCGCACGGTTCACTGCCAGCGATTTCGCCAGCAAGGTCACGCCCACCGACGCCGACCTGGAGACCTACTACAAATCCCACGAGGCGCAGTTCCGCCAATCGGAGCAGGCCAATGTGGAGTATGTGGTGCTGGATCTCGACGCGGTGCGTTCCAGCATCACGCTCAGCGACGACGATCTGAAGACCTACTACAAGGAAAACCTGGAGCGTATCGCAGGCAAGGAAGAGCGCCGTGCCAGCCATATCCTGATCAACGCCAGCAAGGATGCGCCTGCCGCAGAGCGCGAGAAGGCCAAGGCCCGCGCGACCGAGTTGCTGGCGCAGGTGCGCAAAGCGCCGGGCACCTTTGCCGAGGTGGCTCGCAAGTCCTCGCAGGACACGGGCTCTGCCTCCTCTGGCGGAGACCTGGGCTTTTTCGCGCGGGGTGCCATGGTCAAGCCGTTCGAAGATGCCGCCTTCTCGATGAAGAAGGGCGACATCAGCGATGTGGTCGAAAGCGACTTCGGCTACCACATCATCCAACTCAACGACATCAAGACGCCCAAGCAGCCGAGCTTCGAAGAAGTGCGCGCCAAGCTGGAGGCAGAGGCCAAGCAGCAGCAGGCCCAACGGAAGTTCGCAGAGCTTGCGGAAGTCTTCTCGAACACGGTCTACGAGCAGGCGGACAGCCTGCAACCGGTTGCCGACAAGCTGAAGCTGAAAATCCAGACCGCCAATGGCATCGCCCGCGTGCCCCGCCCCGATGCCCAGGGCCCGCTCGCGAATGCGCGTTTCCTGGAAGCGCTCTTCTCGTCGGATTCGGTGCAAAACAAGCGCAATACCGAAGCCATCGAGGCCGGGCCCAGCACGTTGGTGGCCGGGCGGGTGGTCACGCATACGCCTGCCCAGACACCCGCCTTCGAGCAGGTGAAGCCCCGCGTGCGCGAATTGTTCGTGGCGGACCGTTCTGCCGAACTGGCACGTCAGGAAGGCGAAGCCAAGCTGAACGCATGGAAGGCTGCACCTGCAAGCGCATCTGGTCTGTCCACGGCCGTTACCGTATCGCGCGACAAGCCTCAGAACCAACCCCGCCCCGTGGTGGATGCGGCCCTGCAGGCCAATGCCGACACGCTTCCCGCGTTCGCAGGTGTGAGCTTGGGCCAGCAGGGATACGCCGTCATCAAGATCAACCGCATCGTACCGCGTGATCCGGCTGACGCTGCCGTGGCGCAACAACAGCGCCAGCAATATGCCGAGTTGACCGCGGCAGCCGAAGCCATGGCGTACTACGAGCTGTTGAAAGACCGTTACAAGGTCCAGTTCAAGGTAGCTCGGCCCACAGAGAACACCGCGACAGAAAATTGACCGTGACGTTCAAAACCGGGTTTTCTCTGGTTATAATTTAAAGCTACGGTGGCTGTAGCTCAGTTGGTAGAGTCCAGGATTGTGATTCCTGTTGTCGTGGGTTCGAGCCCCATCAGCCACCCCAGATAAGCAAAGCCGCTACAGCCAAAAGCTGTAGCGGCTTTTTGCTTTGGCTCCATGAGAACCGCGATCTTGGGTAGCAGATGGCAGATTCTGTTCTACGTGCGCGCGATGGACCTCGGTTCTCGTCATCGCTGCTCCAGCACGGCTGTTCATATATTTCTTTTGAGAATCGACAGTTTTCGACTTCGTACCGTTTTCTTTTGAAGCGGGTGAATTCCGTCAGGAAGAATTCCTCGTCATCATGGGCAGCTACCTCTCCTGGCCTTTACATTTTCAGCCTGCCGTAGGACACGGCCGGGGCTCTGCGTCGATCTGTCATCAATGGATCCGGATCGTTTCCGACCCGAAACGTCTGTAGTCCTTTGGAGGCGAAGGTGTCCGCCGCTACGCAGCGCTCCTACATGCTGAAGAGCCGACCTGGGACGAAGCTACACCACAGGCCTTGAAGCGGCTGACCAAGCCGCTTCTCCGCGCTCCGCTGGAACGCGCGGCCTGCATCTTCCAACCACGATCCAGGAGAGCATCTATGAAACTGAGTCAACAAATGCGGCGCACCGTCCAGTATTGCGCCGGAGTCATGGTCACGGGCGTGGCCCTTGCCGGAGCACCCGCACTGCATGCACAGACCACCGGGGGTGCGATGGGTGGTGCCAGCGCCGAATCACCCGCCGGTAAGGCCAGCGGTGCCGCATCAAAGCGGTCGGGGTCCAAGGCCGACGACCGGAATACCGGGGGCGGTCGCTCGCAGGGCGGTAGTGGCACCAACAATGGGGCCGGCGGTTCGACCGGGGGGGCTGGTGGCGGTACCGGTGGCACGGGCGGCACCGGCGGATCTGGACCCGGTGGCTCCGGATCAGGGACCGGTGGCGGCACAGGTGGCTCTGGCGGCGGCGACGGGGGGACTGGAGGCAGCGGATCCGGGGGCAGTGGCGCTGGAGCGGGAGGGCGCTGATCCCGTCAAGCGGGCCCTTTGGGCCCGCTTCAATCCAGGCAGCAGGAACGAGCAGTGGCGGCGGCTTTCAGATCGGTGCGCAGAAATTGCTCATCCGTTGATTCAGGGATTCGCGACCCAGGCACGATTTCCTACAAGCGCTGGCACGTGTTTCCCACTCCCGCAAGCGGGGAGCCAAAGGTCCAATGGCATCACGCAATCACAGGAGGTTCCCATGCATGTTTCTCGATGGAGCGCGCCCGAGTCTCTCATGGGAGCGGGTGTCCGGCCCCCGCAGATGGGGCAACACGAAATTGCTCGCAGGCAGATCCAGCAGGGCGACCTGGAGCCCCGGTTGTACATGCAGGACATCCCGGACAGCCCGGGATACTCCGAACCCCAGTTTTCCGATTCGGGGGCAACGTCTTCCTTCCAATGGCTGGGATGAAACTGGCAGCGGCCACGGACCTTTTCAAACTTCGCTTGCGATGTAACGCTGACGCTGAATGAGCCCACGGCGTAGTCACCGATGGGGCCCGTCGACGTCGCCGGTAAAGAATGCGATCTGCGTGCGGTGACTAGCGTTGCGCTAAACATTGATCCATGCATCGCATGGCACTCGGCCACGGCAGCCGCTCGCCTTGTTGCGCCGATGGCAGGCCCGGCTTTCAAACGCCGAATTCTTGGAGGGTGCAAGGCTGCATCGTTGCGTTGAGCAGGAAAAGCATTGCAAGAATGAGCGGTGCAGCCAATTCTCAGCCGTTGCAGAACTGTGCTGCGCAGAATGCGAAGGATGCTGCCAGGGCTCTTTGACAGAAACTCAGCAGCGATCGCACCGCCGCAGGTGCCAGCGGCTGGCTGCGCCTCAATTCTTCCCTGAAACTTCCCTCAGTCTGCCGACGAACTGCAGTTTTCAGAGGAGGGATGATGGCCTGCCCGGAGGGACTCGAACCCCCGACCTATTGCTTAGAAGGCAATTGCTCTATCCAGTTGAGCTACGGGCAGACGGGATGGAAATTGCACCAAACGCGGCCCTGCCAGGGCCGTGGTGCATCTGCCGGATCGCGGCGTGCCTGTCCCCTGACGCGAGGCATCTGAGCCCACTGCTACTGGGCTGCACAGCAATGCTCCCGAAGCACGCGATCATACCCGGCCCGGTGCCCGCTCCGACCTGTGGGCAGGCCGTCTGCGCGGTTCGGCGGCTTTGCGGTTATAACGGAATGGCCGCCACCCTCCGCGCGCTTTCTGCGCTGTCTGCCAAAGCCCTCTTTGACACATGCCCCACAGCGTATCCCTCATCCACACCATTGCCGTCGGGCTCGGGCTTGCACTGGTTCTCGGTTTCCTGGCGACCCGCGTGCGCTTGCCTGCACTCGTCGGCTACCTGCTGGCCGGGGTGGCGATCGGGCCCTACACCCCGGGTTTCGTGGCCGATGGCGCCATGGCCAGCCAGTTGGCGGAGATCGGGGTCATGTTGCTGATGTTCGGGGTCGGGCTGCATTTCTCGCTGGGCGATCTGTTGGCGGTGCGCAAGATCGCGTTGCCTGGGGCCATCGTCCAGATGGCCGTGGCGACGATGCTCGGCATGGGTCTGGCTACGTGGTGGGGCTGGGGCCTCGGGGGGGCGCTCGTGTTCGGCCTGTCGCTCTCGGTAGCCAGCACGGTGGTGCTGTTGCGGGCGCTGGAAACGCTTGGCATCCTGGATTCCTACACAGGCCGCATCGCCGTCGGGTGGCTGGTGGTGGAAGACCTGGCCATGGTGCTGGTGCTGGTGCTTCTACCGCCGCTTGCGGGCTGGCTCGGCGGCAGCGCTGCCGTACAGGATGCCTCCCATCCCCCGCTGTGGAAGACCCTGGGATGGACGCTCGCGCAGGTCGGCGGCTTCGTGGCGCTGATGCTGCTGGTGGGGCGCCGGGTGTTCCCCTGGGTGCTGTGGCAGGTGGCGCGCACGGGCTCGCGCGAGCTTTTCACGCTGTGCGTGGTGGCTGCGGCAGTGGGGATCGCCTTCGGCTCGGCCGCGCTTTTCGGGGTGTCATTTGCGCTGGGCGCGTTCTTCGCGGGCATGGTGATGCGCGAATCGGAGTTCAGCCACCGCGCCGCGCAGGAATCGCTGCCGCTGCGCGACGCCTTCGCCGTGCTGTTCTTCGTCTCGGTGGGCATGCTTTTCGATCCGCGCGTGCTGCTGGAGCGGCCCTTCCAGGTGCTGGCCGTGGTGGCCATCATCATCATCGGCAAGACGCTCGCGGCAGCCGCATTGGTGCTGGCCTTTCGGTACCCACTCAACACCGCGCTCACGGTGTCCGCCAGCCTGGCCCAGATCGGCGAGTTCTCTTTCATCCTGGTGGGGCTGGGTGCTTCGCTCGGGTTGCTGCCGCCCGAAGGCGCGAGCCTGGTTCTGGCCGGCGCGCTCATCTCCATTGCCGTCAATCCGATCCTGTTCCGTGCGATTGCGCCGCTGCAGGACTGGCTGCGCGCGCGCTCCGCATGGGCGCGGCAGCTTGAACTGCGCGACGATCCGCTCGCGGAGCTTCCGGTCAGCACGCACCAGCGCTACCTGGCGCGGCAGGTGGTGCTGGTGGGCTATGGCCGGGTCGGGCGCCGCATTGCCGCGGCACTGGCGGCGCGCGACATTCCCTTCGTGGTGGCCGAGCAGAACCGCGAGCTGGTGGAGCACATGCGATCGGCCGGCATGGTGGCGGTGGCGGGCGATGCGGTCGACCCGGCCGTGCTGATCCAGGCGCACATCGCGCGCGCGCACATGCTCGTGATCGCCACGCCCGACACGCTGGATGTGCGGCAGATCGTCGCCACAGCGCGCACGCTCAACCCGGCCATCGAGACGGTGGTGCGCTCCCACAATGAGGAAGAGGCCGAACTGCTCGAAAACGAAGGCGTGGGCAAGGTCTTCCTGGGCGAGGAAGCACTGGCGGTGGCCATGACCGCCCATGTCGTGACGGTGGCCGGCTCGCGCGAGCCATGGGGCACCACGGCGCCCGGGGCGCTGGACGAACACCACGCGTCGGTCTAGAACGCCATTCTTCGGGTGGTATCGGCAGGTTGGGGTGAAAAACCTCTCATGCCGCCGGATTCACTCAATAGTTTGCTATATTTTTAATAGCAGTTGGATGGAGCCGATGGCCTGGAGGAACAGCCGGAGGCCTGGCAGTCAGGTGAGCGGCTCATCATGCCCACCTGCCCACCTGCCCACCTGCCCACCTGCCCACCTGCCCACCTGCACCGGCGAAGATCCCGGCCGGGCGGGACCGGGTCAGTCGGGTTCCTCGAACACCAGCGACGGTGTCGCCATCACCCGGGCGGTGTCGGAGAGCGAGTCGATGAGCCGGTTTGCAAAGTAGCTGTTCTGCGTGTCCGGTTCGAGCGCTGCGGCGGCCAGGTTGGCGAGCGGTTGGTTGAGCGGCACGTAGTAGCTGCCCGCTGGCGCGTCGATGGCGGTGCGCACGGCGGAGACCTGCACCCGCACCACGTCCGAGGCACCGGCCACGGTACCGCGCACATCCTCGCGCGGGGCCGTATCCCGAGACGTTTCACGGAAGGTGTCGGCCAGCAGCGATCCCTGCTCCGCCACACGCATCACCTGCAGTCCCAGCAGTTTGAGGCGCTCCACGGCAGTGCTGGCAGAGGGGGCCAGCCAGTATCCGCAGGGCCGGGGCCGGCTGGAGAGCGTACGCAGTTCCAGGGACGAATTCCAGTCCACCCGCACCGTCTTGTCGGCGCCCGTCTCGGGGTCGAGCATGAGCAGGTCGCGCTGCGTGGCCGTGGGGCCCGCGTCGATGGCGATTTCGCCGCGGCAGGCCTGGGCGGCCGTGTCGCGCGCGACGAACGACCGCACCTGCTCCAGGTTGGCCGAGCGTTCCGCAGTGCTGCGCAGCGCGCTGGAGATGGCCGTGACCTGCGTGTGCACACGCCGCTGGATGTGCGTGCGCTCGATGCCCACGCCCCGGGTTTCGATGAGCAGGCTCACCGCGTTCTTCAGGCCGTTCACGTTGCGACCGGTGTCGGGCCGGGTGCCGCCCATGGAGACGCGGCGGTCGGCCGGATCGGTGGAGGTGGTGTAGTACCACTCGCTGGTCAGGCTCTGGCCCTGCAGGGCCGCCACCATGGGCTGGTGATACCACTCGCGGGAGGCCTTGGAGAGAAACTCCGGCACGTTCGCGGTGGTGGCGTACTGCAGCAGCGCGTCGTAGCGCTGGATACCGCCGAATTTCTGGAGGAAGCGTCCGGCCACCGTGTATTCGTGCGCGTCGATGACGGCGATGGGCCGGTAATCGCGTACCAGCCGCGCGAGCGCCTGGGCTTCCGGCGTGGTGAGCAGGAGGTGGTCGCGGTTCAGGTCGGTGCCGTTGGCCGTGACGCGGGTCCCGGCTTCCGCGCCATCCGGATTGGCGCGCGGCACGATCACGACATTGATGCGGTCCAGCAGCGGCTCCAGCAGGCCTTGCGAGACTTCGCGCGCGATCATCAGCAGGGCCTCGGCACCTGCCGGCTCGTCGCCATGCTGCTGGCCGATCAGCACCACCGTGGGCCGGCCGCTGGCGTCCAGGTCGGCCAGGCTGGTGCTTGCGCCGCGCGTGGCGACCAGGGCTTCCAGTGGCGTGCCGCGCTGCGAGCGGCCCCATTCGATCACGCCGACCTTGGTGGCGCTACCTGCCAGCGGAGCGAGGCGGTGCAGCCATTGAGACGCTTCGCCATTGGTGGTGAATGCGCGGCGCCCGTCCCCGAGGCCCGGCGTGTCGTAGCGCACGGCAGGGTCGGGAAAGCGCGCGGCGACGGAGGCGCTGTAGGGCAGGGGGCCCGCTGGCGGAGCTGCTGCTTCCGGAGCGGCCGGGGCGGCGGCCGGCTCCTGTTGCGGGATCAGGGGCGTATTGGTGACGGGTGAGGTGACGACCTCGGCCCGGGTGGTTCCGAGCGGAGGCGGAACGGTGCGCTCCGGGGCGGGGCGAGCCGGCGTGCGCGAAGGCAGCGGCGTCGAAACGGTGGCGGGCCAGGGCGGCAGCGGGGTGCTGCTGCAGCCGGCGGCCAATGCGGCAATGGCCAATACCAGCGGCCCGAGCGCCCGCGGCGGCAAGGCGAGGGCTGCGGACCCGGATGGGCGATGGGCGAGAGGCTGGTTCATGGTCGATCGGGGCCGCGTGAGGCCGTCTGTGGCAGGGCGGGGCCGATGTTACCCGCCGCGGCCGCGCCCGCCTGTCGGTGGCGACCCCGTACCGCCCGGCTTTCCGGGTCGGAGCCACCCGGTGCAGCTCGCGTGGCCCGGAAATGCAACGGCGCGGTACGGGCGACCCGGAGATCGCCTGTACCGCGCCGTGTGTGCTCGTCGTACCGCTACCCGCGAACGGGCGGCAGCAAGGAAGCGTCAGCGGCCGTAGCCGCCACCGCCGCTGCGGGGGCCGCGATTGCCGCCGCGGTTGCCACCGCCGCCGCCATATCCGCCACCACCGCCGCCGCCACCGCTGCGGAAGCCACCGTTGCGGCGGCCCCGGTCGGCCATGCTGTCCACGCTGGTGCGCATGGGGTCGGGTTGTCCGCCGCCGCTGCCGTGGCGGGTGGGGCCCAGGTGCGTGCCCCCCTGGGTGCCCAGGTGGGCGTTTTCGCGCCGTGGTTGCGTGTCGTCGGAGCGGTAGCCACCGCCACCACCCACGTTGCCGCCGCCTTCGCTGCGTGCGGGGCGGGGACCGCGCCCGCCAGCACCGCCGCCGTAGCCATTGCCGTTGCCACCGCCATTGCCGCGCGGATGGCCGTTGCCGGCGCGCTGCCCGCCTGCGTAGGCATTGCCCTGGCCTTGTGCGCCGCCGCGGCCGCGTGGGGGCTTCTGTCCGCCGCCGTTGCCGCCGCCTTCTCCGCCCTGCGACTGCGCGTTGCCGCGGGCCTTGCCGCCGCCACCGCCGCTGCGCTCGCCCTGTGTGGCCTTGTTGGTGCGGATGCGCTCCATCATTTCGCTGCGGGCCGCCTTGGCCGCCGCCTGCATGACCTCGCGGCTCGGCGGCTTGCCGGCGCCGCCCCAGATGGTCTGGCGTCCCATGGCGATGGGCTCGGCCTTCTCATCGGACTCGGGGCCGAAGCCTTCGAGCAACTGCACCGGGATCTCCTGCTTGGTGAAGCGCTCGATCTCCATCATGAAGCCTTCCTCGTCCATGCAGACCAGGCTCACGGCTTCGCCGCTCGCGCCTGCGCGGCCCGTGCGGCCGATGCGGTGCACGTAGTCCTCGGGCACGTTGGGAATTTCGTAGTTGACGACGTGCGGCAGTTCGTCGATGTCGATGCCGCGCGCCGCGATGTCGGTGGCCACCAGGGCGCGGATGTCACCGGTCTTGAAGCCCGACAGCGCCTGCGTGCGCGCGCTCTGGCTCTTGTTGCCGTGCAGCGCCATCGCCGTGACGCCGTTCTTGGTGAGGAACTCGGCAACGTTGTTGGCGCCGAACTTGGTGCGCGTGAACACCAGCACCTGGCTCCAGTCGTGCTGCTGGATGATGTGCAGCAGCACCTGCTTCTTCTTGCCGCGGCCGACGGGGTGGATCACCTGCGTGATGCGCTGCACCGTGGTGTTGCGCGGCGTGACCTGGATGCTCTGCGGGTTGCGCAGCAGGCTGTTGGCGAGTTCGCGGATCTCGTCGCTGAAGGTGGCCGAGAACAGCAGGCTCTGCTTGTCGCGGGGCACCATCGACAGCACCTTCTTCACGTCGTGGATGAAGCCCATGTCCAGCATGCGGTCGGCTTCGTCGAGCACCAGGATCTCGACCTTGGAGAGGTCCAGGAAGCCCTGTTGCTGCAGATCCAGCAGGCGCCCCGGCGTCGCCACCAGGATGTCCACGCCACGCTTGATGCGGTCGATCTGCGGGTTCATGCCGACGCCGCCGAAGATGACGGTGGACTTCACGTCGAGGTGCTTGGCATAGGCGCGCAGGTTTTCTTCGACCTGGGCCGCCAGTTCACGCGTGGGCGTGAGCACCAGGGCGCGGATGCCGCCGGCGGGGCGGGCGGTACCGCCCTGCGTGAGCCGGTGCAGCATGGGCAGCACGAAGGCTGCGGTCTTGCCGGTGCCGGTCTGCGCGCCGGCGAGGAGGTCATGCCCCTCGAGAACGGCGGGGATGGCCTGGGCCTGAATGGGGGTGGGATTCTCATAGCCCTGCTCGTGCACGGCTTTCAGAATGGCGGGGGCCAGATTCAGTTCGTCAAAAGTCATTCAAGGAAGCGCCTCTCCGGGCGCGGGAGGCATCGGCCTGTCGCAGAACCCGTTGAAGGGCTGCGGCCAGTCAAGGCTGATGTGATTCACGAATGGGAGCCAGAACACCGCGTGGCGGCTTCATCGTCCCCAGCAGGCTGCTGAGGCCGCCGGTCACTGGAGCCGGCGGCTGAGGCGCTATTGTGGCACGAGATGGGCGCCGCAGGCATTTGGCAGCGCGGATTGCTCGGCTGCCGCGGCCTGCGTGCATAGCGGGGCGTAGACTGGTGCTTTCTCATAGGGCGGTTGTGTCGGGGGCAGCCATCGGTGTTTACCCGATGCGCACAGGTCTCCGATCCGCTCCCGCAAACGGGTCATGCACATGTCGTCAATGGAATCGGAACCGGCCCCCGCAGGGCCGGACGGAGCGCTTCAGCTCGAAATCGCGCACATGGAAGGGCAGGTGTGGGCCGGCCCGGTGCGGGTGGTGAGCCTGCCCGGCACCGAAGGCGCCTTCGGCGTGCTGCGTGGCCACACGCCGGTGCTCACGCGGCTGCGCGCAGGCTTCGTGCACATCGAAACCCCGGCCTCCGAGCGGGTGGAGGTGTACGTGTCGGGCGGCTACGCCGAAATCCAGCCTACGCATGTGACGGTGCTCGCGGACACGGCAGTGCGCAATGCCGACCTGGATGCCGCCCGCGCCGAAGCAGCGCGGCAGGCGGCATCGAGCCAATTGGGCAGCGAACTGGCCCACATCGACCATGCTCTGCTGCATGCCGAGCTGACCCGTGCGGCCGCGCAGTGGACCCACGAGATCCGCAAGGCCTCCGGCCGGTAGCGGGTACTGCCGCCCGCAGTGCAGATGCATCCGGCGCAAAGCATCCGATAATCCCCGGCGACGCGCCCCCCGCGCGGCCCTTCGCTGGCCGCCCCTTGCCGGTGGCGCCATCCCATCCCTAGGAAAGAAAGCCAATGGCCCAGTACGTTTATTCGATGAACCGTGTCAGCAAGACCGTGCCCCCGAAGCGGCAGATCTTGAAGGACATCTCCCTTTCGTTCTTCCCCGGCGCCAAGATCGGCGTGCTGGGCACGAACGGTTCGGGCAAATCCACCCTGCTGAAGATCATGGCCGGCGTGGACAAGGAGATCGAGGGCGAAGCCATTCCCATGCCCGGCCTGAAGATCGGCTATCTGCCGCAGGAGCCGCAGCTGAACCCGGACCATACCGTCCGTGAAAGCGTGGAAGAGGCCATGGGCGAGGTGTTCGCCGCCAAGGCCAAGCTCGAAGACGTCTATGCCGCCTATGCGGAGCCCGATGCCGATTTCGATGCGCTGGCCGCCGAGCAGGCGCGCCTGGAAGCCATCATCGCAACGGCCGGCACCGACTCCGAGCACCAGCTCGAAATCGCCGCCGACGCCCTGCGCCTGCCGCCCTGGGACGCTGCCGTGGGCGTGCTCTCCGGCGGCGAGAAGCGCCGCATCGCGCTGTGCCGTCTGCTGCTCTCCAAGCCCGACATGCTGCTGCTGGACGAGCCCACCAACCACTTGGACGCCGAGTCCGTCGATTGGCTGGAGCAGTTCCTGCACCGCTTCTCCGGCACCGTGGTGGCCATCACCCACGATCGCTACTTCCTCGACAACGCGGCCGAGTGGATTCTCGAACTCGACCGTGGCCACGGCATTCCCTACAAGGGCAACTACAGCACCTGGCTGGACCAGAAGCAGGCCCGCCTGGAGTCCGAGCAGAAGGGCGAGGAAGCCCGCGCCAAGGCCCTGAAGAAGGAGCTGGAGTGGGTGCGCCAGAACGCCAAGGGACGCCAGGCCAAGTCCAAGGCGCGTATCGCTCGCTTCGAGGAACTGAGCGATTTCGAATACCAGAAGCGCAACGAAACCCAGGAAATCTTCATTCCCGTCGCGGACCGCCTGGGCACGCAGGTCATCGAGTTCAAGAACGTCACGAAGTCCTTCGGCGACCGCGTGCTGATCGACAACCTGTCGATGAACATTCCGGCGGGCGCCATCGTCGGCATCATCGGTCCGAACGGGGCCGGCAAATCGACGTTGTTCAAGCTGATCGCCGGCCGCGAGCAGCCCGACAGCGGCGAAGTGGTGATCGGCTCCACCGTCAAGATGGCCTACGTGGACCAGAGCCGCGATTCGCTGGCCGATGAAAAGACGGTGTGGGAAGACATCTCCGGCGGTCTCGACATCATCAACATCGGCAAGTTCCAGATGGCCAGCCGCGCCTATGCCGGCCGCTTCAACTTCAACGGCGGCGACCAGCAGAAGAAGGTGGGCATGCTCTCGGGCGGCGAACGCGGCCGTCTGCACCTGGCCAAGACGCTGATCGCGGGCGGCAACGTACTGCTGCTGGACGAACCCTCCAACGACCTGGACGTGGAAACCCTGCGCGCGCTGGAAGATGCCCTGCTCGAATACGCAGGCACCGTGCTGGTCATCAGCCATGACCGCTGGTTCCTCGACCGTATCGCCACGCACATCCTGGCGGCGGAAGGTGATAGCCAATGGGTGTTTTTCGATGGAAACTACCAGGAGTACGAAGCCGACAAGAAGAAGCGACTGGGCGAGGAGGGAGCCAAGCCCAAGCGGATGCGCTACAAGGCGCTGAAGTGAAGGTCGGACGGCTTCGTCCACGCCGTTAGCCCCCGTCAACCTCCGCGCGCCGCCCGCGCCGTCACTCCCGCCGCGCCATGTCCGCTTCCGCTCCCAGCGTCAGATCGGCTTTCCGTGCCTGCGTCGTGGCGGCCATCCGCGACGGCGAGGTGTTGATGGCCGCGCTTCTGGAGGCCACGCGCGTGGCCCTGGACGTGGAGGTGTCGCATGCGCGCGACCTGCGCCGGCGCGATGCGCTGGCCGACGCGCAGCGGCTGCTGGTGAAGCATGTACCGGCGCTCGCCAAGGCCTATCCCATGGCCTTGCTCGAAATCTTCGCCGAAGGGCCTGCCACCGCGCGGGCCCGGCCGGCGGATGCCTCGGGCCTGGACTTCGGCGAACTCTCGCTGATGGACGAGGCGGAGGTGATGGCCCAGGTGGAACTGTCGCGCGCGCAGCAGGTGGCGCTGCATGCCACCGAAGCCGTATTGGCCGAACTGAACACCCTCGTGAGCGCGGCCCAGGGCCTGCGCAGCGTTCAGCCGGACCGCAATCCGCTGCGCCCTGAAAACTACATCCGAGCCCTCCAGCAGGTGGTGGGCGAAACCGGCGTGTCTCCGGACGTGCGCACGGCCTGGATGGCGCCCATGCGCGATGCGCTCGGTGTGCAGTTGCAGGCCGCGTACCAGCGCGCCGTGGAGCGCCTGCGCGCCGACGGCGTGCAACCCGTGGGCTATGCCGTGGCCGCAGGCGGCGCCGGCAGCAATGCGCGCACCAGCGCGGCTTCTCGCTGGCAAGGCCCGCAGAGCGGCTATGACGCCGGAATGCAGGCGGCACCGTGGGATGCGCGCTCCAGCCTGGGCGCGCCCCTGCCGTCATTGAGTGGCTACGGCGTGCCGGGCAACGGCTGGGGAGGCGGGGCTGCGGTCTCGCAACCCATGCCCCTGGCCGCCGAGGCCGAGGAAGCACTGCTGACCGTGGCCATGCTGCGCCAGATGCTGGCCCAGCCGATGGCGCTCTCCATGCCCGTGCCCCCGCCGCTGCAGCAAGGCCTTCCGGTGCCGGGGGGCCGGATGTCGCAGCCGGGCGCATTGCACGGCCTGCCGTCCCTCCCGGTCACGCAGGGCGGCGGCCTCGCCGCGGCGGCGGTGGAGGCCATGGAAGACATCGCGGAACTGGAGCGCATCGTGGGCCGCCTGTCCGGGAGCCTGCCGGCTCCGCTGGCCGCGGGCAGCGCCATCCCGGCGGCGCAACTGCAGGCCGCCGGAAGTTCCCTGTATGCCGGCGTGGCCTCTCAAGTGGGCCCTGTGGGCCCTGTGGGCCCCGGCGAGGACGCGGCGGCCCCGGTGCGGGCCCGCTCTCGCACGGCCAGCGAAGTCGTGAGCCGCATGATGGACAACATCGCGCTGGACGACCGGCTGCTCCCGCCCGTCCAGCGCGCCTTGCAGAACCTGCGCCCGGCGCTGCAGCGACTGGTGCGCCATGACCGCCGGTTCTTTACCGATGACCAGCATCCCGCGCGCCGCCTGCTCGATGCGCTGACGCAGCGCGCGTTGTCGTTCGACTCCGAGGATGTGGACGATTTCAGCGGCTTCGTGCGCCTCATGGATCTGGCCGTAGACCACCTCGCCAACGGCGATACGCGCAATGCCGAAGCCTTCTCGACCGCGCTCGCCGGGCTGGAGGCCGGCTGGTCGGCACAGGATCGCCAGCGCCAGGACCGGGAAGACGCCGCGCGCGCAGTGGCCCTGGAACTCACGCGCCGCGAAGAGCTGGCACGCCGCGTGGCCGAGGACATCCGGGCGCTGGCGAAGACCGACGACGTGCCACAGGACATCGTGGACTTTGCAGCCGGCCCGTGGGCCGATGTCGTGGCGAATGCCCAGGCGGGGCAGGCGGGCACCGGAGACCCGGACCCGGGTGGCTATCTTGCGCTCGTGCCCGAGCTGTTCTGGCTCGCCCAGCCTGCGGCGGCAGCCCAGGAGCCCGAACGCCTGGCGACCACCATCACGCGCATGCTGGGCACGCTGCGACAGGGCCTGGACAGCGTGGGCCATGCCGAGGACATGACCAGCACCATCCTGGAGCGCGTGGCCGCTCTCCACCAGACCGCTGCCGAGCATGCGTCGCGCTATGGATCGGGACCGCTGGAGGACGATGCGCCCGATACGGGCGGCTCCCTGCTGGGGCCGGATGCCGATGGGCACGAAGAAGACATGACCGGGGACGGCGAAGAAGGCTCCGCGCCACCGGCAGACGCCGCTACCGCCCCCGGGGCGGACGGCGTCGCGGACCTCGCGATCGGCACCTGGGTGGAACTGGTCACCAACCACCGCGCCGTGCACACCCAGCTCACCTGGGCGAGCCCCCACCACACGCTGTTCCTGTTCACGGCGCCCGATGGCAGCACGCAGTCGATGACGCGCCGCGTGCGCGACAAGCTCATGGGCGAGGGGGCGCTGAAGGTTTTGCCGGGCCCGCCCGCGGCGGTGCGCGGAAGGTCGCAGGGACGCTCGCCGGGTTCGCAGCGCAACCGCTCCCGCTGAAGCGCTGCAACCGAAGGGCTTCGGTCCCGTCAGCCCACCGAATTCAACGCGAGGTGGTTGTTCAGCGTGGTTCCGCTGATGGTGTAGGCCGCGGTGACATCCAGGCCTTTCTGGTAGGTGAAGATCTGGTTGGCTTCGTTGTCGCTGCCCCAGACTACGAAGGCATACAGCGACACCATGGCGCCGTTCGGCACGCCGTAGTCGCCAGGATCTGCGGTTTCGGTCTGGCCGATGGGGAAGGTGCCGGTACCGTCGCGGTGGATCTTGTTGCCCTTGTCGTCCCAGTAGACGAACTGCAGTTTGACCACAAAGCCGCCTTGGTTGCGCAGCGAGAATTTTCCGATGGCTTGCATTTTTAAATCTCCGAATGGGATATTCGATCGAGCGGTAGGCGATATTCAAGTCCGCGGGCTGCGGATAATCCCTCCGCCCAGGGTTTCACGGTAAATGGTGCCCCGTGCGAGGCGGGCCATCAACCGCCGGAGAGGCCGGTGAACCCGAGCTGATTGTCGAGCGTGGTGCCGCTGATCGTGAAATTGGCGATCCACGGATTGCCCTTGGAATAGATGAAGAACTGTTCCGCCGTGTGGTCCCGTCCCCAGACGACGAAGGCATAGACCGTGACCGGAACGCCGTCCGGCACGCCGTAGTCGCCGGGGTCGGCCGTCTGCGTCTGGCCGATCGGGAAGCCGCCCGTGCCGTCCACGTGGTGCTTTTCTCCCTTGCTGTCGACATAGACGAACTGCAGTTTCACCACGAAGCCACCTTGATTGCTCAAGGAGAATTTTCCGATCTGTTGCATTTGATTCCCTCCGATTGGTGCGCCAAGATTTGCGCGACGCAGATATTCGGATTCGGGGCGAATTAATGCAACTTAATTCATCTGAAAATATGCTGAACAGGGCCATGGAGCACGGCCCGCAACCGGCCGCGCACTGCAAGGCTCAGCCGGGCCGGGGCCCGCCGGGCGCCGCAGCGGGGGCGTCCGCCGCGCTGTCTCCGGCCTGCGCCGACGGCGTTCCATCGCCCGGGGCGCCAGGGGGTGCCGTGGCCCGCAGCTTCTCCCGCACGATCTGGATGTGGTGCCGCAGTGCATACAGCTCGTCCGCGTACGACAGCGGCACGCTCACTTTCTCCACCTGCGCCTCCAGCCGGTCGAGCTGCGCCTGCAGTTCTTGCGCAGGCGTGGCACCTACCTCGCCCTCGTCCTCGATCTCGCGCAGGCGGCCGTACCAGCGGAACACGCGCGAGCGCACGCGGAACTGGTAGAGCGGCGGCACCACGCGCGAGAGCGGCAGCATCGCGGCCAGCAGCACGCCGAGCACCAGCCACATGCGCTCCACCAGGTTGGCGATCCAGAACGGCAGATAGCGCTGCAGCAGCGGCGGGGAGCCGTTGATAGCGCGCTCGCCCTCCGCGGCGATCGGCAGCTCGCTGTGGCGCGTGTTCGGAAAATCCCGCGCGCGGTTGAACCAGCCCGCGCCGCCGTGCAGTGTCTGCGCGCTCTGGGCAAACAGTTGCAGCAGGGCGGGGTGCGTACCCTCGCGCGCCAGCAGCGACGTGGTGGACGCCACCAGCCGCACATCGGCGGGCGGCACGTTGGCCGCCAGATCGGCCACGCCGCGCGGCAGCGTCACCGGCGTGAGGAACGGGAAGCGGCGGCTGTACGCTTCGTTCTGCGGAAAGTCCATGAGCCGCACGCCCGGTGTCTGCAGCAGCATCTGCACCATCAGCGATTCGGGCGCGGACGCGAACACCAGCGCATCGAGCCGCCCCGCGAGGAAGTCCACCGTGGCCGGCGTCTGCCCGAGCTGTGTGCGCACGAGCGCCTGCGGTTCCACGTGGTTGGCCTCCAGCAGCTTGTCCATGAGGTTCGGCAGGCCGCTGCCCGGCGTGCCGACGTTCACGCGCAGGCCGTGCAGTTGCGCCAAGCTGTCCAGGTGCGTGCGGTTCAAGGCCGTGGCGTGTTTCTTTCGGGCCGCCGCATGCCGCGCCGCGTCGGCCCGGTAGAAGATCCACACCGGCTCCACGAACAGGCTCCCCAGCGATTCGAGCGCTTCCTCGTCTTCTTCGCGCAGCTCGCCGGTGCCGCCCTGTACGAAGGCCAGGTCCGCGCGGCCCTCGCGCAGCAGTTGCAGATTGGCCGAAGAGCCCTCGCTTTCCAGCAATTCCACCTCGATGCCCTGGGCCGCCAGCGCTGCGCGGTAGCGCTGGCCGAACTCCGCATAGGCGCTCTGCGCGGGCCCGGTGGCCAGCGTCACGCGGCGCGGCGGATTGGGCTGCAGCCACCAGTAGGCCAGCACCACCAATCCCACGGCCAGGAAGGCGAGCGGTCCGGCCGACAGTAGCAGATCGCGCAGGTTCAACAAGGCGGTGCGCACGCGCCGGGCCGCGGTGCGCGACCGCGCTGCGAGCTGGGCGTTCATGGCCAGCCCACTCCCCAGGGCGCCGCGCCGGCCAAGTCGGCCGCGCAGGGCAGGTGCAGCCCGTCAGAGGTGGTGAGCGCGCGCGCCGCGAGCACCGCGCGCAGCGTGGCCCGTGCCGTGGCCTCGGCCGCCATCGTGGCCAGCACCACCATGCCGAGCGGCTTGCCTGCGAGCCCCGTGCCCAATGCAAAAAGCGTGTCGCCGTCCGAGAGCGTGTGCACCGGATTGATGGCCCGTGCCAGCCCGTCGTGCGCGCACACCGCCAGCCGCCGCGCCTGCGCCTTGGTGATCACGGCATCGGTCGCCACCACACCGATGGTGGTGTTGGTGCCCGCCAGCAGCATGCCCGGCGCATCCCCGGCCAGCAGCGCGCGGCGCGTGTCGCGCAGCCGCAGCCCATCGGATGTGCGTGCGCCCGCCACGGGGCGGCCCGTCTCGGGGTCCACCACGTCGCCCACGGCATTGCAGGCGACGAGCGCACCCACCGTCACGCCGTCGACGGTGACGGAGGCGCTGCCGATGCCGCCCTTCATCGCATGCGCCATGCCGAAGAGCTTGCCCACCGCCGCCCCGGCCCCCGCGCCCACGCAGCCTTCGGCCACAGCGGCGCGCGAGGCGGCCTCGCAGGCCGCATAGCCTGCCGCCGCATCGGGCCGGATGCGTGCATCGCCCACGTGCAGATCGAACAGTACCGCCGCCGGCACCAGCGGTACACGCGCAACGCTCACGTCGAAGCCCACGCCGCGTTCCTCCAGCCACCGCACCGCCCCCGTGGCGGCATCCAGGCCGAACGCGCTGCCGCCGGCCAGCACCACGGCATGGATGCGGTCCACGAGGTGCGTGGGTTCCAGCAGATCGGTCTCGCGCGTACCGGGCGCCGCGCCGCGCACGTCCACGCCGGCTACGGCGCCGTCAGGTGCCATCACGACGGTGCAGCCCGTGGGGCGGAGTGGGGAGGTGGAATGGCCGACCTCGATGCCCGCGACGCGGGTGATGGAGCCGGGGTCGGTGGCAGCGGCGGCGAGCGTGACGGGGGGCAGGGCAGGCATGCAGCGGAGCAGCGCAAGGCTGGGCGAACGTTCGAGTGCGCCACCTTATCGCAATAACGGCCGCGCCCAGCCTGCCGCAGCAGGGCGCGGCCAGGCCTATTGCGCGAAGGCGCGCAGGAACAGCCCCACGGCCCGTTCCGCGGTCTGCCGGATCTGGGCCTTTTTCAGGGGCGGGGCCTCCTTGAGGAACCACCGGTGCTGGTACTCGGCGTTGACCATGGAGGCGAAATACTGCGACATCAACCACGGGTCCTCGCGCCGCAACTGGCCATGGGCGATGGCCCGCTCGAACAGTTCGGCCACGGCGACCAGGCCGCGCTTCGGACCGGCCTCGTAGAACATCGTCCCGATGTCGGAGTTGCCTGCCTCGCCCATCACCATCCGGTGGGCGGCGATCGCCTCCGCGCTGCAGAGGAATTCGAGCAGCCGGACCGAGAACGACCGCAGTGCCGCCTCCAGGTCCTGCCCGTTGTACGACTGCATCTCCGCGATGGAGGCGGCCAGGTGCCGCTCGCCCGCGGCGTGCGCCACGGCCAGGAACAGCGATTCCTTGGAGGGGAAGTAGCCATAGATGGTCGATTTCGAGCCCCCGATGCGCTTCACGATCTCCGCGATGGAGGCCCGCTCGAAACCCATTTCCAGAAATACCTGGGATGCCACTTCCAGGATGGCGTCACGCCGAGCTTCCGTCCGAACCTTCATCACATTCCTTAAAGCGTACCGATCGGTATATTTTTGCTTGACACCCGTGTGCCGTCAAACCAATAATTCAAATACCGTACCGTTCGGTACATTTTCAATGATGGTCCGATGACACCCTTCTCACGCTCCAATGCAGCCAGCATCCACCCGATGCCCGCCGCTCTCGTGGCCCTCACGGCCATCGCATCAGCGCTCTTCATCACGGCTTGCGGAGAGGCCCCGCGCCCGCCGGACATGGGAACCGGCGGCACGCCGAAGGTCAGCGTGGTCACGTTGCAGGAGCAGTCGCTGGCCCTCACCACCGAGCTGCCCGGCCGCGTGGCGCCTGCCCTGATCGCGGAGGTACGCCCGCAGATCACGGGCCTGGTGCAGCAGCGGCGTTTCAAGGAGGGCAGCGACGTGAAGGCGGGCGATCTGCTCTATGTGATCGACCCCGCCACCTACAAGGCCAGCGTGGACAACGCACTGGCGAACCTTTCGAAGGCGCAGGCGAACCTGGCCACGGCCAGGCTCAAGGCCGAACGCTATGGCGAGCTGGTGAAGATCAAGGCGGTGAGCCAGCAGGACGCCGACGACGCGCGGGCCGCGCTGCTGCAGGCCGATGCCGAGGTGGAGGCCGCCCGCGCCACGGTGAATACGCAGCGCATCAACCTCGACTACACGCGCATCGCCTCGCCCATCAGCGGGCGCATCGGCCGCTCCGCCGTGACGCCGGGCGCCCTGGTCACCGCCAACCAGAGCACCGCGCTCACCACCGTGCAGCAACTGGACCCGATCTACGTGGACGTCACACAGACCAGCGCGGCGTTGCTGGGGCTCAAGCGATCCCTCGCGGCAGGCGCGCTCAAGAGCGGCACCGCAAAGGTCCGGCTGGTGCTGGAGGACGGCAGCAGCTACGCCCACGCCGGCAAGCTGCAGTTTTCCGACATCACGGTGGACCAGGGCACCGGGGCAGTGACGATCCGTGTCGAGTTCCCCAACCCCCAGGGCGATCTGCTGCCGGGCATGTATGCCCGCGCCGTCATCGAGGAAGGCGTCATCGACAAGGCGGTCCTGGTGCCGCAGCCCGCCGTGGGCCGCGACGGCTCGGGCAAGCCCTTCACCTTCGTGGTCAACGCGAAGAACGAGCTGGAGCAGCGCCCGATCAGCACCGACCGCGCCATCGGCAACCAGTGGATCGTCAAGGACGGCCTGAAGGCGGGAGAGCGCATCGTCGTCGAAGGCCAGCAGAAGGCCCGCGTCGGCCAGCCGGTCGAGGTGGTCACCGCCGGCGCGGCGGCGCCCGCGGCCGCAGCGATGCCGGCCAAGCCGCTGCTGTGATTTGAGCCCGCACGGAGACAACCCACCATGGCGCGCTTTTTCATCGACCGGCCCATCTTTGCATGGGTGCTGGCCATCATCACGATGCTGGCCGGCGTGATGGCAGTATTGACGCTGCCCATCGCCCAGTACCCCACGATCGCCCCCCCGGCGATCGCCATCTCCGCCACCTACCCGGGTGCATCGTCCAAGACGCTGGAGGACACGGTCACCCAGGTCATCGAGCAGAAGATGAAGGGGCTGGACCGGCTCTCCTACATCTCCTCCACGAGCGAATCGTCGGGCAGCGTCACCATCACGCTGACCTTCGAGACCGGCACCAACCCCGACACGGCCCAGGTGCAGGTGCAGAACAAGCTGTCCCTGGCCACGCCGCTGCTGCCGCAGGAAGTGCAGCAGCAGGGCATCCAGGTCACCAAGTCGGCCAACAACTTCCTCAATGTGCTGGCCTTCGTGTCGGAAGACGGCTCCATGAGCGACTCCGACCTGTCGGACTACGTGGCCGCCAACGTGCAGGACGCCATCAGCCGCGTGGAGGGCGTGGGCGACACCACGCTGTTCGGCTCCCAGTACGCGATGCGCATCTGGCTCGACCCGAGCCGGCTCAACAGCTTCAAGCTCACGCCGCTGGACGTGAAGGCAGCCGTGCAGGCGCAGAACGCGCAGGTCTCCGCGGGCCAGATCGGCGGATTGCCCGCCGCCAAGCACAACGACCTGAACGCCACCATCACGGCGCAGACGCGCCTGAAGACGGCCAGCGAGTTCGAGGACATCCTGCTGCGCACCCAGTCCGACGGATCGGCCGTGCGGCTGCGCGACGTGGCCCGCATCGAGCTGGGCAGCGAGAGCTACGCCACCGTGGCGCGCTACAACGGCAAGCCGGCCGCGGGCCTGGCCATCAAGCTCGCTTCGGGCGCGAATGCGCTGGACACCGTGCGGGGCATCGACCAGCGGCTGGACGAGCTGAGCAAGTTCTTTCCCCAGGGCATGAAGGTCGTGAAGCCCTACGACACCACGCCGTTCGTGCGCATCTCGATCCACGAAGTGGTCAAGACGCTGGTCGAAGCCGTGGTGCTGGTCTTCCTGGTGATGTACCTCTTCCTGCAGAACTTCCGTGCCACGCTGATTCCCACGATCGCCGTGCCCGTGGTGCTGCTGGGCACCTTTGGGGTGCTAGCCGCGTTCGGCTATTCGCTCAACACGCTGACCATGCTCGCGATGGTGCTCGCCATCGGGCTGCTCGTGGACGACGCCATCGTGGTGGTCGAGAACGTCGAGCGCGTGATGAGCGAGGAGGGGCTCTCGCCGCTGGAGGCCACGCGCAAGTCCATGGGGCAGATCAGCGGCGCGCTGGTGGGCGTGGCGCTCGTGCTGGCCGCCGTGTTCGTGCCGATGGCCTTCTTCGGCGGATCGACCGGGGTGATCTACCGCCAGTTCACGGTGACCATCGTCTCGGCCATGACCCTGTCGGTGCTCGTGGCCATGGTCCTCACGCCGGCCCTGTGCGCCACGCTGCTCAAGCCCGTGGCCCGGGGCCATGCGCTGTCCACGAAAGGGTTTTTCGGGGCCTTCAACCGCGCGTTCGACCGCAGCAACCACGGCTACCAGGGCATCGTGCGGCACATGCTCGGGCGCGGCTGGCGCTACATGGCCGGATACGCGGTGCTGATGGCGGCCGTCGCGTTCGTGTTCATGAAGATCCCCGCGGGCTTCCTGCCCGAGGAGGACCAGGGCACGCTGTTCACCATCGTGCAGTTGCCGCCCGGCGCGACGCAGGAGCGCACGCTCGAAGTCCTCAAGCAGGTGGAGAACCACTTCCTCGTGGACCAGAAGGCCGCCGTCGATGCCGTCATGTCGGTGGCGGGCTTCAGTTTCGCGGGCAGCGGGCAGAACACGGCCTTCGCCTTCATCAAGCTCAAGCCCTGGGGCGATCGCACCGCACCCGGACTGAAGGCCGCCGCCGTGGCCAACCAGGCCATGGCGAGCCTCTCGAAGATCCGCAACGCCACGGTGTTCGCATTCGCTCCGCCCGCCGTGTCCGAGCTGGGCAATGCCAGCGGTTTCGACCTGATGCTGCAGGACCGCGCCAACCTCGGCCACGACGCCCTGATGCAGGCCCGCAACCAATTGCTGGATGCGCTGCGGAAGGAGACGGGGCTCGTGGCCGTGCGGCCCAACGGCATGGAGGATGCGCCGCAGCTGCGTCTGGACATCGACGAGCACAAGGTGGGCGCGCTGGGCCTGTCGATGAGCGACGTGAACCAGACCTTCTCCGCCGCCTGGGGCAGCAGCTATGTGAACGACTTCATCGACAAGGGCCGCGTGAAGAAGGTCTTCCTGCAGGCCGATTCCACGTTCCGCATGCTGCCGGGCGACATCGACCACTGGTACGTGCGCAACAGCAGCGGGGCCATGGTGCCGTTCAACGCCTTCGCCACGGCCACGTGGACGTCCGGCTCGCCGCGCCTGGAGCGCTACAACGGCGTGCCTTCCACCGAGATCCTGGGCATGGCCATGCCGGGCGCGATGTCCAGCGGCCAGGCGATGGACCTGGTCGAGCGCCATGCCGCGTCGCTGCCCGCGGGCATCGGCTTCGAGTGGACCGGCATATCGCGGCAGGAGCGCGAGGCGGGCGGGCAGGCGATGCTGCTCTATGCCGTCTCCATCCTCGTCGTGTTCCTGTGCCTGGCCGCGCTGTACGAGAGCTGGTCGGTGCCTTTCTCCGTGATCCTGGCGGTGCCGCTCGGCGTGCTGGGCACGCTGGTGGGCGCGCTGCTGACCTGGAAGATGAACGACGTCTACTTCCAGGTGGGGCTGCTCACCACCGTGGGGCTCGCCTCCAAGAACGCGATCCTGATCGTCGAGTTCGCCAAGGACCTGCACGCCCAGGGCATGGGCACGGTGGATGCGGCCATCGCTGCGGCGCGCATGCGGCTGCGCCCGATCCTGATGACCTCCCTCGCCTTCATCCTCGGGGTGCTGCCGCTCATGCTGAGCAACGGCGCGGGCGCCGGCGCGCAGAACGCGCTGGGCACCGCCGTCGTGGGTGGCATGGTGTCCGGCACGGTGCTCGCGGTCTTCTTCGTGCCCTTGTTCTTCGTCGTCGTGCAGAAGCTGTCCGACCGCTGGCAGCAGCGCAGCGCTGCCGCGCCCTCCCACCCTGCATTGAGCGGGGGCCACTGATATGCGAAACATCTCTCCCTCTCCTTTGCTCGCCGCGCTGGCTGCCGCCCTCGTGCTGGCCGGCTGCGCCAACCTGGCGCCGACCTACGAGCGGCCCGCAGCGCCCGTGCCGCAGCAATATCCCGCAGGCGGCGCCCCGGAGGCGTCCGGCGGCCTGTCCGCCGTGTCCTGGCAGGACTTCTTCGAGGATGCGCGCCTGCGCAGCCTGGTCGCGCTGGCGCTGGCCAACAACCGCGACCTCCGCGTGGCCGTGCTCAACATCGAGAAAGCGCGCGCGCAGTACCGCATCCAGGACGCGGCGCGGCTGCCGGCCGTGAACGCGACGGGCAGCGGTACCGGCGCGCGCACCCCCGCCAGCGTGTCGGGCACGGGCAGCGCGGTGACCAGCCACCAGTACAGCGCCAGCCTGGGCATCAGCGCCTACGAGCTGGACCTGTTCGGGCGCGTGCGCAACCTCGGCACGCAGGCGCTGGAGCAGTACCTCTCCACCGAGCAGGCGCGGCGCAGCACGCAGATCAGCCTGATCGCGGAAGTGGCATCGGCCTACCTCACCTGGTCGGCCGATGTGGAGCGCCTCGCGCTCGCGCAGGAGACGCTGCGCACGCAGGGCGAGACCTTTGCGCTCACGCAGCGCCGCTTCGAGCTGGGCAGCGCCTCGGCGCTCACGCTGCGCCAGGTGCAGACCAGCGTGGACAGCGCGCGCGTGGACGTCGCGCGCTACACCGGGCAGATCGCGCAGGACCGCAATGCGCTCGCGCTGCTGCTGGGCACGCCGGTGCCCGACGACCTCGCGCCCCGGCCGCTCGGCGAGCAGCCGGATGCGCTGCCCGCGCTCTCGGCCGGGCTGCCCTCCGAGCTGCTGCTGCGCCGCCCGGACCTGCTGCAGGCCGAGCACGAACTGAAGGCCGCCACGGCCAACATCGGCGTGGCGCGCGCGGCCTTCTACCCACGCATCAGCCTCACGGCCTCCGCGGGCAGCAGCAGCGCGGAGCTGTCGGGGCTGTTCAAGGGCGGCTCGGGCGCCTGGAGCTTCATCCCGCAGATCAGCCTGCCGATCTTCGACGCGGGCAGCAACCAGGCCGGCCTCGACAGCGCCGTGGCCTCGCGCGACATCGCGCTCGCGCAATACGACAAGGCCATCCAGACCGCGTTCAAGGAAGTGGCCGATGCGCTGGTGCTGCGCGACACCCTGGTGCAGCAGCTCGACGCGCAGAACTCGCTGGTCCAGGCCAGCGGCGATGCGCTGGCGCTGTCCGACGCACGCTTCACGCGCGGCGTGGACAGCTATCTGGACGTGCTCGACGCGCAGCGCACCTGGTACAGCGCCCGGCAGACCCTGATCACCACGCGCCTGTCCAGCCTGAACAACGGCGTCACGCTCTACAAGGCCCTGGGCGGGGGGTGGAGCCTCTGACCCGCGCACCTGCCGCCACGCCGCGGCGTGCGCCTGCCAGGCCCTTCCGATCCCCCACACCACCGGACCATCCCCCATGAAATTCCCTGCTGCCGCCCTGTTCGCCGCGCTAGCGGCCGCCTGCCTGCTGACCGCATGCGTCGTGCCGCCACCACCACCTCCGCCGCCGCCACCCCTGCTTCCGCCGCCCCCGCCCCTGGTCGCTCCGCCGCTGCGCTGATCCCTCACTCCCCACCTTCGGAGATCGGAACACTATGGCTCGCAAGTCAAGGCTGGAGGCGCAGGCCACCCACCGCAAGATCCTGGATGCCGCCGAACGGGTGTACCTGCAGGATGGCCCCGGCTGCTCCGTCTCGCGCATCGCCGAAGAGGCCCGCGTGACGCGGGGTGCCATCTACTGGTACTTCAAGAACCGCGACGACCTGCTGCGCTGCGTCGCCGGCCGGCTGGAAGGGGGCTGGAAGGCCGCCTACGCCTCGCGCGCGATCGACATCTGCTCCAACCCCATGACCAACCTGCAGGCGATGGCCGTGCAGATGCTGGAGCGCGCGAACGAAGACCCGCAACTGCAGACGATGGTGCGCGCCTCCACCCGGCTGGTGGCCTGCAGCCCGGCCACGGTCTCCAGCTACCAGGGCTGCCTGAAGCGCGAATGGACACGCGCCATCTCGCTGGGCATGGTGCGCGACGACCTGGACGCCGACACGGCCACCCTGGGCCTGCTCACGCTCACCGCGGGCCTCGTGAAGCACTGGGCCGATTGCGGCCAATCCTTCGACCTGATGGAGGTGGGGCACAACGCCGTGCAGGCCTACCTGGAAGGCTGGCTGCCCGCATCGATCAACAGCCGGATCGCGTGGCGGCTGGCGCAGCAGTTCACGGGGCCGGCGTAGGGGCGCTGCCGAACTCTCCAGGCCAGCCCGCCTGAAAGTTTAGAAAAATGGATCATCGCCCGGCGGGGATGGAGGGACAGTTGCTGCGTGGCCATGTGGCCATCTTCAACGGAGGAACCCAGGATGAAACCATCCACCCGAACCCAGGCGCGCGTACCGATGACCCAGGAGGCGCTTGCGCGGATGCAAAGGAGCGCCGCCTCGGCGCAAGACGGAGAGGTACGAAAAGGCAGCCATGTCGCCCAGCTGCAGAGCCGGCTGGCCGTTGAACAAAACCGGAAAGGACACAAGTGATGGGCCGCAACGCTGCACAGGAACAGCACGACAACGACAACCACAGCAACCAGCTCAACCCCAACAACGACGAGTACTGGCACTCTCGCGGAGAGGATGGGCGCCCGGACGATTGGGAGGACCGTGTGGACGGCGAAGCCGACCGCTAGTCGTCAAGCCACAGGGGCCAGGGTTCGCGCCCCTGTGCTGCCCCCTCTGGTGCCCGTGGCCGTTGGGAATGCCGCCATCCCCACAGCGCGTGGTAGTCCTCGCCCAGGGTGGTGAACGAGCGAAGCTTCTGGTCCGGTCCCACCACCATCATTGACCGCTGCCAGGCGATCGCAATGCGCGCCAGGGCGAACGGGCCGGAGAGTTCCCGCCCGTGGCCGAAGCAGGAACCCAGCTCATCCCACATCTTCTCGAATTCGGGGAAACGCAGGCGCTTGGTGCCATCGAAAAGGTTGGCGATGTCCTGTCTCCCCCAGCTCATCAGCTTCTGCGCAACCTCCGTCGCGCCCGGAGCGTGATCCGGCCAGCGCTTGTACCGCACCCAGTGGTGGAGCGAAAAGGACAAGACGATCAACCGGCGAACGGGCCTGATGGCGCGGGGGCCGCCCGGCCACTTCGGCGCGATGAGCGCCACCAGTGAACGTGGTGGCAAATGCGTGATGAAGCATCCGCCCCAGACGGCGTCGAACTGTGCGAATTGATCGAAGAAGGCCGCCAGCAAGAGCTTTTGCGCGGCCTGCCAGGCATCGTCCCAGGTGGATGCGTCCCGGAAAACGCTCGGCTTCTCCACCTGGCATGGAGCAGCCACATCTGCGGGAATCGTCCATTGCTCGATGAAGTCCGCACAACGGGTGGTGAATGCTGCAAGGTCATCATCGACCAGCGCCTTCTCGGCGTCCGCAAGGAAGACATCGAATTGGATCCCGGTACGCACACACTCATCCAGCAACGGCCGGTGCACGAAGTTTTCTGCGTACCAATATCCCGCCCAGGCCGCACCGCCGGACGCCTGGAGCTGCGCCTGCCCCGCGATCCGTTCATCGATTGCGGATTCAGGGTATCCCCGGGAAACCAGATGCTGGCGCAGATAGGTGATCGCGTGCCGTTGGGCGTTGAGGATCGTCCCGGGGCGGAGCGTTTGCGCAGTCGATGCCAACCGTGTTTCGGACAGCCCTAACACTTCCGAGAGAAATCGGCGTGGCGCTATTCCCAGCTGGATGGCGTTGTAGTGGAGGGGTGCTATTTGCAGGGCTCGGACCGCACGGAGCGCTTCATTTCTGGACGAATCGGCAGGCATCGGAATCCGTGGGGTCCATGGTGTGAGTGGCTGAACAGGCCATGCCAAACAAAAGAGCCAGGTAAGCCAGGTGCTGCGCGCTGCGCGCTGCGCGATCGCTGCGAGTCCGTCCGCGTGGCGACTGCAGCGTGGCAGGCGCCGCCGTGCTTACCCACCTGCGCGCGGTTGCCCGCAGACCGCGAACAATTCTCCCAGGGTCAGCCGGTCGTGCCAAAGGTCTTCGAGATCCACGTCATACAGGCGCTCGGCCTCGGCGGTGAGCGTTTCCAGCTCCAGCGCATCCGGGACTTCCGTGCACGGATAGCGTGCCCTGTACACGGCCAGGATGCGGTCATGGGGCGCGAACTGCAGCCGCTGGTCGGGGTGCAGCCCGAAGCTCTCCGCGAACATGGCGAGGAAACGGCGGATCTGCGCTTTTCCGGCATGGGGGAAGGCCCGCTTCCACGCGCGGCCCTGGCAGGAGCGGCTGCGAAAGGGCCCGGGCGCGCGCCCTCCGAAGTAACGGCCCCAGCAGGCGCCGAGGGCCAGGAAGGCGGACAACGCGAGCAGGAAAACGGGGGTGGAAGGCATGCGGGAAGGAGAAAGGGGCGTAACGCGGAAGGCCCATCGGCCTCGAGGCAGAGGCCGTGCAAAGCGAGACCTCCGCAGCGATTGTGCCCCTCCCGGCCCCTTCGGCAACGCCTCTTCGCACAGGGAGCGGTGGCGTGGCGGGCCGCTTGCGGCCTACCGATGCCGGCCCGCCTGCGCCGGAGCGGACCCTCAGGCCATCACCCACACCTTGCGCACCGTCTCGATGGTGCGCCACGTTCCCACATACCCCGGCTTCATCACGAAGCAGTCGCCCGCCTTGAAGATCCTGGGCTCGTGGCCGCGCTCGGTGATCTCCACCACGCCCGAGAGGATCAGGCAGAACTCCCAGGTCTCGCCCTTGATGGAGTGGTTCACGCCCGGCGTGGCTTCCCAGACGCCCGCGCGCACGGCGCCGTCCTTGGAGCTGTCGATGTCCCAGTTGCGGCAGACGATGTCGCCTTCGATCACGCGGTCGGCCGGGGGTCGGTATTCGCGCGCTTCGCCGAGTTGGTCGAAGGGGAAGGTGACGAGCAGGTTCTGGTTGGACATGGCAGCGGCTCCGCAGGGAATGAGGAAAAAGAAGGGAGGGGGAAAGAATCGGGCGCCCGGCCAGACCCGATGGGCCTGGAGCGACGCATCGATGCTAGGTGCGCAGGCTGCGCACCGGGTTGCGAAACGGGCGGCGCGAACGGGCGGATGTGCGCTATTGCGCTGGCACCATGGCGCAATCTGCTGTTGCCGGCGGCCCGTCCCTGGAGGCCCGCTCCTTCAGCGCGCCACGGGCTCGATGCGGCTCGCGGTGAAAAAGCCGCCCGGGTCGCGTTCGGCGACGAATCGCACGCGCGTGCCGGGGGCCAATTCCGTGCCGGCAGGTGCCTCGCCCTGCACGCGGAACACCATGGTCATGGGCGGCATGTCGAGGTTCTTCAGCTCGCCGTGCCGCAGGGTCACGCGCCGCGTGGCGGGGTCCCAGCGCACGACCTCGCCTTCGCTCAGGGGCGGGGCGTTTGCCGGCGAAGGGGCTGCGGCTGCGGCCTGCGCCGCGTGGTCTGCAGGGGCCGTGTGCTCGTGGGCTGCGGATGCGGACGCCGCCGCGGCGCCGGGCTGCTGCGCCTGCGCCAGGCCGGCCGAGAGCAGCGCGGCCATGGCCAGCACGCGGAGGGCGGCACGGAGGCCGTCCGGGCGCTGCGCGGTTCTCATGCCGCCTCCTTCCCGGCCTGCGCCGCGTAGTGCTTGAACACGCGGGTGCTGCCGTCCCGCGCGACCAAGAGCACGTCGTAGGCGTCGCGGCGGCCGCGGTAGATCGCGCCGTCCATGCCGGGCGAGCCGATGGGCATGCCCGGCACGGCCAGGCCCAGCGCCTGCGGCTTCTCGCGCAGCAGGCGCTGCACGTCGGCGGCGGGCACGTGGCCTTCGAGCAGGTAGCCGCCCACGAGCGCGGTGTGGCACGAGCCCAGCCGGTCGGGCAGGCCCAGGCGCTTGCGCACGGCGGTGTTGCCGGTCTCGTGCACGGTGGGCGCGAAGCCGTGGGCGCGCAGGTGGTCGATCCAGTCCTGGCAGCAGCCGCAGTTCGGGTCTTTCCAGACTTCGAGCGGGGTGCCGGCGGCCGCAGGCGCGGCCTGGGCCGAGGCGCGGCGGGGCAGCGTGGCGAGTGCGCCGGCCGTGGCGGCGGAGAGCGCCGCAGCCAGCAGGGCGCGGCGCGGCAGGGTGCGCGCAGGGGCGGCGGTGTCGATGGAGGCGGTGAGGTGGGTGCGGTGCTTCATGTCGGTGCCTGGTGAAAAGGGGGTGGAGGGGCTAAGGCCGGCTGTGCGTGGATTTCATGAAGAAAAACGCTCCATGCCGCCGGATTCATTAAAAAGTTTGCTATTTAATTAATAGCAATATGCGCTTGCCCCGCGCGCTCGGCCGGCGGCCGTGCGGAGCGGACTCCGGCGGTGGCCGCGGGGCCGGGAGGGCGGGGCGTTGGCACCATCGGCAGGGCCTTGGTGTTCAGTGGTGCGCACCGTGCGGCTTGCGCACGGTGGCGCGGGCCGGGGCGGCGGGGGTGGCCGGGGGCGCGGTGCTCTCCGGCGCGGCCGCGGGCGGCAGGCCCTCCGCCGGCCCCTGCCATTCGCGCGCCACGGTGCCGGGCGGGTGGGCGTAGGCGCCGGGGTCGCGCCAGTCGCCGCGCGCCAGGCCCTCGCGCACCTTGAGCACGCTGAACATGCCGCCCATCTCCAGCGGGCCGAACGGGCCGGTGCCGGACATCATGGGGTGGGTGTTCTCGGGCAGCGGCATTTCCATGGCGCCCATGTCGGCCATGCCGCGCTCGCCCATCGCCATGTAGTCGGGCACGATCTTCTGGATGCGCCCCACGAGGCCGCGGTGGTCCACTCCGATCATGGTCGGCACGTCGTGGCCCATGGCGCCCATCGTGTGGTGGCTCTTGTGGCAGTGCACGGCCCAGTCGCCGGGCTCGTCGGCGATGAATTCGATCTGCCGCATCTGGCCCACGGCGATGTCGGTGGTCACCTCGGGCCAGCGGGCCGAGGGCGGCACGGTGCCGCCGTCGGTGCCCGTCACCTCGAACTCGTGCCCGTGCACGTGGATGGGGTGGTTGGTCATGGTGAGGTTGCCGATGCGCAGGCGCACGCGGTCGCCGCGCCGCGCGACGAGGGGGTCGATGCCGGGGAAGACGCGGCTGTTCCACGACCAGATGTTGAAGTCGGTCATCTCGTTCACGCGCGGAGTGCGGCTGCCGGGCTCCACCGCGAAGGCGCCCAGCAGGAAGGCGATGTCGCGGTCGGCCGTGGCGATCTGCGGATGCCGGCCGCGCGCGTCCAGGCGCGGGTGGGTGATCCACAGGCCCATGAGGCCCATGGCCATCTGCACCATCTCGTCGGCATGCGGGTGGTACATGAAGGTGCCGGGCCGCCGCGCGGTGAATTCGTAGACGAAGGTCTTGCCTGCGGGAATGGCCGGCTGCGTGAGGCCCGAGACGCCGTCCATGCCGTTGGGCAGGCGCTGGCCGTGCCAGTGCACGCTGGTGTGCTCGGGCAGCCGGTTGGTGACGAAGATGCGCACGCGGTCGCCCTCGACCACCTCGATGGTGGGGCCGGGGCTCTGACCGTTGTACCCCCAGAGGTTGACGCTGAACCCCGGCGCGAATTCACGCACCACGGGCTCGGCGACGAGGTGGAATTCCTTCACGCCGCCGTTCATGCGCCAGGGCAGGCTCCAGCCGTTGAGCGTGACGACGGGGTGGAAGGGCCGGCCCGTGGGCGGGGCCGGCGGCACCTGCGTGGCGGTGCCCGCGGGCGCCGCGGCCTCGGGCAGGCCGGCCAGGGCCGCACGGCCCACGGAGGCGGTCGAAAGTGCGGCCACGGCCGTGGCCGCTCCGCTGAAGAAGTGTCTGCGTTGCATGGTCGTTCAGTGCCCCGCGCCGGCGGTCGCCGCGCTGGAGGAAGAGGAGGGGGATGCGGTGGAAGGCGCCGCGGCCACGGTGGCCGCGCTGCCGGGCGAGCCCACGGCCAGGGCGAACTGCAGGTCGGTCTCCGCGAGCCAGAAATCGCGGCGCGCCTCGATGGCCTCCGCGACGGCCTGGGTGCTCTGCCGGGCCTCGGCCAGCAGTTCCCACACGCTGGCGAGCATGCCGTTGTAGCGCAGCAGGGTCTCGTCCCGGATCAGGCGGCGCAGCGGCACCACCTGCTGCTCCTGCGCCTGCGCAAGCTCCCAGGCGGTGCGGTAGCCGCGCCAGCGCATGCGCACCTCGGCGCGCGCCTGCAGCGCGGTCTGCTGCAGTAGGGCGGCGTTCTCGCGCACCAGGGCGCTGGCGCGCGCGCCGGAGGCGCCGCCCGCGTCCCAGAGCGGCAGCGGCAGCTCCAGCGCCCAGCCGCGCTGCACCTCGGCGTGGCCCGCCGCGGCGCCGGTGCGCCCGGTGGTGGTGTTGCGCTGGTAGCCGATGCCGATCTCGCCGAAGAGCGGGCCCACGCGCGCGAAGCCCTGCTGGTCGGCCACGCGGTCGAGGCCCAGGCGCGCCGCGCGCACGTCGAGCCGCTCGCGCAGCGCGCGCTGCTCCAGGCCCTCGGCGGGCACGGGCGCAGCGGGCAGATCCGCCAGCCGCCCGGGCAGCACGATCGCCTCGGCGCCCGCGCCCCACAGGCCGAGCGTCAGCGCAAGCGCTTCGCGCGCGTTGGCGGCCGCCAGGCGCGCCTGCGCGAGCCGCGTGCGCGCATCGGCCAGCACCGCCTGCTCGCGCGCCTGCTGTAGCCGGCTCCAGTGGCCCACGCGGGCCATGCGCCGCGCCAGCTCGGCGCCCACCTCGGCGGCCTCGTGCATGCGCTCCTGGGTGGTCAGCAGCTCCTGCGCGGCCACCGCGCGCAGCCAGGCGCGCCGCGCGTCGTTGGCCAGGCGCGCGGCATCGGCGGCGGCGGCCAGCGTGTCCTGCTCGCGCAGGCTGCCCTGCCAGCGGCTGCGCCAGGGCAGCGTGACGAGTTCGATCAGGCCGAAACCGATCGACCGCTCGATCTCCCGCTCGTGCGGGTTCGTGAGCCGGCCGAGGGCCAGCACCGGATTGGGCAGCGTGAGCGCCTGCACGCGCTCGGCATCCTGCACGCCGAGCCGCGCCAGCCGCGCCTGCAGGCCCGGGTTGCGCAGCAGCGCGGTGCGCACCGCGGCCTCTTCGGTGAGCGGCTGCGCCAGCCAGCCGTTGATGGCGGCATCGGCGGCCTGCTGCGCGGCCGGGTCGGGCGAGGGCAGCAGTGCCCCGTCGGCCCCTGCGGTGCGGCCCTGCAGCGCAGCCTGCACGTCGCCGCGCAGGCCGTCGGGCGACACGCTGGCGCAGCCCGCGAGCAGCAGGGCCGTGGCCAGGGTGCTCCAGCGCAGCGCGCGGTTCTGCGGATGGCTGGTTGCGCTCATGGCCGGTGCTCCCCAGGGTGGTGGTGCCCGGGAGAATGGGCCGTGTTCCTAGGCGCTGCCGGATCGCCTGCGGCCGCCGGGGGCCGGGCGGGGCCGCTCGCGCTCTGGCGCGCCTCCCAGGCGACGATGTCGGCATGCCCGCGCGGGAACTCGGCCACGGCCGCATGGGCGTCGCGCCAGCCGATGGGGGCGCCTTCGTCGGGCCAGGGCGGCAGCGCCGCGTGGCGCGGCGGGGTGGTGGCAGCGTCCGCGCGGGCTGCATCGGCCGTCGCGGAGTGCGCGGTGGATGGGGCCGGTGCCGGTTGCGCGAGCGCAGCCATCGGCACGGCGGCAAGGCAGGCCAGCGCGGCGGAGACGGCTGCGCTGGACAGCGAGAGGCCGCGTGAACGGAGGGAACGTGAAAGCAGGGCACGGGGCCATGGGGCGTGCATGGGGCATCTCCTGGACTCGAAAGGCAAAGGCGGGAACGCGGCCGCGGGCGCGCTGCCCCGGCGGGCGGCACGGCCAGGGCGGACGCACTTCGGGCGTCGAGGCTCAGGCGATGGGTGGCTTGGTGGCCTGCGCGGGCAGGGCGCTCGCGAAGCGAATGGCCGCCCGCGGCTTCAGCGTGTCGCGGTGGGGGCCGGCGGCCAGGCGCGCCGCGGGGGGCGCCATCACCGCGGTGTGGCAGACCTCGCAGTCGGCGCAGGCCGCGTGCGAGGCGTGGGGGGACTGGGGATCGCAGCCGGGGTCGCCGGGGTGGTCTGCCGCCGCCGCGTGGCAGGAGGGCAGCGCGGCCTGGACGTCTGCGCCGTGCGCGCCATGCGAGTCGGGCGCTGTTTCAGGCGCGTGGCCCGCATGCAGCGCCGCTGCCGCCTGCGCGGAAGGCACCGTGCCATGCAGCCCCCCGGCCGCCATCTGCGCCGCCATGGCCGGTGCCGTCAGGCCGCGCAGGGCCAGCAGCACGATCAGGGCAAGGAAGACGATGCGGCGCATGGGCGGCAATGATAAGTGCGGAGCGCCGCAGACCGGCTCGAGAGCCTGCTGCGGCAGGAGGGTGAACAACCCACGTCCGGTTTTTCCCGACCTGGGCCGTGGAGGTGTGGGGGACCACCGCGCACGTCAGAATGGCTCGATGAAGTTGCCGCGTTTTTCTAGCGTGTTCGGCGGGTGCGCCGTCCTGTTCGGTTGGGGCTGCTGGGTTGTCGCCTACCTGTATGGGGCGTGGTGGTGGCTGGTGGTGTCCCTGATTCCGTACATGGTCTACCAGACCTTTTTCAACAGGGACGATGGCGGCCCCTCTCAGTAAGCCCCTGCTCGCCGCATCACACGGCCATGTACCGCCCCGGCCGGTGGTTCATCGCCAGCACCAGGTTGAGCGCCACCGCGCCCACGATGGACCAGAGCACGCGGCCGGGCTCCACGGTGAACAGCGCCAGCAGCACGATGGTGCAGTCCACGCCCATCTGCACCTTGCCTGCGCGCCAGCCGTGGCGGTCCTGCAGGTAGAGCGCGAGGATGCCCACGCCGCCCAGGCTGCAGCGGTGGCGGAACAGCACGAGGAAGCCCGTGCCCACGATGAGCCCGCCGGCCACGGCCGCATAGAGCGGCTGCAGCGCCGACAGTTGCAGGAAGCGCGACTGCGCCTCGGTCATGACCGAGAGCAGCAGCACGGCCACGAAGGTCTTGACCGTGAAGGCGCGGCCCATCTTGCGCCAGGCCAGCCAGTAGAACGGCAGGTTCAGCAGGAAGAACCATTTGCCGAACCCCAGCCCCGTGGCGTAGTGCAGCAGGAAGGCGATGCCCGCCGTGCCGCCCGTGAGCAGCCCCGCGCTGGTGAAGAAGGCCACGCCGACCGAGATCAGCAGCACGCCCGTGAACAGGGCCAGGGTGTCTTCGGTGGTGGTGTGCGGGACCATGGGCGGGGCGGGCGGGGGGATGAGGGTCTGGCTCATGGCGGGGTGGTCAGGCAGTACGGAGAGGGTGCGGTGGGCCGGTGCGGTGCGACCCGCCGGTGCCGGTCGGCCGCACCGCGCCGGCATGGGGCCCGGAATTGCAGCATGCGGCGCGGGCCGGTGGATTGCGGTGTATCAAAGGGCGCCAGCCGGCTGGACAGAGTTTGCTCTGTTTTTAATAGCAAACTATTCAATGGATACGGCGGCATGGGTGCGATTCTAGGGTAAACCCAGGTGGTGCCGGTTCGGATCGCCGGGTTTCCGGGATGCGGCACGGCGCGGACGTGGAGCCCGCAGCAAGAACCACGCCACGGCCGCGGCGGCCGCCCTGCCGCCGCCGGTCAGCGCGGCGCCCGGCCCGCCCCGCGCAGCATGCGCAGCCCGTTCGCCACCACCAGCAGGCTGGCGCCCATGTCGGCGAAGACGGCCATCCACATGGTCGCCTGGCCGGTGAGGGCCAGCCCGAAGAAGACGGCCTTGATGCCCAGCGCCAGCGCGATGTTCTGCCACAGCACGGCGTGCGTGCGGCGCGAGAGGCGCACCGTCTCGGCCACGCGGCGCAGGTCGTCGTTCATGATGACCACGTCGGCCGTCTCCATCGCCACGTCGGTGCCGGCCGCGCCCATCGCGAAGCCGATGTCGGCGCGGGCGAGCGCGGGCGCGTCGTTGATGCCGTCGCCGGCCATGGCGGTCATGCCGTGCTTGCGCTGCAGCGCGGCGATGGCCGAGAGCTTTTGCTCGGGCAACAGGCCGGCCTGCACCTCGGCGATGCCGGCCTTGCGCGCGGCGGCCTGCGCGGCGGCGGCGTGGTCGCCCGTGAGCATGACGGGCACGATGCCCAGCGCGCGCAGGTCGGCCACCGCTTCGGCGGCCTGGGGGCGCAGCGTGTCGGCCACGGCGAAGAGCGCGTGCACGCCGTGGGCGCTGCCCAGCAGCGTCACGCTGCGGCCTTCGGCCTCGTGCGCGGCGGCCACGGCCTCGACCGCGTCGGTCCAGAGGCCGCGCTCCTGCGCGAGGCGCCGGTTGCCGAGGAACCAGGTCGCGCCGTTCACGCGCGCCTCCACGCCGCGGCCGGGCAGGGCGGTGAAGTCCTGCACGGCGGGCAGGTCGGCGGGGGCATCGCCCAGGCCGGCCGCGATGGCCTTGGAGACCGGGTGGTCGGAGCGGCCCGCGAGGGCTGCCGCCACGTCGGTCGCGCCGTCGCCGCCGAAGCGGTCGCGCCCCACCAGCACCGGCCGGCCGGCCGTGACCGTGCCGGTCTTGTCGAAGGCCACGGCGCGCACGCCGCGCGCCAGCTCCAGCCAGTTCCCGCCCTTGATGAGGATGCCGCGCCGCGCGCCGGCCGCGAGGCCGCTCACCACCGTCACCGGCGTGGCGATCACCAGCGCGCAGGGGCAGGCGATCACCAGCAGCACGAGCGCGCGGTACACCGCGTCGAGCCAGGCCCAGCCCAGCAGCAGCGGGGCACCCACGGCCACCGCGGCGGCCATCGCGAAGACGGCGGGCGTGTAGATGGCGGCGAAGCGGTCCACGAAGCGCTGCATGGGCGCGCGCGCGCCCTGGGCCTCCTCCACGGCGCGGATGATGCGGTCGAGCGTGGTGTGGCCGGCCGCGGCGGTCACCTTGAACTGCAGCTCGGCCTGCGCATTGAGCGTGCCGGCGAAGAGGCTGTCGCCCGGTGCCTTGTCCACCGCGAGGCTCTCGCCCGTGACGCTCGATTCGTCCACGGCGCCGCGGCCCTCCTGCACCACGCCGTCCAGCGGCACGCGCGCGCCGGGGCGCAGGCGCAGCACGGCGCCCACGGGCACTTCCGCCGCCGGCACGGTGCGCCAGCGGCCGTCCTCGCCGAGCAGCTCGGCCTGTTCGGGGCTGAGCGCCAGCAGTGCGCCGATGGCGTCGCGCGCGCGGCCCACGGCGCGGTCTTCTATGCGCTCGGCCAGCGCGTAGAGCGCCATCACCATCGCGGCCTCGGGCCACTGGCCGATCACGAAGGCGCCGGTGACGGCCACCGCCATGAGGGCGCTGATGCCCAGCTGGCCCCGCGCCAGCGAGCGCAGGCCGCTGCGGTACACGCCCAGCCCGGCCAGCAGGATGGCCAGCGCCGCGAGCGCCATGCCGCCCACCTCCCACGGCAGCGTGCCGGGCGAGAGCAGGTGCAGCAGCTCCGCGCCCAGGGCCGCCACCAGCGACGCGCCGAGCCGTCCCCAGCCGGGCAGCACGCCGTGGTCGTGGTCATGGCCATGGCCGCCGGCACCGCCGGCCGGGGAAGTGGCGCCGTGGCCATGTTCGTGATCATGGTCGTGGCCATGTCCTTCCCCGGCGCCTTGCGCGTGGGCTGCGGCCCGCGTGGCGGCCGGTGGGGGCGGCGCCTCGCAGCCGCCGCTGCCGCAGCCGCACGCCAGGTCGATGCGGGGGCCGCCCCCCGGCGCGGGGGTGGGGCGGGGCGAAACGGTCTGTGCCATGTTTTTTCCTTTTGAATGGGCGCGAAAGGGCGATTTCCGACAAGGGCCCGCAACGGGACCGTGCCATCATTGAAAACCTTCAAGCCGCTTCAAGGTCAAGCCGTGTCCGCTCCAAGCCCCTACCACCGTATCGGCGATGCCGCCCGACTGTCGGGCGTGCCGGCCGCCAACATCCGCTATTACGAGAAGGAGGGGCTGCTGCCCGCCCAGGCCCGCGCCGACAACCGCTACCGCCTCTACAGCGACGACGAGATCCACCGCCTGCGCTTCATCCGCCTGTGCCGCGCGATGGACATGTCGCTCGAAGAGGTGCGCACGCTGCTCTCGCTGGGCCGCGGCCCGGGCTCGGCCGCCGACCATGCCGCCTGCGCCACCGTGGACGAGCACCTGCTGCACGTGCGCACCCGCCTGCAGGAACTGCAGGCCCTGGAGGCGCAGCTGCTGTCGCTGCGCGGGCGCTGCGACGGCGCAGATGGCAGCCCCTGCCGCGTGATCGACGCGCTGCACGCGCGCGCCGATGCCCAGCCCCTGCCGTCGCCCGAGCCGCTCGCGCGCCGGCACGTGTGAATCGCCATGATCGGAGTGCTATTTGTTTGATAGCAAACTATTAAATGGAATCGGCGGCATGAGGCGCTTTTCATGCCTGATGCGGAGTGGGCGTGGGCACACGGGGGCGGGCGCATGACGGCGCGCACCGATGTCCTGCCCGCGCTGCCGGACCGGCTCTGGCGCGGCGCGCGCGGCTGGGCGTTGGCGTGGTGGCGCATCGTGCACCTGGGGGCCGTGGTGGCGGTGCTCATGCTCTCGCCGTCGAGCTACGGCCGCGCCACGCGCGCACGCCTCGCGCGGCACATGTACCTGGACACGGCTCCCATCCTGCTGGGCTTCACGGCGCTGGCCGCGCTGCTGTGCCTGGTGATCACGCGCATCGTGGTGGTCACGGCGCTGAGCTACGGCCTCTCGCGCTACGCGCTGGAGATGGTGGTGCGGGTGCTGGTGCTCGAACTCATCCCGCTCACGGCGGCGCTCTTCGTGGCGCTGCGCACCACCATCCCGGGCGGCACGCAGCTCGCGCTGCTGCGGCTGTCGGGTCACTGGGAGGCGCTGCGCGCGCGCGGCGCCGACCCGGTGCGCGTGGAGCTGCTGCCGCGCGTGGTCGCGGGCATCTATGCCTGCATCACGCTCGCGGCACTTTCCTGCGTGGTGGCGCTCGTCATGGCCTACCTGGGCGTCTACGGCGCCAACACGGCGGGGCTGCCGGCCTATACGCGCATGTTCGGGCAGGTGTTCACGCCGCCCGTCACGCTGGTGTTCGCGCTCAAGACGCTGCTGTTCAGCCTGGCCGTGGCGCTCATCCCCATGGCCGCGGGCCTGCACGCCACCGGTGACCCGCGCGCCCGCTCCGAGCTGGGCGGCTTCGCCCGCATGTTCGCCGTGCTGCTGCTGATCGAGGTCGCCTCGCTCATGGGCAACTACTACTGACCTCTCCAGAACCCACCCCTTTCCGGACCGCCCCATGAACGATCCCCGCCCCGAACCCCCGCCCCCGCCGGCGGATTCCACCGAGGCGCTGCTGCGCCCCGTGTCGCACCTGGAGCGCAAGGCCGCCGCGCTGCTGCTCTTCACGCTCGCGCTGATCGTCGGCTCGGGGCTGTACCTGCTCTATGCGCGCGGCGTGTTCGAGCCCACGCAGCAGCTCGTGCTCACAGCCGACGATTCCGAGGGCGTGGTCGCCGGCATGGACGTGACCTTCTCGGGCTTTCCCATCGGGCGCGTGCGCCGCACCGAACTGTCGGACGACGGCAACGTGCGCATCCTGGTCGACGTGCCGCGCAAGGACGCGCACTGGCTGCGCGAATCGAGCGTGTTCACGCTGGTGCGCGGCATCGTGGGCGGCACCACCATCAAGGCCTACAGCGGCATCCTGACCGACCCGCCGCTGCCCGACGGCGCCGTGCGCCCGGTGCTGCGCGGCGACGCCACGGCCGAGATCCCGCAGCTCATGTCGGCCGCGCGCGAGCTGCTGTCCAACCTGCAGGCCATGACCGCGCAGGACGCGGCCCTGGGCGGCACGCTCGCCAACGTGCGCACGCTGACCGAGCGGCTCAACGCGCCCGGCGGCGCGCTCGGCGTGCTCATGGGCAGCGACGCCGAGGCGAAGAAGATCGCCACCACGCTGGACCGCACCAACCAATTGCTGGCGCGCATCGACGGCATGGCCGCCAAGGCCGACCGGCAGGTGTTCGGCGCGGCCGGCGAGGCGGGCCTGGTGGCCGACGTGCGCAGCACCGTGGTCCAGCTGAACGGCCTGCTGGCCGACACGCGCCAGAGCCTGGCCAAGGTGGACGCCGTGCTGGCCGAGGCCCAGGCCATCGGCGCCAATGCGCGCGAGGCCACCACCGACCTGGGCGCGCTGCGCGCCGACGTGGAGAGCAACCTGCGCAAGGTCGAGGGCCTGGTCAACGAAATCCAGCGCAAATGGCCTTTCGCGCGAGACACGGAGATCAAGCTGCCATGACGACGACGCCCTTCGATGCTTCGACTTCCCGCCGCGCTGTCGGCGGCAGCCGTGCCCTGGTGGCCATGGCGCTGTGCGCGGCCATCGGCACGCTGGCGAGCGGCTGCGCGCAACGCCCGGCCGTGCCCGAATGGCAGATGAATGCCCATGGCGCGGCCGACAAGGCCACCGAGGCCTACCTCTCGGGCGCCGACCGCGTGGCCGCGCAGGAATGGCGGCGCGCGCGCTCCGAGGTGGCGCGCACCGCGCGGCCGGATCTGCTTGCGCGGGTGGTGCTGCTGGAGTGCGCCGCACGCGTCGCCAGCCTCGCGCCGGCCGGCTGCGCCGATTTCGAGCCGCTGCGCGCCGATGCCGCGCCCGCCGAACGCGCCTATGCCGATTACCTGGCCGGCCGTGCCGACCCGGCCGCCGCAGCGCTGCTGCCGCCGGCCCAGCAGTCCGTGCAGACCGCCGGCCCGTCGGCGCTGCCGGCAGTGGGCGATCCGCTGGCGCGGCTGGTGGCTGCGGGCGCGTTGATGGTGCAGGGCAGGGCGACGCCGGAGGTCGCTCGCCTGGCCATCGAGGCCGCATCCGCGCAGGGCTGGCGGCGGCCGCTCATGGCCTGGTTGTCATGGGCGGCGGACCGGGCCGCCGAACGTGGCGACGCCGCCGAGGCCGAAGGCCTGCGGCGGCGCCTGGAAGTGCTGGAGCGCAGCGGTGGCTGAACAGGGCCTGGTCGCGGCGCGGCGGGAAAGGATCGCGTACTGAAAGGGGTAGAAAGGGGCGGGGCAGGCTGCGGGCTGTGGGGGGCCCAGCGGCCCGGCGCGCTGTCAGGGGTTGATCGGATCGCCCGGCAGGATCTGCTCCAGGTGCGCTGGAATGTTCACCAGCGAATCGGCCGCCTGCACGGCTTCATCGGGCACGAGGTTCATGGCCGTGGCCGCCACCGCCAGCAACACCGTGGCGGTGAAGGCAACGAACGCGCGGGGGCCATTCAAGCGGTTGCGTTTCATGGCGGTCTCCTTGCAGCAGCGGAAATTTGGGGGGTGGGGGCACGCAATGCGTGCGGGAATGAACGCATTACATCGCCGCGCCCCGTCATTCGTCTGTCGGACGGGCGCGCGTGGACGTGTGCTGCAACGGGAGTTACCCTTGGTTGCGTGCTCTCGCCTTGAACCCGTCCGAAGTGCCGGTCGTGGCTCAGCAGGGTGACAGGTGGCGGGCCAATTCCGAAGCCGTGAGCGGCCGGCCTGCAGGCCACCGGTCGGCTGCCAGGCCATGCGCGTGGCACGCGGCGCGGGCCGCCTCGAAAGCCGCTCCGGCTCCCCCGGGCCGGGCCGCCCAGGCGGCCCCCAGGAAACCTGCGAGCACGTCGCCCGTTCCTCCCGTGGCCAGGCGTGCGTTGCCGGTCGGGTTGATGTGCACGACCTGGCCCGGCGCGGCGATGGCGCTGCCCGATCCCTTGAGCACCACCACGCACCGGAAGCGGTCGGCCAGCGCCTGCGCCGCACCCAGGCGGTCGGCCTGCACGGCCGCCGTGTCCCTGCCGAGCAGCCGGGCCGCCTCCAGCGGATGCGGCGTGAGCACGGTCGGGTTCGCGCCATGGCGGGCCTCGCGGGCCTGCAACTGCGAGGCCAAAGCGGCGTCGGACGCTACGGCGTTGAGGCCGTCCGCATCGAGCACCAGCCGCGGCGCCCCGGACAGCACGCGCGGCAGTACGCGGCGGACGGCCTGCCCGCCGCCGCAGCCGCACACCACCGTCGCGTTGTCCATCTCGAGTGCGTCGAAGCGGCGCAGCATGGCTTCGGGCTGAAGCGGGTCCACCGCGAGGGCATCGGCGCCATCGCCGTCCAGCAGCGCCACCAGAACGCGGCCTGCGCCTCCGTGCAGCGCCGCCGAGGCGGCCAGCAGCGCAGCGCCGGTCATGCCCATGCCCCGGGCTCCGAGGGGCTCGCCCCCGACCACCGCCACATCGCCGTAGCTGCCCTTGTGGGAGGCATGTGCGCGGCGGGCGGGCATGCCCGGCCCGGAGAGCCAGGCTGTGGCGGCTGCCTCGGCGGCATCCACGCCCAGGCTGTCCAGCCATACATGGCCTGCGGCGTCGCGCCCCACGCCGGTGAACCAGCCGGGCTTGGCGGTGAGCAGGCCGAGCGTGTGGCGCGGCGCTGCCGAAGGGGCCTGCTCGAGCTCCAGGCCGGGAAGGTACTGGCCCGTGTCGGCCTGCAATCCAGAAGGCCCGTCCACGCAGAGCACGGGCGCGGCGCTGCCGCGCACCGCGTGCAACAGCGCCTGCAGCCGGGGATCGGGCGGGCGTGCACCGTCCGGCCGGGCCGCGAGGCCGATGCCCAGCAGTGCATCGATGCACAGGTCGTCGGCGCCCAGGCCGTCGGGCGCACCGTCGATGCATGGCACGCCGGCTGACCGCACCCGCTCCCAGGCATGCCGGGCATCGGCCGGCGCCGTGTCCGCGCTGCCGAGCCAGCTCACCTGCACCGCGAGGCCGTGGCGGTGCAGGCGCAGCGCGGCTTCCAGGCCATCGCCCCCGTTATTGCCGGCCCCGCAGGCGATCCAGACGCGCCGCGCATGCGGGGCCACGGCCAGAGCCAGCCGCGCCACGGCCTGCCCGGCACGCTCCATCAGCGTGTAAGGGGCCAGGGCGTCCATCGCGGTGCGTTCGATGCGGCGCGTGGCGACGACGCCGAAAAGGGCGTGCGGGGTGTCGGAGATGATGCGGTGCATGGGGAGTTCGGGAAAGCGGGCCGTAATGCCTCCGGGCATTGTGGCGCCGCGCCGCCGGCCGCCTGTGTGGCCCGCCCCTTCAGGAATCAGAAGCGCCGCACGCCGAAGCTCTGCACGTCCACCTCGGGAGCGCGTTGGGCGATGAGGTCTGCCACCACCCGGGCGCTGCCGCAGGCCAGGGCCCAGCCGCAGGCACCGTGGCCGGCATTGATCCACACACCCGGCGCGCCGCTGGCGCCCACCAGCGGCAGGCCGTCCGGCAGCATCGGACGGGCGCCGCGCCAGGTCTGCACCTGCGGCGATGACCACTGGGCGCCGCCGGGAAACCACCCCGAGGCCGCGTTGTAGAGGGTCTGCAGCGTGGCGGCATGCTGCGTTCCGTCGCCCGCGCCCAGTTCCGCACCGCCGCCAACGCGCACCCGCTGCCCCTGTCGCGTGATGGTGAGCCGGTGCACGGGATCGATGACCGTGCCCTGCGGCGCATGCGTGTCCTCGCGCACCGGCGCGCTGATGGTGTAGCCGTGCAGCGCAGCCATCGGGGCCGGTGTGCCCATCGGCCGCACCAGCCCGGCCGCGGCCAGCCCGGCGCAGACCACCACCGCGTCGAAGCGGCGGGCGTCGGGCTCGCCGGCCAGCAGCACGCCGGCCGGCGCCGAGCGCAGCGACGCCACACGCGCCTGGAACACGAACTGAGCGCCCCGTGCCTGCGCGGCGTAGCGCAGCATCTGCGCGAACAGCCGGCAGTTGCCGGATTCGCCTTCCGGCACGTGCAGCGCACCGGCGAGTTCGTTGTCCACGCCCAGCCCGGGCTCGATCAGCCGGGCGGTGGCGGTATCCACGTCCAGCACGCGCACGCCCGCGTCCCGCAGGAGCCGCACGGCGGGCTGCACCCTTTCCAGATCGGCGGGCGAGCGCAACAGGACGAGCACTCCCTGGCTGCTTTCGGGGTCCAGTTCCAGCGATTGCGCCACCTGCCGCATGCGGGCATGGCTGTACAGGCCGAAACGGGCGAGCGCCGCCACGGCCGATTCGGCCATGGGGCCCTTGGCGGCGCGCCGGTGCCGCCACAGCCACCGCAGCTCGGACAGCCCCGCTCCCTGCGCCAGCCGGATCGCCGCATGCCGGCCCCAGAACCGCTGCCGCGCGGGCCCGCCGATGCCGGGCGCGGCCCAGGGAATCAGCGGGGCGGGGGAGAGCAGGCCGGCATTGGCGAAGCTCGCCTCCTCGGCCGCAGCGCCGCGCTGTTCGAAAACCGTGACGGCGTGCCCGTCGCAGGCCAGTTCATAAGCGGTGGCGGTGCCGACGATCCCGGCGCCGACGATGGCGATGTGCATGGTGGAATGAGAAAGCCGGCGGCGCGGGCCGGCAATAAGGGTTCGGGTGGAGCGGCCCGGCGCTTCCGGACGTCCGGGGCTGCTGCCAGGGGGCGGGCAGCCCACTATGCTAGAATCTCGGGGTTTTGCTGTGAGGGGCGCTCTTTCGGGTGCCAACTGCGGCGAAATCAATCGCAAACCGGCCTTTTCAAGGTGCCACCCCGCGTCACGCAGGGTGGTTGGCGGGCCGGATTTTAGACCCAACCTTCGGAGAATTCTCATGTCCGTCACCATGCGCGAAATGCTGGAAGCCGGTGTCCACTTCGGTCACCAAACCCGTTTCTGGAACCCCAAGATGGCCCCGTTCATCTTCGGCCATCGCAACAAGATCCACATCATCAACCTGGAAAAGTCGCTGCCGCTGTTCCAGGACGCACAGAAGTTCGCCAAGCAGCTCACGGCCAACCGCGGCACGATCCTCATGGTCGGCACGAAGCGCCAGGCCCGTGAGATCCTGGCCACCGAAGCGCAGCGCGCCGGCGTGCCTTTCGTCGACCAGCGTTGGCTGGGCGGCATGCTGACCAACTTCAAGACCGTCAAGACCTCCATCAAGCGTCTGAAGGACATGAAGGCCCAGCAGGAAGCCGGCCTGGAAACCATGAGCAAGAAAGAGCAACTCACGTTCACGCGTGAGGTCGAGAAGCTCGAGAAGGACATCGGCGGCATCCAGGACATGAACGCCCTGCCGGACGCCATCTTCATCATCGACGTCGGCTTCCACAAGATCGCCGTCGCCGAAGCCAAGAAGCTGGGCATCCCGCTGATCGGCGTGGTGGACTCCAACCACTCTCCTGAAGGCATCGACTACGTGATCCCCGGCAACGATGACTCGGCCAAGGCCGTGGCCCTGTACGCCCGCGGCATCGCCGACGCCATCATCGAAGGCCGCGCCAATGCGGTGAACGATGTTGCCAAGGCCGTGGCCCCCGAAGGCTCGGACGAATTCGTGGAAGTGGAAGAAACCGCTGCCTGAAGGCCCGGCCGCGCGACCTGTCGCGAATGAAAGAGGGGCTCCTGGTTAGCCCCCTTTTTTTTAGCCTTGAATCCTGTAACGAACTGAACTGACTCTGGAGAACAACGATGGCTGCAATTACCGCAAGCATGGTCGCCGAACTGCGCGCAAAGACCGACGCGCCCATGATGGAATGCAAGAAAGCCCTGACCGAGGCGGATGGCGATCTGGCCAAAGCCGAAGAGCTGCTGCGCGTCAAGCTGGGCACCAAGGCCGGCAAGGCTGCATCCCGCATCACCGCCGAAGGCGTGGTGTCCGCGTCGATCAACGGCACGAACGGTGGCCTGATTGAAGTGAACAGCGAAACCGACTTCGTCAGCAAGAACGACAGCTTCATCGCCCTGGCCAAGGCCGCGGCCGACCTGGTGGCCCAGCACAACCCCGCCGATGTAGCGGCCCTGGGCGCGCTGCCCTACAGCCAGGACGGCTTCGGCCCCACGCTGGAAGACGTGCGCAAGGGCCTCGTGGGCAAGATCGGCGAGAACATGAGCTTCCGCCGCTTCAAGCACTTCGGCGGCAGCTCCAAGCTGGCCTCCTACCTGCACGGCACGCGCATCGGTGTCGTGGTCGAATTCGACGGCGACGAAGCCGCTGCCAAGGACGTCGCGATGCACATCGCCGCCATGAAGCCCGTGGCCCTGACCAGCGCCGACGTGCCTGCCGACCTGATCGAGAAAGAGCGTTCGGTCGCCGCGGCCAAGGCTGCGGAAGACAAGGCCAAGGCCGAAGCCGAAGGCAAGCCGGTGCAATCCGACGAAATCGTTGCTAAGCGCATCGAAGGCGGCGTGCAGAAGTACCTGAAGGAAGTGTCCCTGTTCAACCAGGCCTTCGTGAAGAACGACAAGCAGACCGTGGAGCAGATGCTCAAGGCCGCCGGCACCACGGTGAAGGGCTTCACGCTCTACGTGGTGGGCGAAGGCATCGAGAAGAAGGTGGATGACTTCGCTGCTGAAGTCGCCGCCCAAGTGGCTGCTGCCAAGGCCGCTGCCTGATCCTTCCGAACGCAACCGCTGCCCCGACTCCAACATCTCAAGAGAAACGCCCATGACCCTCGCCGCCCCAGCCCACAAGCGCATTCTGCTCAAGTTGTCTGGCGAGGCCCTCATGGGCGACGATGCGTTCGGTATCAACCGGGCCACCATCGTCCGCATGGTGGAGGAGATCGCCGAGGTGACGCGCCTGGGCGTGCAGGTCGCCGTGGTGATCGGGGGCGGAAATATCTTTCGCGGCGTGGCGGGTGGTTCGGTCGGCATGGACCGCGCGACGGCCGACTACATGGGGATGCTGGCCACGGTCATGAACGCCCTGGCGCTCGCGGATGCGATGGACAAGCAAGGCCTCACGGCACGCGTCATGTCCGCCATCGCCATCGAGCAGGTGGTCGAGCCCTATGTGAGGCCCAAGGCGCTGCAGTACCTCGAAGAGGGCAAGGTGGTGGTTTTTGCCGCTGGCACGGGCAACCCGTTCTTCACGACGGATACCGCGGCCGCCCTGCGGGGCGCCGAGATCGGCGCCGAGGTGGTGCTCAAGGCCACCAAGGTGGACGGCGTCTACACGGCCGATCCCAAGAAGGACCCCACGGCAACGCGCTACACGAAGCTCACGTTCGACGAGGCCATGGGGCGCAACCTGGGCATCCTCGACGCCACGGCGTTCGCGCTCTGCCGGGATCAGAAGCTGCCTATCCGTGTCTTCTCGATCATCAAGCACGGAGCGCTCCTGCGCGTGGTGATGGGTGAGGACGAAGGCACGCTGGTGTACGCTTGACGTTGGATTGCGCCCGGCGGCCGATGGTTGCCGCCGGCTGGATGGCGAAGACGCGCTGCGTGCACGCACAGGAGAACACATGACGATTGCCGACATCAAGAAAAATGCCGAAGCCAAGATGGACCAGTCCATCGTGGCCTTCAAGAACAATCTCTCGAAGATTCGCACGGGCCGTGCGAATCCCGCCTTGCTGGACAGCGTCCAGGTCGAGTACTACGGCTCCACGGTGCCGCTCTCGCAGGTGGCCAACGTGACGTTGCTCGATGCGCGCACCATCAGCGTCCAGCCCTGGGAAAAGGGCATGGGCGCCAAGATCGAAAAGGCCATTCGCGAAAGCGATCTGGGCCTGAATCCCGCTTCCATGGGGGAGCTGATCCGGGTTCCGATGCCGCCGATGAGCGAAGAGCGCCGCAAGGAAATGACCAAGCTGGCGCGCAATGAAGGCGAAAGCGCGAAGATTGCCGTGCGCAACCTGCGCCGCGACGCCAACGAGGCCGTGAAGAAGCTCGTCAAGGACAAGCTCGCTTCCGAAGACGAGCAAAAGCGCGCAGAAGCCGATATCCAGAAGGTCACCGACAAGCACATCGCCGAGGTCGATACCTTGGTGAGCAGCAAGGAACAGGAAATCATGGCGGTCTGATCGCCTCCCGTTGCGTACGGGATCGATCGATGTCTTCCATGCCCCATTCTCCTTCTGCCATTCCCCACCACATCGCCATCGTCATGGATGGCAATGGGCGGTGGGCCACGCGCCGTTTTTTGCCTCGGCTGGCAGGCCACAAGCAGGGCGTGGACGCCCTGAAGCAATGCGCCCGCGACTGCGTCGAGCGGGGCGTTGGCGTATTGACTGTGTTTGCGTTCTCTTCGGAGAACTGGAATCGTCCCGCCGAAGAAGTCTCGGGCCTGATGGACCTGCTGGCCAAGGCGCTGTCCCGAGAAGTTCCGCAACTGCGCAAGGATGGCGTGCGCCTTCATTTCGTGGGAGAGAAGTCCACGCTCTCAGAGAAGGTCCGGGCCGGCCTCGCCCAGGCGGAAGCGGCCACCGCGCACAACACCCGGCTGGTTCTCAACGTGTGCTTCAACTACGGCGGCCGATGGGACATCGCCCAGGCAGCATCGGCGCTCGCCGCGCGCGGCGAGCCGATCACCGAAGCCAGCCTCCACACGGCCATGGGACTGGCCCACGTGCCCGACCCCGACCTCGTGATCCGCACCGGCGGCGAAATGCGCATCAGCAACTTCCTGCTCTGGCAATGCGCATATTCCGAGCTGTATTTCAGCGACCGTCTCTGGCCCGACTTCAATGCCGAGGCGCTGGACCAGGCCATCGCAGCCTATGGCGCGCGCGAGCGCCGTTTCGGCAAGACTTCCGAACAGTTGGTGGCGCCTCCGACATCGTCGGTGTGTGCTTGAAGGGCCTTTCATGCTGCTACCGCGCATCCTCACGGCCATCGTCCTGCTGGCCATCCTGCTGCCCGCGCTCTTCGCCGGTTCCGTTCTACCCTTTGCGATCGTCGTGCTGGTCATGATGGCTGCGGCGGCCTGGGAATGGGGCCGCATGCAGGGGTACGGCAATCCAGCCGCCATCGGGGTGGGGGTCGTCTGCGTATTGCTTTGCGCTGCCAGCTGGGCCGCGGGATGGACGGATCGCTCATTGCCGTGGCTCTGGAGCATGGCAGGCGCGGCGTGGGTATTGTGCGGTGCATGGCTTCTGCGGGCGGGTGTCGCCGGATGGCCGCGCATACCGCATGCCGTCCGCCTTGCCGGCGGGGTCATTGCGCTCTGGCTGGCTTGGCTGGCCGTCGTCCAGGCCAGAACCATCGGCATCAATTTCCTTCTTTCCGTGCTGGTCCTGGTCTGGGTGGCGGATGTCTTCGCGTATTTTGCCGGTCGCACCTTCGGATTGCGCTTCACACGGTCCAAGCTCGCGCCCTCCATCAGCCCTGGCAAAAGCTGGGAAGGGGTCTGGGGCGGCATGGCTGGCGTAGTAGTACTCGCCTTTGCATGGGCTGCGGCAGATTCCACCTGGCATGCGGCCGTGCCGAGCTTCTATACCCGGCTGGCGGCCCAGGGGTGGTGGCTGCTGGTCATCGGGGCTGTGTTCATGGCCTGCATGAGTGTCGTAGGCGACCTGGTCGAGTCGCTGGTCAAGCGCAGTGTCGGCGTCAAGGACAGCAGCAACCTGCTGCCCGGGCATGGCGGTGTTCTCGACCGTGTCGACGCGCTCTTGCCGACTTTGCCCCTGGCCATGATGCTCACCCATTTCGCTGCTCCATGAAACAGCGCCTTACCGTTCTGGGCTCCACGGGCTCCATCGGAACCAATACCCTGGATGTCGTGGCCCGCCATCCGGATCGCTATGAGGTGTTCGCTCTCAGTGCAGCCACGCAGGTGGATGCGATGTGGGCGCAATGCACACGCTTCCGGCCGCGCTTCGCGGTGATGGCGGGAGACGGGCAGGCGCGTTTGCTGCGCGAAAAACTGGTGGCGCACGGCCTGCCCACCGAAGTGCTCGATACGCCGGATGCCCTGGAAATCATTGCCGCACACCCCGAAGTGGATGCGGTGATGGCGGCCATCGTCGGGGCGGCGGGGCTGGCCCCTTGCCTGGCCGCTGCGAAGGCTGGAAAACGCCTGCTGCTGGCCAACAAAGAGGCGCTTGTCGTCGGTGGAGACGTGTTCATGGCGGCGGTTCGGGACGGCGGCGCTACCTTGCTGCCCATCGATAGCGAGCATTCCGCCATCTTCCAGTGCCTCCCCGAGGATCCGTCCACCTGGTCGCGGCGCGTGGACCACATCCTGCTCACTGCGTCCGGCGGACCTTTCCGCATGCGCGAGCCGGACAGCCTGCGCGATGTGACGCCCGAACAGGCATGCGCCCACCCCAATTTCTCGATGGGGCGCAAGATTTCGGTCGATTCCGCGACCATGATGAACAAGGCGCTCGAAGTCATCGAAGCGCGCTGGCTCTTCAACCTCGCCCCAGAACAGATCCAGGTTGTCATCCATCCCCAGCAGATCATCCACTCGATGGTGCAGTTCAAGGACGCCTCCGTGTTGGCACAGATGGGTACGCCGGACATGCGCGTACCGATCGCCTGCGGCCTTGCCTGGCCGGAGCGCATCGAGAGCGGCACTCCCAGGCTGGACTTCCGCAGCCTTGCTGCGCTGACGTTCGAAGAGGCCGATGCCGTTCGCTTCCCCGGGTTGCACCTGTCCTGGCAGGCTTTGCGGGCGGCACCCGGTACCACCGCAGTCCTCAATGCAGCCAATGAAGTGGCTGTGGCATCGTTCCTTGAGCGCCGCATCCGCTTCGATCAGATCCATCGGCTCAACCTTGCAACTTTGGAGGCGGTCTCTCCCTCCAACCCGGATTCGCTCGGTGCATTGCTCGACCTGGATGCCCAGGCGCGTTCGGTAGCACGGCACCGGGCCGAGCGGCTCGCGGCCTGAGTTCGCGTCACCTCCACCGCACGGGAGTGCAACCATGCTTCTCACGATCGTCGCCTTCATCGTTGCCCTCGGCTTGCTCATCGCGGTGCATGAGTACGGCCATTACCGCGTCGCCTTGGCATGCGGTGTCAAGGTGCTGCGCTTCTCGGTAGGCTTCGGCAAACCGCTGTTGCGCTGGCAGCCGCAGGGTTCGCCGACCGAATTCGTCATCGGCGCTTTCCCCCTGGGTGGGTACGTCCGCATGCTCGACGAACGCGAGGCTCCGGTGGATGCCGCGGAGCGGCACCTGGCTTTCAATCATCAGCCGCTGCGCTCCCGGGCCGCGATCGTTGCCGCCGGGCCGATTGCCAACCTGCTGCTGGCCATCCTGCTCTACGCGGCTGTGAACTGGCTCGGTGTGGATGAGCCCAAGGCCATTCTCGCAAGCCCTGCTGTGGGCTCGGTGGCCCACCAGGCAGGGCTTCGTGGGGGCGAACTCGTAACGGCGGCTGCCATGGGCGCCGAGGAGCCGGAGCCCGTGCGCTCTTTCGAGGATCTGCGTTGGACGCTCACGCGGGGCGCGCTCGATAACCAGGACGTTCGCCTGGAGGTCGAAACCACGCCGGGAGGTGGGCGTCGCGAGCTGGTGCTCGAACTCCATGACTTCGATGCGCGGGAAGCCGACGCGCAGCTGTTCCGCAAGATCGGTGTGATCGGCCCCTGGACGAAACCCGTCATCGGCGAAGTCGTTGCCGGAGGCGCCGCGCAGCGCTCTGGGCTGCGCGAGGGCGATACGGTCTTGCAGGTGGGCGCGACCCCGGTGGTGGATGGCCAGCAATTGCGCGAGCTGATCCGCGCATCGGTGCGCGATGGCGCATCGCTGCCGCAGGTCTGGCGGATTGTCCGTGCGGGACAGACCCTTGACCTTCAGGTCACGCCGGACGTGGTACGCCAGGACGGTGCGGCGCCCGCGGGGCGGGTGGGTGCCTATGTGGGGGCCCTGCCTGCGATGGTCACGGTCCGGTACGGCCCCATCGAAGGGTTGTGGAACGGGGTGGTCAGGACCTGGGAGGTCTCGGCACTGACGCTGCGCATGATGGGCCGGATGGTCGTGGGCGAAGCGTCTCTCAAGAATCTGAGCGGGCCGCTGACCATCGCCGACTATGCGGGCCGCTCGGCCAGCCTCGGATTCACGCAGTATCTTGTGTTCCTGGCCCTGATCAGTGTGAGCCTCGGGGTGTTGAACCTGCTTCCGTTGCCGGTCCTCGATGGTGGGCACCTGATGTATTATCTTTGGGAAGGCGTGACCGGCAAGGGCGTGTCCGATGCCTGGATGGAGCGGCTGCAAAGGGGTGGTGTCGCATTGCTCCTTGTGATGATGTCCATCGCCCTCTTCAACGATGTCACCCGGCTTTTTGGCTAACCTTTCGCCGCATGAATTCGCCATGACGGCATCAGTTCACTCATGAAAAAACACATCAATCGCCTGGGCGTGCGTACGGCATGCGCCGTGGCCGCCATGGTTTTCGTTGCGCAGGCGGCCTGGGCCCTTGAGCCATTCAAGGTCCAGGACATCCGGGTGGAAGGTCTGCAACGGGTGGAGCCGGGCACCGTGTTCGCTTCCATGCCCCTCAGGGTGGGCGACGACTACAACGATGAGAAGGGCGCTGCGGCCATCCGCTCGCTTTTCGCGTTGGGCCTGTTCAAGGACGTGCGGCTGGAAGCCAACGGCAACGTGCTCGTGGTGGTCGTGGAGGAGCGCCCCACCATCGCCGATGTCGACTTTGCCGGTACGCGCGAATTCGACAAGGACACCCTCAAGAAAGCCATGCGCGACGTCGGTTTGACCGAAGGCCGCCCCTACGACAAGGCGTTGACCGACCGGGCCGAGCAGGAACTCAAGCGCCAATACATCAACAAGAGCCTGTACGGCGCCGAGGTCGTGACCACGGTGACGCCCATCGAGCGCAATCGCGTCAATCTCACCTTCACGGTGACCGAAGGCGATCCTGCGAAGATCAAGGAAATCCACGTCGTGGGTGCGAAGGCATTCAGCGAGTCCACGCTCAAGGGCCTCTTCGACCAGGACACGGGCGGCTGGCTGAGCTGGTACACCAAGTCCGACCGCTATTCGCGCACCAAGCTCAACGCCGATCTGGAAACGCTGCGGTCCTACTATCTTGCCCGCGGCTATCTGGAGTTCCGCATCGACTCCACGCAGGTCGCGATCTCGCCAGACAAGCAGGACATCACCATCACGGTGAACATCACGGAAGGTGAGCGCTACGTGGTGTCCGGCGTGAAGCTGGAAGGCAACTATCTCGAGCGGGACGATGAGTTCAAGTCGCTCATCACCATCCAGGCCGGCGAGCCCTACAACGCGGACAAAGTGACGGAAACCACCAAGGCGTTCACGGACCATTTCGGTAATTTCGGCTTTGCCTTTGCCCGCGTGGAGGCTGTGCCCGAGATCGACCGCGAGAGCAATCGCGTGGCGCTGGTGCTGCGTGCCGAGCCTTCGCGCCGCGCCTATGTGCGCCGCATCGCCGTGAGCGGCAATAACCGCACGCGCGATGAAGTCATCCGCCGCGAATTCCGCCAGTACGAAGCGTCCTGGTATGACGGCGACAAGATCCGCCTCTCCCGTGACCGAGTGGACCGCCTTGGGTACTTCACCGAGGTGAATGTCGAGACGCAGGAAGTCGCTGGCTCTCCGGACCAGGTGGATCTGGTGGTGAACGTGGCCGAAAAGCCCACGGGCTCCCTGCAGCTGGGTGCCGGTTTCTCCAGCGCAGAGAAGGTGTCGGTGTCCTTCAGCATCAAGCAGGAAAACGTCTTCGGCTCGGGCAATTACCTGGGCGTCGATGTGAATACCAGCAAGTACCGCCGCACGCTGGTGTTCAGCACGACGAATCCGTACTTCACGCAGGACGGTATTTCCCGCACGCTCGACGTCTACTACCGCACGGACAAGCCCTACGAAGACCAGGGCGGCAATTACGAGCTGATCACGGCGGGCACCAGCGTCCGTTTCGGTATCCCGTTCAGCGAAACGGACACGGTGTTCTTCGGCGGTGGCCTGGAGCAGACGCGGATCAAGCTGGGTACCAACATTCCGTCGGCCTACCTGTCGTATGCGACCACCTATGGCGCCAGCAGCACTGCCATTCCCCTCACGATCGGCTGGTCGCGCGACGATCGCGACAGCGCACTGGCCCCCAACTCCGGCCGGTACCAGCGGTTGAATTCCGATTGGTCGGTGGCTGGCGATGCGCGTTACGTGCGGGCCAACTACCAGTTCCAGCAGTATGTGCCGCTGAACAAGAAATTCACCGTGGCGTTCAATTCCGAACTCGGTTGGGGCAAGGGCCTGAATGGCCGGCCGTTCCCGGTGTTCAAGAACTTCTACTCCGGTGGCCTCGGTTCGGTCCGTGGCTTCGACCAGGGAACGCTGGGCCCGCGCGATGTCACGGGCGCATCGCTGGGTGGGCCGAAGAAGGTCACCCTCAATGCGGAACTCATCGCGCCGTTCCCGGGTGCGGGCAACGACCGCACGCTGCGTGTGTTCACGTTCGTGGACGCAGGCAACGTATACGGCGAAGACGAGAAAGTGACCCTCAGCGACATGCGTGTCTCTGCCGGTCTCGGCTTGAGCTGGATCTCCCCGCTCGGCCCGCTTCGCCTCGCTTTTGCGCAACCGGTGCGCAAGTTCGCCGGCGATAGAATCCAGAAACTGCAATTCCAGATCGGAACGTCTTTCTAATGAAATCCCTTTCCCGCCATATTCCCCTGATCCTTCTGCTCGGCACGCTCGGCGCTGCCGTGCCTGCGCAGGCACAGGAGTTCAAGGCCGGCTTCGTGAATACCGACCGCATCTTCCGCGAAGCCAGCACGGCCAAGGCCGCGCAAGCCAAGCTGGAGCAAGAATTCGCCAAGCGCGAGAAGGACCTTGTCGATCAAGGCAACTCGCTCAAATCGGCTACCGAGAAATTCGAGCGCGAGGCACCGACGATGGCGGAGAGCCAGCGCGCGACCCGCCAGCGCCAGCTGTCGGAGCAAGACCGGGACTTCCAGCGCAAGCGCCGCGAATTCCAGGACGATCTGGCCGCCCGCAAGAACGAGGAGCTGGGCCAGGTGCTCGAGCGTGCCAACAAGGCTGTCAAGCAGGTGGCAGAAGCCGAGAAGTACGACGTGATCCTGCAAGAGGCCGTCTACATCAACCCCAAGCACGACATCACCGAGAAGGTGATCAAGGCGCTCAATGCCGGTGCTGGCGCGAAGTGATCGCAACCGCTGCGGCCTGGTCCGCACGGGGCGCCCCACGTGAGTCTGCGTCTTGGGCAGATTGTTGAGGCGCTGGGCGGAACGATCGAAGGAGGCGACAGTGATGTCGAGATCCGCCGCATCGCACCGCTCGACTCTGCAGAGCCAGGTGACCTGGCTTTTCTGAGCAACCCGCGCTACCAGCAACAACTGGCCGCCTCCCGGGCGGCCTGTGTCATTGTGGCTCCCGCATCGCGCGAGGCCGCCCTGGCGCGGGGCGCATGCATCGTGGCGGAAGATCCCTATGTCTACTTTGCACGGGTGACCCAGCTCTGGAAACGGCACCAAGGCCGTGGCGCGGTCGCGGGCGTGCATCCGTCCGCCGTGGTGGATCCTCTGGCTTGCGTCGATCCCACTGCGACCGTCGGCCCTTTGTGCGTCGTGGAGCGTGGAGCGCACATCGGTGCGGGCACCGTCCTCAAGTCCCGGGTGACCGTGGGCGAAGATTGCCGCATCGGAGAGCGCTGCCTGCTGCATTCGGGCGTCGTGATCGGTGCCGATGGATTCGGATTTGCCCACCAGGGCGGCGAGTGGGTCAAGATCGAACAACTGGGTGCCGTGCGCATCGGCGACGATGTCGAGATCGGCGCGAACACCTGCATCGATCGCGGCGCCCTGGACGACACCGTCATCGAAGACGGCGCCAAGCTCGACAACCTCATCCAGATCGCCCACAACGTGCGGATCGGGCGCCACACGGCCATGGCCGGCTGCACCGGCGTAGCGGGCAGTACACGCATCGGAGCGCATTGCACGATCGGCGGTGCGGCGATCATCGTCGGGCACCTCGACATCGCAGACCGCGTGAATGTGTCCGCCGGGACCGTCATCTCGCGCTCCATCTCCCGCCCAGGCACTTACACCGGGGTGTTTCCCTTCGACGAGAATGCGAAGTGGGAAAAGAACGCGGCCACGCTCAGGCAGCTCCATGCGCTGCGGGCACGCATCAAGGCCCTCGAAGAACACATACGAAAAAACGGTCAGACCGCTCAATTCCAATGATGGACATCCACCAAATTCTCAAGCTCTTGCCGCACCGCTATCCCTTCCTGCTGGTGGACCGCGTTGTTGAACTCGAACGCGGTCAGCGCATTCAGGCGCTCAAGAACGTTTCGATCAACGAGCCCTTTTTCACCGGGCATTTCCCGAGCCGGCCCGTGATGCCGGGGGTGCTGATGCTCGAAGCGCTCGCGCAGGCGGCAGGCCTGTTGTCCTTCGACATGATGGGCGAGGCTCCTGGTGACGACAAGGTGTTCTACTTCGTCGGCATCGACGGCGCGCGCTTCAAGCGTCCCGTGGAGCCGGGCGATCAGCTGATCCTCGACGTGCGGCTGGACCGCATCAAGGGCGGCATCTACAAGTTCGTGGGCGTGGCCCGCGTAGGCGACAACGTGGCCTGCGAGGCCGAGATCATGTGCACCATGCGCACGGTGGCCTGAGTGCCACGCAGGGCGCAGCAGAACAGGGCAACACGGCGGGACGGCAGGCGATGACGACGACCATCCATACGGCGGCTAGCGGCGGCATCCATGCCACCGCCATCGTGGCATCGGGTGCGCAGATTGACACCACGGTCACCATCGGGCCCTATTCGGTCATCGGACCGGGAGTCAGCATCGGGGCGGGCACCACGGTCGGGCCGCACTGCGTCATCGAGGGGTTGACCTCCATCGGCCGCGACAACCGTATTTTCCAGTTCACTTCGCTGGGCGCCGCACCGCAGGACAAGAAGTACGCGGGCGAGCCCACGCGGCTCGAGATAGGCGATCGCAACACGGTCCGGGAGTTCTGCACGTTCAATACAGGAACCGTCCAGGACCGCGGTGTGACGTCCATCGGCGATGACAACTGGATCATGGCCTATGTGCACATCGCGCACGACTGCCAGGTGGGCAATCAGACCATTCTGGCCAACAACGCGACGCTGGCGGGCCATGTGCATGTAGGCGATCTGGCAATCATCGGAGGCCTCACGGGCATCCACCAGTTCACCAAAGTCGGCGCGCATGCCATGGCGGGATTCGCGAGCCATATCTCGCAGGACGTGCCTCCGTTCATGATGGTGGACGGCAACCCGCTGGCCGTTCGAGGTCTCAATCTCGAAGGGTTGCGGCGCCGTGGATTTTCTGCCCAGCGCGTCGCGGCGCTCAAGCAGGCCCACCGGCTGCTATACCGCCAGGGACTGACCCTGGAAGCCGCGCGCGCGGAGATCGGAGCCCTGCCCGAGGCCCATCCCGAAGCTGCTGCGGACATCGCGCTGCTGCTCGATTTCATCGCCTCGTCCACCCGCGGGCTGGCCCGCTGAGCCGATCATGGCGGAGCAACCGATTCCCGGTGGCGTGGGCGCGCCGCAGCAGGCAGGGTCTTCGCCCCGCATCGCCATGGTGGCCGGGGAAACCTCGGGCGACCTGCTGGCCGGCCTGTTGATCGACGGGCTGCAGGAGCGCTGGCCGGGCGTGCAGGGCGCGGGCATCGGTGGGCCGCAGATGCAGCGCCGCGGCTTCGATGCGTGGTGGCCCAGCGAGCGGCTGGCCGTGCACGGGTACAGCGTTGAACTGGTCCGCAAGCTTTGGGGCATCTTCCGCATACGGCAGCAGTTGCGAAAGCGGCTGCTGGCCGATCGTCCGGATGTGTTCATCGGCGTGGACGCGCCCGATTTCAATCTGGGGCTGGAATCCGATCTGCGTGCGGCCGGCATCCGCACGGTGCATTTCGTCTGTCCTTCCGTCTGGGCATGGCGTGCAGAGCGCCTGGAGAAGATCCGGCGCAGCGCCGGTCATGTGCTCTGCATTTTTCCATTCGAGCCAGCGCTGCTCGCCAGCCATGGCATCGCGGCCACCTATGTCGGCCATCCGCTGGCCAATGTGATTCCGATGGTGCCGGACCGCCAGGCTGTGCGCGCGCAACTGGGGTTTTCTGCGGAAGACGAGGTGCTGGCGATCCTGCCGGGAAGCCGCTCCGCCGAGATTGCCTACATTGCACAGCCGTTCTTCCGGGCGGCTGCGCTGATCCGTCAGGCCCGCCCCGGCATCCGTATGGTGGTGCCTGCCGTGCCGGCGCTCCAGGCACGCATCGAAGCTGCCGTGCGCGAAGCCGGGCTGCAGGACGCGATCAAGGTGGTCGCGGGGCAGTCGCACGCGGCGTTGGCGGCGTGCGACTGCACGCTCATCGCCAGCGGCACGGCGACCCTGGAAGCCGCGCTTTTCAAGCGGCCCATGGTGATCGCGTACCACATGCATCCCATCAGCTGGCGGCTCATGCAGCGCAAGCAGCTGCAGCCCTGGGTGGGCCTGCCCAACATCCTCTGCGGAGAGTTCGTCGTGCCCGAATTGATCCAGGATGCCGCGACCCCCGAAGCCCTCGCCAGGGCGGTGCTCCAGTGGCTCGATGCCCCGCCCGCTGCACGCGACGCGCTGGAGCGGCGATTCACCGCGCTCCATGAAGAACTGCGCCGGGATACCCCGCGATTGGCTGCCGATGCGATCCAGAAAATCCTTGCCCAAGCCTGACCAGGCCCATCTCCCCTGGCATCCGCCGGGCCTCGTTGCCGGCGTGGACGAGGCGGGGCGCGGGCCATTGGCCGGGCCGGTGGTCGCGGCCGCCGTGATCCTGGACGATCTGCAGCCGATCGAAGGATTGGCCGACTCCAAGACGCTGTCTGCGGCGCGCCGGGAGGCCCTGTTCGACGAGATCCGGGCCAAGGCCCTGTGCTGCAGCGTGGCCGAGGCCAGCGTCGATGAGATCGATGCGCTGAACATCCTGCAGGCGACGATGCTGGCGATGCGCCGTGCCGTGCTCGGCTTGCGGCTCAAGCCGGTGCGGGTGCTCGTCGATGGCAACCGGCTGCCGGCCCTCGACGTGCCGGCCGAGGCCATTGTGAAGGGCGACGCACTGGTCCAGTCGATCTCCGCAGCCTCCATCCTGGCCAAGGTGACGCGCGATCGCTGGTGCGCCCGCCTGCACGAGACCTATCCGCATTACGGCTTCGCATCGCACAAGGGCTATGGCACGGCGGAACACATGGCGGCGCTCCAGGCGCATGGCGTGTGCCCCGAACATCGCCGCTCGTTTGCCCCGGTGGCGGCGGCAGCCCAGCGCGGGGTGGTGGTGCACGCTGGCAGCATGGTGGAACCGGCCGCCGTGGTGGTGGTGGGAGCCCTGATGGCCGCCATGCCGCCATCCCAGGAGGGAGTCCCCGCATGACGGATGAACGCACTGCCGGCGCCGGCCTGCCGCCTGCTGCAGCCACCTTCATCCAGTCGCGCGACAACGCATTCCTGAAGGACCTGCGCCGACTCGCGCACGACAGCGGGGCCTACCGGCGGCAGGGCCGCATCTGGCTGGAGGGCGACCATCTGTGCCGGGCCGCGCTCGAACGCGGCGTGCGGCCGGCCATCGGCGTCTATGCAGAATCGTATGGGGCCGAGGCTTTGGAGCAGTGGGCCGGCTTCGCTGGCAGGAATATCGTCCTGGCGGATCCTCTTTGGGCCGACGTCAGCGGACTGGAATCCCCCGCGCGCATGGGTTTCGTGGTGCAGGCACCCGAAGCCTGCGGCCTCGATGTGCGTGCGCCCACGGTGGTGCTCGACCGCCTGCAGGATGCCGGCAATGTGGGATCGATCCTGCGCAGCGCGTCGGCTTTCGGTTTCCGGCAGATTGCCGCCCTCAAGGGCACTGCGGCGCTCTGGAGCCCGAAGGTGCTGCGTGCCGGCATGGGGGCGCACTTCGCCCTGCAACTCGCCGAGGGATTGGCGATCGAGGACATCGACGCACTGGAGATTCCCTTGCTGGCGACCAGTTCGCACGGCGGCGACCTGTTGCACCGCGCCCGCCTCCCGTGGCCGTGCGGCTGGATCATGGGCCACGAAGGGCAGGGCGTTTCGGAGGCGTTGCAGCAGCGTGCCCGCCACCTGATCCGCATTGCCCAGCCGGGCGGTGAAGAGTCGCTCAATGTCGGCGCGGCCGCGGCGATCTGCCTGCACGCCAGTGCCGCGCTGGCGGACGGATCGGACGCTGCCCCGACGCTCGCCTGAGTGTCGTGAAAAGAGGGCGGTGTGCACCGCCTGGATCGGCAGGCGCCCGCCCCATCGGTGCCACTGGGAGAAGCGGATGGCCGCAGACAAGAAAAAACCCCTGAATCTTGCGAATCAGGGGTTTTTATTTGGTGCCGGAGAGATGAATCGAACACCCGACCTTCTCATTACGAATGAGCTGCTCTACCGACTGAGCTACACCGGCGAAGACTTGAATTATATATCGGAATGGTAGCGTGTCACGCGTTCCACTTCATTTTTTGAACCCAGGATCACACTGACGCGCTCGTGCAGCTGCTTGGGCGGGATGTCGAGGATGCGATCGTGGCCGTTCGTGGCGGCGCCGCCGGCCTGTTCGACCAGCCAGGCCATGGGATTGGCTTCGTACATGAGGCGCAGCTTGCCCGGCTTGTTGGGTTCGCGCTTGTCCCAGGGGTAGAGGAAGATGCCGCCGCGCGTGAGGATGCGGTGCACGTCGGCCACCATGCTGGCGATCCAGCGCATGTTGAAGTCCTTCTCGCGCGGGCCCTCGGTGCCGGCCAGGCATTCGTCGATGTAGCGCTTCACCGGGGCGTCCCAGTGGCGCATGTTGCTCATGTTGATCGCGAATTCCTTGGTGTCGGCGGGGATGCGCACGTTCTCTTCCACCAGCACGAAGGAGCCCTGTTCGCGGTCCAGCGTGAACATTGCCACGCCGTCGCCCACGGTGAGCACCAGCGTGGTCTGCGGGCCGTAGATGCAATAGCCCGCGGCGACCTGTTTGCTGCCGGCCTGCAGGAAGTCCTCGGTGGTCACGCCGGGGTGGCCCTCGGGCTTCTTGAGCACGCTGAAGATGGTGCCGATGCTCACGTTCACATCGATGTTGGACGAGCCGTCGAGCGGGTCGAACATCAGCAGGTATTCGCCCTGCGGGTAGCGGTTGGGCACCACATAGATGCTGTCCATCTCCTCCGATGCCATGGCCGCGAGGTGGCCGCCCCATTCGTTCGCCTCGATCAGCACTTCGTTGGCGATGATGTCGAGCTTCTTCTGCACTTCGCCCTGCACGTTCTCGCTGTCGGCCGAGCCGAGGACGCCGCCCAGCGCGCCCTTGTTGACGGCCTGGCTGATGCCCTTGCAGGCACGGGCGACGACTTCGAGCAGCAGGCGGAGTTGGGAAGGGATGAGTCCGTCGACGCGTTGCTGTTCGACGAGGTAGCGGGTGAGGCTGATGCGTTGTGCCATGGGGAGGGTGTCTCTCGGATCGGGGTGCGTTGGTGCGGGCGAACGGGCGGTCAGTCGGCCAGCGCGCGGCTGACGACTTCGCGCACGTCGTTGGACAGGTCGGCCTTGGCGGCCACGCGGGCGATGGCGTCGCGTGCGGCGGTGCGATACGGCTCGGCGAGCTTGCTCCAGCGGTCGAGCGCGCGCGCCAGCCGCGCAGCCACCTGCGGGTTGATCGCGTCGAGTTCGAGCACGCGGTCGGCCCAGAACGCATAGCCGGCCGCATCCTGGCGGTGGAAGGCGCCGGGGTTCGCGCTGCAGTAGCTGAAGATCAGGCTGCGCGCGCGGTTCGGGTTCCGGAGGCTGAAGTCGGGGTGCGACATGAGCTGCTTCACGGCGGGCAGCACGTCGCCGCCGCGGTCGGGCGTGCCGGCCTGCAGGGCGAACCATTTGTCCAGCACCAGCGCCTCGTCCTTGAACATCGCGTGGAACCGGGCGAGCGCCTGCGCCGCCAGGGGCTGGCCGGTCGCCACCAGTGCGCTCAGCGCATTGAAGCGGTCGGTCATGTTGCCGGCATCCTTGAAGCGCTGGTAGGCCTTGCCGGGCCACACGGTGTCGCCCGTGCGGCGGGCGGCCAGGCACAGCATCGAGAGCGCCATGCCCGCGAGCGCCCGGCGCCCCGCGGAAATCGCATCGGGGCGGTAGCCGCCGGTGTCGTGGTGCTGCTCCCAGGCCCATTCCCAGTCGGGCTGCAGGGCCACGGCCAGTTGCTCGCGCATGGCTTCGCGCACGGCGTGCACGCGCTGCGGATCGACCACGTCGAGCTGTTCGGCGATGTAGCCCTCGGAGGGCAGGGCGAGCACCAGTTCCTTGAAGGCTGCGTCCAGCGTCGGATGGCGCAGCACGTCGCGCATGGCCGCCACGAAGCTGGCGGGCAGCAGTTCTGCATCGATAGTGCCTGGTGCCGCCGTATTCATTGAATAGTTTGCTATTTTTTTAATAGCAATCCGCAGCGCGAGGCGCTGGCCCGCCTCCCAGCGGTTGAACGGGTCGGTGTCATGCGCGAGCAGGGCGAGCAGGGCTTCGTCGGAGTAGTCGATGTCCAGCAGCACCGGCGCGCTGAAGCCGCGCAGCAGCGAGGGCACGGGCTCGGAGGCCACGTTCACGAAGGTGTAGGTGTGGCTCGGCTCGGTCAGCACGACGGTGCGGTCCGCGGCGCCGGCCCCTGCCTCGCCTTCAAGCTGCAGCGGCAGGGCGCTGCCGTCATCGCCGAGCAGGCCGAGCGCCACGGGGATGACCATGGGCTCCTTCACGGGCTGGCCGGGCGTGGGCGCGAGGCTCTGCGCCAGCGTGAGGGTGTAGGTGCGGCCAGCGGCATCGTAGGTGCCGGAAGCGCGCACGCGCGGCGTGCCGGCCTGGGCGTACCAGCGCTTGAACTGCGGCAGCAGGCGCGCGAGTTCGCTGTCCGGATTGGCGTCGGCGATGGCCTGGGCGAAGTCGTCGCAGGTCACTGCCTGGCCGTCGTGGCGCTCGAAGTACCGCTTCATGCCCGCGGCGAAGCCGTCGCGGCCGACCAGCGTGTGCATCATGCGCACGACCTCGGCACCCTTCTCGTAGATGGTGACGGTGTAGAAGTTGTTGATCTCGACATAGCTGTCGGGCCGCACCGGGTGGGCCATGGGGCCCGCGTCCTCGGGGAACTGCACGGTGCGCAGCACGCGCACGTCCTCGATGCGTTTCACCGCACGCGCCGAAGGGCTGCCCGAGAGGTCCTGGCTGAATTCCTGGTCGCGGAAGACCGTGAGGCCTTCCTTGAGCGAGAGCTGGAACCAGTCGCGGCAGGTGACGCGGTTGCCGGTCCAGTTGTGGAAGTACTCGTGGCCGACCACCGATTCGATGTTGCCGAAATCCACGTCGGTGGCCGTGGCCTGGCTCGCCAGCACGTACTTCGTGTTGAAGATGTTCAGTCCCTTGTTCTCCATCGCGCCCATGTTGAAATCGCTGGTGGCGACGATCATGAAGCGCTCCAGGTCGAGCGGCAGGCCGAAGCGCGCCTCGTCCCAGGCGATGCTGGCCATGAGCGATTCCATCGCGTGCTCGGTCTTCTCCAGGTCGCCCGGGCGCACGAAGATCTGCAGCAGGTGGTCGTTGCCCGACCGCGCGCGGATGCGCTGCTCGCGCGCCACGAGCTTGCCGGCCACGAGCGCGAACAGGTAGCAGGGCTTCTTGTGCGGATCGACCCATTGGGCGAAATGCCGGCCGTCGGCCAGCTCGCCCTGGTCCACGAGGTTGCCGTTGGACAGCAGCACCGGGTACTCGGCCTTGCTGGCGCGCAGCGTGACCGTGTAGCTCGCCATCACGTCGGGCCGGTCGAGGAAGTAGGTGATGCGGCGGAAGCCCTCGGCCTCGCACTGCGTGAAGAACGTGCCCTGGCTCACGTAGAGGCCCGAGAGCTGGGTGTTCTTCACGGGCGCGCAGGTCGTGAAGATCTCCAGGTCGAAGGGCTCGTGGCCTTCGGGCAGGTTCTCCAGCACGAGCTGGCTGCCTTCGAGCTTGAAGGACGTGCCCGCCCCGTTGACCAGCACCCGCGCGAGGTTCAGCTCCTGGCCGTCCAGGCGCAGGGGGGCCGGTGCCACGTCGGCATTGCGGCGCACCCGCAGGCGGCTCAGCACGCGGGTCTTGGCGGGGTCCAGGTCGAACGTGAGGTCGACGTTGTCGATCCAGAACGCGGGGGCGGTGTAGTCGGCGCGGTGGATGGCCGCGGCGGCTTGTCCTTCTCTCATCATGGCTTAGGCTGCTTTCCGGGCGCGGTCAAACGCCCTGCTTGAGGGAGGCTTCGATGAATACGTCGAGATCGCCATCCAGCACCTTCTGGGTGGCGGAGATTTCGACGTTGGTGCGCAGGTCCTTGATGCGGCTGTTGTCCAGCACGTAGCTTCGGATCTGGTGGCCCCAACCCACATCGGTCTTGGTGTCTTCGAGCTTCTGCTGCTCTTCCATGCGCTTGCGCATCTCGAAGTCGTACAGGCGCGAGCGCAGACGCTGCCAGGCGACGTCGCGGTTGCTGTGCTGGCTGCGGCCGTCCTGGCACTGCACCACGATGCCGGTCGGGATGTGCGTGAGGCGCACGGCCGAGTCGGTCTTGTTGATGTGCTGGCCGCCCGCGCCGGAAGCGCGGAAGGTGTCGGTGCGCACGTCGGCCGGATTGATGTTGATCTCGATCGAGTCGTCGATCTCCGGATAGACGAACAGCGAGGCGAAGCTCGTGTGGCGGCCGCCCGAGGAGTCGAACGGGCTCTTGCGCACCAGGCGGTGCACGCCGGTTTCGGTGCGCAGCAGGCCGTAGGCGTATTCGCCTTCGATCTTGATCGTGGCGCTCTTGATGCCGGCCACGTCGCCCGGGGTTTCGTCTTCGACCGTGGACTTGAAACCCTTGCGCTCGGCGTACTTGAGGTACTGGCGCAGCAGCATGCCGGCCCAGTCGCAGGCTTCGGTGCCGCCCGCGCCGGCCTGGATGTCCACGAAGCAGTTCAGCGGATCGGCCTCGTTGCTGAACATGCGGCGGAACTCCAGCTCCTCGATGAGCGGGCGCAGCTTGGTGGTTTCGGATTCGATGGTGAGCAGGCCCGGCTCATCGCCTTCTTCCTTGCTCATCTCGTACAGCTCGATGTTGTCGGCCAGCTCCTGCGTGAGCTTGTCCAGCGTGAGCACCACGCTGTCGAGGGATTTCTTTTCCTTGCCCAGTTCCTGGGCGCGCTTCGGATCGTTCCAGACCGCGGGGTCTTCGAGCGAGGCGTTGACGGTTCTCAGACGTTCGAATTTGGCATCGAAGTCAAAGATACCTCCGTAACTCTTGCGTCCGCTGGGAGAGGTCTTCGAGGGTGGTGCCGATGAGGTTGATGCGTTCTGCGTCCATGGTGTGTCCTGGTGTCGGTTCGTTGGAGTAACCGGCGATTTTCTCACGCGCGGACGCCGGCGCCCTCCAATGTCCCTTCGCTGCCCGGAACGCGGTGCCGGGAGGAGGCCGCCGGCCCGCGATCCGGAGGGTTTGCTATTGAATCAATAGCAAACTATTGAATGGAATCGGCGGCACCAGGCACGTTGGATCCGCAGAGGCGTCAGGGGGCCTGCAGGAACTCCTCGATGAGCCGCGCCACCGCGGCGGGCTGGTCGTGGTGCAGCATGTGCCCCGCGTCCTGCACCCGGGCCACGCGGCAGTCGGGCACGTGCCGCAGCCGCTCGTGGTATTGGTCCAGGTCGTAGCGGCCCTTCCACCACAGTCCCATGCTGTCGTCGCTCGCCTCCACGGCCAGCACCGGGGCGGCGATGGCGGCGTAGAGCGCCAGGGCTTCCTCGACGCGGTAGAGCAGCGGGTTGACCACCTTGTGCGCCGCGTCGCCCAGGATGTGCCAGGCGCTGTGGTCATCGGGCTGCGCCCATTCGCGCGCCAGCCATTCGGCCTGGCCGCGCCCGAGCCGCGGGTTGGTCTTCATGAGCCGCGCCGCGACCGCCTCGGCGCTGGCATAGGCCTTCAGGTGCCTGTCGCCGGCGTCCAGGCCGCGCAGTTCGTCCAGCCACTGCGCGTAGCGCGCGGGCGCCTGGGCGGGCTCGGTGGCCGGCAGGCCGAAGCCTTCGAGATTGACCAGGCGCCGGATGCGCTGCGGCCGCACGCCCGCGTAGGCCATGGCCACGTTGCCGCCCATGCTGTGGCCCACCAGGTCCACGGGCTGGCCGGGGGCGTAGTGGTCGAGCAGCCGGTCCAGGTCGGCGAGGTAATCGGCGAAGGGGTAGTGGTCGCAGCGCGCGGGCGGCATGCTGTGGCCGAAGCCGCGCCAGTCCGGCGCGATGATGCGGCGCCCCGCGGCGAAGGCCTCGCCGAAGGCGTCCACCACGAACTGGTAGGACGCGCCGACGTCCATCCAGCCGTGCACCATCACGAGCGGCGGCGCGGCGGGAGCGATGCCACCGCCCTCCCACAGGCGGACGTGGTAGTCGAGGGTGCGGATGGGCAGGCGTTCGCTGCGCGAAGCTCGGAGGGGCTGGTACATCGGGCGATTATTGATACGCAGCCCGCGCGAGGCAGTCAAGGCAGGGACAACGCGGCGGCGGGTGGCGGGCCGGGGCTTCGCTCGTGCGGGACCGGGCTGCGCGGCTTCCTCGGGGCAGGACGAGGGACGGGCCTTCGGGCACGGGGCGGTCTGCGGGGATCGGGAAAATCCATTATTCTCGCCAGCCACTTTCGCCGCTTGTAGGCCTTAATCCATGCAAAAAGTCACGTTGGGAGCCAGCGCGCTCCAGGTCACTCCCATCTGCCTCGGCACCATGACCTTCGGTGAACAGGTGAGCGAAGCGGATGCGCATGCCATCCTGGACCGCTCGCTGGCCGCGGGCATCAACTTCATCGACACTGCCGAGATGTACGCCGTGCCCGCGCGGGCCGAGACCTACGGCGCCACCGAGACCATCATCGGCCGCTGGTTCGCCAAGACCCCCGGCGCCCGCGAGAAGACCGTGCTGGCCACCAAGGTGGCCGGTCCGTCGCGCGGCATGCCCTGGGTGCGCGAAGGCAAGGGCATGACCCCGGCCGACATCCAGGCCTCCTGCGAGGCGAGCCTGCGCCGGCTGCAGACCGACGTGATCGATCTCTACCAGATCCACTGGCCCGAGCGCCACGTGCCGGCGTTCGGCACCATGACCTACGACCCGGCCAAGGAAACCTCGGCCACGCCGATCCAGGAGCAGCTCGAAGCGCTCGCGAAGCTCGTGCAGGCCGGCAAGGTGCGCTGCGTGGGCCTGTCCAACGAAACGCCCTACGGCGTACATGAGTTCGTGCGGCTGGCCGAGGCGCACGGCCTGCCGCGCGTGGCGACGGTGCAGAACCCGTACTGCCTCATCAACCGCACCTGGGAGAACGCGATGGACGAAAGCTGCCATCGCCTGGGCGTGTCGCTGCTGGCCTATTCGCCGCTGGGTTTCGGCCTGCTCACGGGCAAGTACGACCAGCATGCGCCCACCGACCCCGGGGCGCCGCAGGACGGGCGCATCGCCCGCTACGAGTCCGTGCGCAAGCAGCGCTGGGGCCGGCCCGAAGCGCTGGCCGCCTCGCGCCGCTACAACCAGCTCGCGCGCGACCACGGCCTCACCCCCACGCAGCTGGCGCTGGCGTTCTGCTACCGCAACTGGCGCGTGGCGAGCACCATCATCGGCGTGACCTCGGTGGCGCAGTTCGAGGAAGACCTCGCCGCCTGGGACGTGGCGCTGTCGCCCGACGTGCTGGCCGCCATCGACGCCATCCGCTGGGAGCTGCGGGACCCGGCCCTGTGAGCCGCCGGGACCGGGCGGCCGCGCACGTGAGCGAGACGCCCGCCACGCAGTTCCTGCGCCGGCACGGCGTGGCGTTCACCGAGCATCCCTACGACTACGTGGAGCACGGCGGCACCGCCGAGTCGGCGCGCCAGCTCGGACTGGACGAACATACGGTCGTGAAAACGCTGGTCATGCAGGACCAGGACGCGCGGCCCCTGATCGTGCTCATGCACGGCGACCGCAAGGTGTCCACCAAGAACCTCGCGCGGCAGATCGGCGCGAAATCGGTGGAGCCCTGCCAGCCCGAGGTCGCGAACCGCCACAGCGGCTATCTGGTGGGCGGCACCTCGCCCTTCGGCCTGCGGCGGGAGATGCCGGTGTACATCGAGGACACCATCCTGGCGCTGCCGCGCATCGCCATCAACGGCGGCCGCCGCGGCTTCCTGGTGCAGCTCGATCCGCAGGCCTGCGTGCAGTGGCTGGGTGCGCGCCCGGTGCAGTGCGCGCTGGCAGAATAGCCGGCCCGCGCGCGGCGGCGCTGCTGCCGCGCCCCGTTGTCGACCCACAAGGACCGAAATCTTGACCGCCGTGTATTCCCTCCTGGCCACCGTGGCCGCCTACCTGCTGGGTTCGCTGTCCTTCGCCGTCATCGTGAGCCGTGCCATGGGCCTGAACGATCCGCGCACCTACGGCAGCAAGAACCCCGGCGCCACGAACGTGCTGCGCTCGGGCAGCAAGGCCGCGGCGGCGGTGACGCTGCTCTTCGACGCCCTGAAGGGCTGGCTGCCGGTGGTGCTGGCCCAGGCGTACGGGCCGCGCTACGGGCTGGGAGACGGCACCGTGGCGCTCGTCGGCCTGGCGGCCTTCCTGGGGCACCTCTGGCCGGTGTTCTTCCGCTTCGAAGGCGGCAAGGGCGTGGCCACGGCGCTCGGCGTGCTGATGGGCGTGAGCGGCTGGCTGGGGCTGGCCACGCTGCTCACGTGGGCCATCATCGCCTTCTTCTTCCGCTATTCGTCCCTGGCCTCGATCGTGGCCGCGCTGTTCGCGCCGCTCTACTACGTGCTGGGCGACGGCGTGGCCTGGTACGCGGAGGCCCCCGTGGGCGTGGCCATCGCGGTGATGTCGGGCCTGCTGATCTGGCGCCACCGTGAGAACATCCGCCGCCTCATGGCCGGCACGGAGTCGCGGCTGGGCAGGAAAAAGGCGGGCAGGGGCTGAAGCCGCCCCCGGCGCGGCAGGCCGGGCACAAGGCCGGCCTCCTCGTTCACCGCGGTATTTCGTTTCAGCGGCCGCAATGCCCGGTCAGCGCGGCGCGGCCGGGGCATTGCCCAGGCGTGCCAGGCCGCGGTACTGGCGTGCGGCGTAGAGCCCCAGGCGCACGAGCATGCGGTGGTCGAGTTCCACCTGCACGGCCGAGCGCGCCAGCGCCGACTGGATGCGCGGCCGGCCCGTGGCCGTCTGGTGCAGTGCGGGCTGGCGGCGGTGCTCGCCGTTGCGGTCCAGCAGGCTCGCCACCAGCGGCGAATTGACCTTCTCGCTGCGGCGCAGCACGAGCGCCGTCTCGCCGTTGTCCAGCCGCACGAACGTGCCCGGCGGGCACAGGCCCACCGACCGCACGAGCGCATAGGTGACCTCGTCGCGGCGCTCCTCGTCGTTGCCCACGATGGCGCGCACCGAATCGGTGGCGCTGCGCCCCGCGCGGGACTTGCGCGGGCTGATCATGGCCGCGTAGCGGTCGATGGTGCCCAAAATGCGGTTGAGGCGCTGCGCGGGCGGCAGCGTGGCGAGGGGGCGCGCATCGCCTTCGGGCGGCAGCGCGTGGTGGTGGCCCACCACGTCGAGCCAGAGCGGGTCGCGGATGCCCTGGTGGTGCAGCAGCTGGCGGCTGCGGTGCGGGTGTTCGTCGATGGATTTCTGCTGGGCCGGCGTGGGGCGCTCGCGCTGGTTGGCCAGTTCGTCCTGCAGGGCCGTCATGCCGATGTTCATCGTCATCGCCGCGCGCACGAGGCTGTCGCGCTCGGCGGGCGGCAGCTGCAATTCATGCGCGAGGATGTGGCAGAGCGTGCCGCAGACCAGCGCGTGCGAGGCGCTGTAGCCCACGCTGGAGGTGGCTGCCAGCTGGAACATGAGGTAGAGGGCCGCATCGGTGTCGTGCGCGACCAGGTCCTGCAGCCAGCGGTCGCACTGCTGCACCTTCGCAGCGAAATCCACCACCTGGGCAGGCCGCGCCAGCAGCACCGACATGGCGGATTCGAGGTCGGACCAGAGCCCGAGCAGGTCTTCGTACTCGCTGTCGGAAGATTCCGCGTGCAGAGCGGAAGGGTGCGTCGAAATGCCGGTGGAAGCCATGGGCCGCAGCGGTGGGGTCAGCGCCGCTTTTCCAGCACCAGCTGGTCGTTGGAGCGTGTCATCTGGAACTCGTTGAGCACGCTGTTGCCCAGCAGCACGAAGGGCATGCCCTGCGGCGTGACGACCGCGTCCACGCCGAACACCTCGACATCGCCCAGCCGGACCGAATCGAGCTTCACGCGCCAGCCCCGGGCGGTGCCATTGGCGGTGCCCAGCGCCACGGGCGTGCCGCTGCGGTAATCGAGGCCCATGCGGTCCGCGTCGGGCTGGCCGATGGCGACCGTGCTGGCCCCCGTGTCCACGAGGTACTGCATGGCCTTTCCGTTGATGGTGCCGCTGCTCACGAAATGGCCGCGGCCGTCGGCGGTGAGCACCACGCGCCGGCCGGTGCCCGCACCGCGGCCGCCCACGCTCACGGGCGCTTCGCCCAGCAGCACCGTGCGGCGCCCGCTGGCGGTTTCGAGCACGGCATCGTCGCGCCCGACGGAGATCACCTTCACGCCCTGGAAGCTCTCCCCGGCGCCGAGCGCGCGCGGCGGGTTGGCATCGACCACGATCAGCGCCTTGCTGCCCAGGATGCCTGTGAGCGCGACGGCCTGCGCGCCCGCCAGCGCCGGGGCCAGCGCCAGGGCGCAGGCCCCCACGGCGCGCGGAAAGCGGGGCAGGAAGCGCATGGAGGGCCTTGGCTAGGGAGGGAGAGGGCGGGCGGCGGCGATCAGTCGCGGAAGTTGTCGAACGACAGCGGCACGTCGGTGACGTCCTTGCGGATCAGCGCCATGGCGGTCTGCAGGTCGTCGCGCTTGGCGCCGGTGACGCGCACCTTGTCTTCCTGGATGGCTCCCTGCACCTTGAGCTTGCTCTCCTTGAGCAGCTTCTGGATCTTCTTGGCCAGCTCGCTCTCGATGCCGTTGCGCACCTTGATGACCTGCTTGACCTTGTCGCCGCCGATCTTCTGCACGGCGCCCTTGTCGAGGAAGCGCACGTCCACGTTGCGCTTGGTGAGCTTGCTGCGCAGGATGTCCTCGACCTGCTGGAGCTGGAAGTCGGCATCGCCGAACAGGGTGATTTCCTTGTCCTTGATCTCGATGGCGGCGGAAGTGCCCTTGAAATCGAAACGGGTGCCGATTTCCTTGGCCGAGTTCTCCACGGCGTTCTTCACTTCGACAAGATTGGCTTCACAGACGGTATCAAAAGAAGGCATGGCTTCGCTCTCGGTATCTCGGGTGGGTGGCCTCGCGCGGCGGGGCCGGATGCGACAATCCGGTGGATGTTAGTCGAGAAAAACGCCCCCCTGCAGGCCTGCAACACCTTCGGCATCGTGGCCCGGGCCCATGCGCTGGTACGGGCGCGCTCGGTGCAGGACGTACAGGCCCTGGTGGCCGATCCGCAATGGGGCACGGGCCCGCTGTTCGTGCTCGGCGGCGGCAGCAACATCGTCCTCACGGGCGACGTGAAGCCCACCGTCCTCAAGATGGAGATCCGCGGCATCCGCCTGGTCGAGGAGACGCCGCGCGCCTGGATCGTCGAGGCCGGCGCGGGCGAGCGCTGGCACGATGCCGTTGCCTGGACGCTGGAGCACGGCTTCCCGGGGCTGGAGAACCTGGCGCTCATCCCGGGCACCGTGGGCGCCGCGCCCGTGCAGAACATCGGCGCCTACGGCGTGGAGCTGCAGGACCGGTTCGAGTCGCTGGACGCCATCGACCTCTCCACGGGCCTGCCTTTCACGCTCCAGGCGTCCCAGTGCGCCTTCGGCTACCGCGATTCCGTCTTCAAACATGCGCCTTCCGGTGCCGAGCCGGCCACGGGCCTGCCGCGCGGCATGGGGCTGGCGGGGCGCGCGGCCATCACGCACGTGCGGTTTCGCCTGCCCAAGCCCTGGAAACCTGTGCTGGGCTACCTCGACCTGGAGCGCAAGCGCGCGGAAGCCGGCGTGGACACGCCCACCGCGCGCCAGATCTTCGACTGGGTGTGCGAGGTGCGCCGCGCCAAGCTGCCCGACCCGGCCGTGCTGGGCAACGCCGGCAGCTTCTTCAAGAACCCGACGGTGACGCCCGAGCAGTGCTCGGACATCATCGCGCGCGACCCCAAGATCGTGCACTACCCCATGCCCGACGGCACCATCAAGCTCGCGGCCGGATGGCTCATCGACGCCTGCGGCTGGAAGGGCAAGACCGTGGGCAAGGCCGGCGTGTACGAAAAGCAGGCACTGGTGCTGGTCAACCGGGGCGGCGGCAGCGACAGCGTCACGGGCGGCGAGGTGATGACGCTCGCCAAGGCTATCCAGACCAGTGTCTACGAGCGCTTCGGCATCCGGCTCGAGCCCGAGCCCGTGGTGGTCTGAGCCGCCGGGTGCGCGCGCCCGGCGGAGCGCGGTGCGGCCTCACCAGGCCATCTCGCCCTTGAGCACCTTCGCACCCAGGTCGAGCGAAGAGCTTTCGCCGAGCTGCGGATAGGCCTCGCGCATGGCGCGGACCACGCCGGCACTGTCCTTCGACTGCTGCAGCACGGACTCGAACTTCACGAGGTAGCCGCGCGTGAAATCGATGGCGCCGGCATCGAGCGGTGTGCCGGCCGCCATGTGCCCGGGCACCACCACGCGTGGTTGAAGGGCCTTCATCTCGTCGAGCTGCGCGATCCACGCCTGGCGTTCGGCGGGCTTTTGCGTGTCGGCGGTCCACACGTGCATGTTGCCGAACACCGCCACGTTGCCCACGATGGCATGCAGCGAAGGCACCCAGACGTACGGCCGCTGCGCCAGCAGGCCCGTGGTGCCGCGCACTTCGATGGCCTCGCCGTCCACCGCCAGCCGGTCGCCCGTGATGGCGTCGGGCACGATGGGCTGCGTGGGGGCGTTGGCGCCCATCTTGGGACCCCAGAAGGCGACCTTGGCAGGCAGCTTGGCGACGATCTTCTCGCGCACGGCGGGGGTGGTGAGCACCTTGGCCTGCGGGAAGATCGCCTTCAGCACCTCGGCGCCGAAGTAGTAGTCGGGGTCGGCATTGCTCACGAAGACCGTGGTCAGCGTCTTGCCGCTGTCGAGCACGTTGGCGGCGATGCGGTAGGCATCGGCGCGCGTGAAGCCGGCGTCGATCACCACCGCCTCCCTGGGGCCCGTGATGAGGGCCGAATTCACGAGGAAACTGCTGGCGGGGGCGTTGTACACCTTGAGTTCCAGCGGCTGTGCGGCCGTGGCCGTGCCGAAGGCGACGGACAGGGTGGCGGCGAGCACGGTGGCGCGGACGGACGTATTGGCGAAGGTCGAGGTCATGGTTGGTTTCCGTAGATTGCGGGACAGCCGTGACTCTATGGGCTTGGTTCGGTCCAATAAACGGGCCAGAATGCCCTTATTTGTTGCATCGATCGATCAAATACCATGGACCGACTCACCGCCATGCAGGTCTATGCCGACGTGGCCTCCACCGGCAGCTTCACGGCCAGCGCGGAGCGGCTGCAGATGTCGCGGGCGATGGTCACGCGCTACGTGGCCGAGATGGAGCGCTGGCTGGGTGCGCGGCTGCTGCAGCGCACCACCCGGCGCGTCACCCTCACCGACGCGGGCGAGCAGTGCCTGCGCCGCTGCCTGCAGATGATCGACATCGCGCAGGAGGTGGTGGACGAGACCTCGCCGGCGGACGGCATGCTGCGCGGCCAGCTCCGGCTGACCTGCAGCATGTCGTTCGGCGTGGCGCAGCTGGCGGCCGCGCTGGGCGACTTCCTGGCCCGCCATCCGCACCTCAAGGTGGACCTGGACGTGAGCGAGGGCAACGTGAACCTGGTCGCGTCGCGCATCGACCTGGCCATCCGCATCAGCAGCGACCCCGATCCCGCACTGATCGCGCGGCCGCTCGCGGTGTGCGATTCGGTGCTGGTGGCTTCGTCGGCGTACCTGGCGCGCGCGGGCCGGCCGGCGCACCCGTCCGAACTGGCGGGCCATGCCTGCCTCGGCCACGCGACCTTCGGCCGCAGCCGGTGGCGTTTCACGGAAGGCACCGAGACGGTGGAGGTGCCCGTTACCACCCGCTTCACCGCCAACGATGCGGTGGTGCTGCTGGCCGCGGCGGAATCGGGCGCGGGCGTGGCGCTGCAGCCCACCTACCTCGCGCGGCCGCGCATCGCTGCCGGCGCGCTGGAGGCGCTGCTGCCGCACTGGCGTCCACCCGAACTCACCGTGTATGCGCTCTATCCATCGCGCAAGCACCTGCCCGTGGCAGTGCGGGCGCTGCTCGATTTTTTGGTGGAGCGCTTCGCGGGCGTGCGCTGGTAGGCGGGCTGCAGGCACCCCGGGCCCGGAGGTCCCGGGCTCATGCCACGGCGTGGCCGCCCGGGGGCGTGCGGAACGCCACCATCAGGCGGTTCCAGCCGTTGATCGCGACGATGGCCATCGACAGCTCGACGATCTCCGCTTCGGTGAACTGCGCCGAGACCTCCGCGTAGACGCTGTCGGGCACCTGCGAGGAAGCCACGAGCGTGAGCGCCTCGGTCCACGCCAGGGCCGCGCATTCGCGCGCATCGAAGGCGCCGGATTCGCGCCAGGCGGCCAGCAGGTGCAGGCGCCGGTCGCTCTCGCCGTGTTCGCGCGCCACGCGGGCATGCAGGTCGATGCAGAACGCGCAGCCGTTGATCTGCGAGGCGCGCATCTTCACCAGTTCGTGCAGTCCCGTGGGCAAGGCGCCCGCATTCACGTGTTTCTGCAGCGCGAACATGGCGTGGTAGCTGGCGGCGTGGCGCCGCGGCAGGTCGATGCGCTGGGTAGGGGACGGGGCGGAGGACATGGGTTTTCCTTTCGGGGGAATGGCCAAACAGCGGGGAAGGCGGCAGGCGGGAGCCGGCGCGAGCTCAGAGGCCGCGCAGCTTGTCGGGGTTGAGCATGGAATACACGGCGCGGATGCGCACGCCGTCGGTGTCGAAGGCCATGACCGATTGCACGGAGCCATCGGCCGCGCGCACCAGCAGGCCGGGACCGCCGTTGACCGGCGTGGCTTCGATGCGGTGCCCGCCCAGGTAATGGCGCCAGACCGCCACGGCCAGCCGTGTGAGCGCGCGCGGACCGCGCAGCACCTTGCTGGCCGCGCGCACGCGGCCGCCGCCGTCGGCAGTCCACAGCGCATCCTCGGAAAACAGCGCCAGCAGCTCGGCATGGTTCTGCGTGCGCATGCCCTCCAGGAACCGCGCCACGAGGGCCTGGGCGGCCTCGGGCGTGGCGGTGAAGCGCGCCTTGCGCTGGCGCACCTGCGTGCGGGCGCGGTGCACCAGCTGCCGGCAGGCGGCTTCGCTGCGGCCCAGCACGCTGGCCACTTCGGGGTAGTCGCTGTCGAACACGTCGTGCAGCAGGAAGGCTGCGCGCTCGTCGGGTGTCAGGCGCTCCAGCAGCACCAGCAGCGCGACGGAGAGGTCGCTGGCCAGTTCGGCGCGCGCATCGGCTGCGGGCGCGGCCTCCGCGCCGATCCAGGGCCCGGGCAGCCACGGGCCGCTGTAGGCTTCGCGCTCGGAGCGGGCCGAACGCAGCCGGTCCACGCACAGCCGCGTGAGCGTGGCGACCAGCCAGGCTTCGGCGGTCTCGATGCGTTCGGCGGGCGTCGCCTGCCAGCGCAGCCACGCATCCTGCACCGCGTCGTCGGCATCGGCGCGCGATCCCAGCATCCGGTAGGCGATCGCCGCCAGCCGCGCCCGGTGCCGCTGGAACACGGCGGTGTGGGGGTCGCCACCCGGCGCGGGGGCGGGCGAGGGCGCGGAGAAATCGGTGTTCATGCCATCAACACGGATGGCACGGCCGGTTTGTGACAGCCGGCGGCATTTTTCGATCGCCGCCGCGGCATGAAAAAACCGCCCGGCCGGTGGGCGGGGCGGTTCAATAGGTTGATCGCTATATTTTTAATAGCAAACTTTTCAATGTTTCCGCCGGCATGAAGCCTGCAGAGCATGAAACCGCCTCAGCGCGGCGTGCCGTCGTCCGAGAGCTGGGCCAGCGCGGCGTCGCCGCCCAGCGAGAGCAGCCCGGCGCGCGCATACACGCCCAGCTTGTCGCGGGTGTCGGTGATGTCGAGGTTGCGCATCGTGAGCTGGCCGATGCGGTCGGCGGGCGAGAACGGCGCGTTCTCGACTTTTTCCATCGACAGCCGCTCGGGTGCGTAGGTCAGGTTGGGCGATTCGGTGTCGAGCAGCGAATAGTCGTTGCCGCGGCGCAGCTCCACCGTCACCGTGCCGGTGATCGCACGGGCCACCCAGCGCTGGGCGGTCTCGCGCAGCATGATGGCCTGCGGGTCGAACCAGCGGCCCTGGTAGAGCAGGCGGCCGAGCTTGAGGCCGTTGACGCGGTACTGCTCGATCGTGTCCTCGTTGTGGATGCCGGTCACGAGGCGCTCGTAGGCGATGTGCAGCAGCGCGAGGCCCGGGGCTTCGTAGATGCCGCGGCTCTTGGCCTCGATGATGCGGTTCTCGATCTGGTCGCTCATGCCCAGGCCGTGGCGGCCGCCGATGCGGTTGGCTTCGAGGATCAGCTCCACGGGGTCGCGGAATTCACGGCCGTTCAGGGCCACGGGCTGGCCTTCCTCGAAGCGCAAGGACACTTCCTCGGCCTTCACCGCCACGTCGTCCTTCCAGAAGGCGACGCCCATGATCGGGTTCACGATGCGGATGCCGGAATTCAGGTTCTCCAGGTCCTTGGCCTCGTGCGTGGCGCCCAGCATGTTGCTGTCGGTGGAGTAGGCCTTCTCGGCGCTCATCTTGTAGCCGAAGCCGGCCTTCGTCATGAAGGCCGACATCTCGGCGCGGCCGCCCAGCTCGTCGATGAAGGTCTGGTCGAGCCAGGGCTTGTAGATCTTGAGGGACGGGTTGGTGAGCAGGCCGTAGCGGTAGAAGCGCTCGATGTCGTTGCCCTTGAAGGTCGAGCCGTCGCCCCAGATGTGGACGTCGTCTTCCTTCATGGCCGCCACGAGCATCGTGCCGGTCACCGCGCGGCCCAGCGGCGTGGTGTTGAAGTAGGTGATGCCGGCCGTGCTGATGTGGAACGCGCCGGCCTGCAGCGCGGCGATGCCCTCGTGCGCGAGCTGCTTGCGGCAGTCGACCAGGCGGGCCTTCTCGGCGCCGTATTCCATCGCTTTGCGCGGGATGGCGTCGTAGTCGGGTTCGTCCGGCTGGCCGAGGTTGGCGGTGTAGGCATAGGGGACCGCGCCCTTGAGCTTCATCCAGTGCAGTGCGGCGCTGGTATCGAGGCCGCCGGAAAAGGCGATGCCGACTTTCTGGCCGGCGGGCAGGTTTTGGAGGATGGTGGCCATGGGATCTCTTTTCTCGTCGGGAGGCTTCAGCCGAAGTGGCAGATGTAGTGGTAGGCCTCGGCCACGCGGATCTCGAACTTGGAATTACCCGGCACGCTGAACTTCTCGCCCTCGGCGGACTTCACCCAGGTGTCCGTGCCGTCCAGCTTGTATTCGCAGGCGCCGCCCACGCATTCCATGATCTCCGGCGCACCCGTGTTGAACGTGAGCGTGGCCGGCAGGACCACGCCCACCGACTTCTTCGTGCCGTCGGGGAACGTGATGCCGTGGCTCACGCACTTGCCGTCGAAGTACACATTGGCTCGGGTGGTGACGGACACGCCGTCGATCTTTTCGGTCGTCATGGATGCGCTGCTCTGGGAAGTGAAAGGGAGGGGGGAAGAGGCGAAACCGAAGATTCTAGGGCGATTCGCTGCCGCCCCGGCCCCACGGCCGGGCCGCGGGCCGGGCCCGGGCGGGCATGAAAAAAGGAGCCCGGAGGCTCCCTGTCGATGCGGCGAAGGCCGTGTCAGCGCCAGTAGGGGTCGCGCGGCGGGCCGTAGGGGCGGCCATAGGCGTCGCGGTACTCGATCACGGTGGCGGCGGGCGGCGTCACGTAGGCCGGCGGTCCCGGCACCGTGGAAACCACCACGCCGGGCTGCACGTAGGTCGTGGTATTGCCGTAGACGGGCTGCTGCTGCGGGGCGCTTGCCAAGGGTTGCACGCTGAGCGGAATCCAGGCGCCCGGATCGTGCTGGGTGCGGGTGGTGTACTGGCGCCCTGCGTATTCGTACAGCACGTCGTAGCCCATGACCCGGTTCTCGTAGCGCGTCTGGTTGGTGCAGCGCGTGACGTTCTGGTATTCGGGGCGGCCGCCGCCTTCGATGTTGTTGCCCAGCAGCGCGCCGCCGATGAGGCCCAGCGCCGTCGCGGCGGCCCGGCCGCTGCCCTTGCCGATGGCATTGCCGGCCGCGCCGCCCGCCACGGCGCCGAGCACGGCACCCGCGCCGGTGGGGCGGGATTCGGAATAGATCGTTTCGTTGCCGCAGTACTGCTGGGGAACGGCCACCTGCTGGGTGACGGGGGTGGCGGAGAGCACTCGGCCCTGCTCCTGTGCGCTGGCGCCGGCAGCCAGGGCGGCGAGGGCGGTCAACACGATGGTCTTTTTCATGGAGAAGCTCCTTTCGGTCGGCATACAACGCTCCGGCCTGCTGAAAAGTTTAGGCGCCCCGTGTGTAGTCCGTTGGGGGGCGCCGTAAAACTCCGTAAAGTTTCTTTCCCCGATGGGCGGCAGGCCGGGCCGGTTCACCGCTTGGAGGCCGCCTGCGCGCGTTCGTTCCACTGCGCTTCCTGGAAACCCACTGTCGCGCTTTCCGGCGTGCCTGTCCACTCCACGACCGGCCGTTTGATGGCGCTGGGCTGGGCCTGCAGCAGCGCCGCGGCGCTGGGCGCGTCCTGCACGGCCGCCTGGGCCTGCGGCGCCAGCCTGCGCCATGTGGTGCCCTGGCGATTCACCAGCGGTTCCCAGCCGAGCGATGCCATCCAGGCAGACAGGCGCTCAGTGGGGACACCCTGTTTCTTGAAATCGTGGAAGCGGTATTCGATGCCGCGGTCCGCCAGCCACGCGCGGGCCTTCTTGACCGTGTCGCAGTTGGGAATGCCATAGACGATGGGGGTGGGGGTACTCATGCGCGGAATCATCGGGCAAGGCGGGCTCGGCGACAATCGCCCGCTCTATGCAAAGCACTTTCGACACCCTGGACGGATGGCTGGCCCATTGCGAGCGCATCCACCCGAAAACGATCGACATGGGCCTGGATCGTGTGAGCGAAGTGGCTCGCCGCCTCGGCCTGCGCTTCGACTGCCCCGTGATCACGGTGGCGGGCACGAATGGCAAGGGCTCCACCTGCGCCATGCTCGAAGCGGTGGCGCTGCAGTCGGGCTACCGGACGGGGGTGTACACCTCGCCCCACCTCGTGCGCTTCGAGGAGCGGTGCCGGATCCGGGGCGACAGCGTGGATGCTCCTGAATTAATAGCGAACTTCGCAGCAGTCGAGGCGGCACGGACGCAAAACGGGCAGGAAGTCTCGCTCTCGTACTTCGAGTTCACCACGCTGGCCATCCTGCGGCTCATGAGCCAGGCGCGGCTGGACGTCGCCATCCTGGAGGTCGGCCTCGGCGGGCGGCTCGACGCCACCAACGTCATCGATGCCGACTGCGCGGTCATCACCAGCATCGACATCGACCACACCGAATTCCTCGGGCCGGACCGCGAAACCATCGGCCGCGAGAAGGCCGGCATCATGCGTGCCGGCCGGCCGGCCGTGGTCAGCGACCCCATGGCGCCGCAGAGCGTGATCGACCACGCCCAGGCCATCGGCGCGGACCTGTGGCGTTTCGGCCAGGATTTCAATTTCTCGGGCGACAAGCAGCAATGGGGCTGGGCCGGCCGCGGGCGGCGGTATGCGGGCCTGGCGTACCCGGCACTGCGGGGCGCCAACCAGCTCGTCAATGCCTCGGGCGTGCTGGCGGCGCTGGAGGCGGTGCGCGACCGCCTGCCCATCACGGCCCAGGCCGTGCGGACCGGCCTGGCCATGGTGGAGCTGCCCGGCCGGTTCCAGATCGTTCCCGGGCAGCCGACGCTGGTGTTGGACGTGGCGCACAACCCCCATTCCGTGGCCGCCCTCACGGCGAACCTCGACGCCATGGGCTTCTTCCCGACGACCCATGCGGTGTTCGGAGCGATGGCCGACAAGGACCTGGCGCCGATGCTGGCCAAGATCGGGCCGCTGGTGGACCGGTGGTATTTCACCGATCTCCCGACGCCGCGTGCGGAAACCGCCGCCGCGCTGCAACAGAAATGGAATGCGCTCCAGATCGTCGCGGGAGGGCGGCGCGACGTGCGCACCAGCCTGCACGCAGGCCCCCAGCCGGCGCTGGATGCTGCCGTGGCCGCCGCAGAGCCGACTGATAGAATCGTGGTCTTTGGCTCTTTCTACACGGTAGGCGGTGTGCTGCTCCACGGAACGCCCCGCCTGCAGGCCAAGCACCTGGGCGCTTGAAACCCTACAGCGCACCTCCCCGCACCGCATCCATGGCATTTTTCAAGTTTCGTTGGCCCGGCCGCAAGGAGCAGCCCGAAAAGCCCGCCAAGCGGTCACGCGGCGGCAGTGGCGCCCAGGCCGAGAGCATCGAGGCGATGCGTCGGCGTGCCCGCCATCGCCTGATCGGCGCCGCCGTCCTGGTGCTGGCCGGCATCATCGGCTTCCCCGTCCTCTTCGACACGCAGCCCCGGCCCATCCCGGTGGACATCCCGATCGACATTCCCGACCGCAACAAGGTCGCGCCGCTCGTCGTTCCGGAGCCCGCCCAGGCGGCTGCGTCTTCGCCAGCCCAGGCGCCTGCTGCCGCCGCCTCGACCGGCCGCACGGCTGCCAGCCCGCCCACGGCCGGCCTGTCCGACGGGGAGGAAGTCATCCAGCCTTCGCGCGGCACGGCCGCTGCCGCAGCCTCTTCCGCACCGGCACACAGGGCGGAGGCCCACGCCGAACGCTCTGCCACCGCACCCGCATCCAAGCCCGCCGCCAAGCCGGCCCATGAACCCAGGCCGGAGCCGAAGCCCGCGGTGGCCGAAACCCGTCCGGCGCCCCCCGCACCGGTATCGCGCGACGACGCGGCCCGCGCCCGTGCCTTGCTGGAGGGCCGCGACGGGGCTGCGGGCGCTGCCGCCACCGTGGCCGCGAAGGCTGACGATGGCGGGCGTCTGATCGTGCAGGTGGGCGCCTTCGCGGATGCCGACAAGGCCCGCGAAGTGCGGCAGTCTCTGGAACGCTCGGGGCTCAAGACCTACACGCAGGTCGTCGACACCAAGGATGGCAAGCGCACGCGCGTGCGGGTGGGGCCTTTCTCCAGCAAGGCCGAGGCCGACAAGGCGGCGGCACGCATCAAGGGCCTGGGTCTGTCTGCGTCGGTCCTCGCGCTGTAGTCCGGGTGGGGCAGGCTTTCCGAGGTATGTCGGCGCTGGACTGGATCTTCGTGGCGGCGTTGCTGGCATCCCTGCTGCTGGGCGCATGGCGCGGGCTGGTGTACGAAGTGCTGTCGTTGGCGGGTTGGGTGCTTGCTTTCTTCGTGGCGCAATGGTTCGCGGCCGATGTGGCTGCCTGGCTGCCCATTGCCGAATCGGCCGGTTCGATCCGCCATGCGGCGGGATTTCTGGTGGTGTTCGTGGGAACGGTGTTCGCGTGCGGTTTTCTTGCGTGGCTTGCCAAGAAGCTCATCGAGGCCGTGGGCCTGCGGCCCGCGGATCGCACGCTGGGCGCGGCCTTCGGGCTGCTGCGCGGATTGGTGTTGCTGTTGGCCGCCACGCTCGTCGCCCTGTGGACGCCGGTCCATGAGGCCGCATGGTGGAAAGAGTCCGCAACGGTCCCCATATGGACCGAAATGCTGGTGGTGCTGAAGCCGGCGCTGCCTGAATCCCTCGGACGGCATCTGCCGGGCTGAGCAGGTTTGTTTCGTGCACGTGGCGGCCATCCCGACAAGGGCGCCGCGGCGGGTTTCTTTGGTGTGTATCGCGGGCCGGGCCCGCCTTTGGATGGAACGCTAACTATGTGTGGAATCGTCGGTGTGGTCAGTACGGCTCCCGTCAACCAGCTGATCTATGACGCCTTGCTGTTGTTGCAGCACCGGGGCCAGGATGCCGCGGGCATCGTCACGCAGCAGGAACGCAAGTTCTTCATGCACAAGGCCAAGGGCATGGTGCGCGACGTGTTCCGCACCCGCAACATGCGCGCGCTGCCTGGCACGGTGGGCCTGGGACAGGTCCGCTATCCCACGGCCGGCAATGCATACAGCGAGGAAGAGGCGCAGCCTTTCTACGTGAATGCCCCGTTCGGCATCGTGCTGGTGCACAACGGCAACCTGACCAATGCACAGCCCCTGCGCGCCGAACTGTTCTCGACGGACCATCGCCACACGAACACCGAGAGCGACTCCGAAGTGCTGCTCAACGTGTTCGCGCACGAGCTCGAGCGTTCCACCCATGGGGTGCCCCTGCAGGTCAAGGACGTCTTCGCGGCAGTGCGCGCGGTGCACAAGCGCGTCAAGGGTTCGTACGCGGTGATCGCGCTGATCGCCGGCCACGGCCTGCTGGCGTTCCGCGATCCGCACGGCATCCGCCCTCTGTGCCTGGGCCGCAGCAGCGACGGCGCGGTGATGGTGGGCAGCGAGTCGGTGGCGCTCGAAGGCACCAACCACGTGTTCGAGCGCGATGTCCAGCCGGGCGAGGCCGTGTTCATCACGCCCGACGGCACCGTGCACGCCGAGCAGTGCGCCGAGGTGCCGCAGCTCAACCCGTGCATCTTCGAGTTCGTGTATCTCGCCCGGCCGGACTCCGTGCTGGACGGCATCTCGGTCTACCAGGCGCGTCTCAACCTGGGCGAGTCGCTCGCCAAGCGGGTGGTGTCCACCGTGCCGCCCAACGAGATCGACGTGATCATCCCCATCCCCGAATCCAGCCGCCCCAGCGCCACGCAGCTCGCGCACCTGCTGGGCATTCCGTACCGCGAGGGTTTCGTGAAGAACCGCTACGTGGGCCGCACCTTCATCATGCCGGGGCAGGGTGTGCGCAAGAAGTCGGTCCGCCAGAAGCTCAACGTGATCGGCAGCGAGTTCAAGGGCCGCAACGTGCTGCTCGTGGACGACTCCATCGTCCGCGGCACCACCTCGCGCGAGATCGTGCAGATGGCCCGCGATGCCGGCGCGCGCAAGGTCTACCTGGCGAGTGCCGCGCCACCGGTGCGCTATCCCAACGTGTACGGCATCGACATGCCCACGAGCAACGAACTCGTGGCCCATGGCCGTACCGTCGAGGAGATCCGCGAGGCGATCGGCTGCGATGCCCTGATCTACCAGGACGTGAATGCCATGAAGAAGTCCGTGGGCTCGCTCAATGGCCGCATCCAGGGGTTCGATGCATCGTGCTTCGATGGCGTGTACGTCACGGGCGACATCACGGCCCAGGACATCGCGCGCCTGAACGAAGGCCGCGTCGGCAAGGAAGAGCAGGAAGAGGACACGTCCCGCCTGGCTTTGCCCAACGCGCAAGACGCTTGAGAGGGACCGCTCCATGAGTTCCGAATCGAACCGCGGCGGCCTGCCGCAAGGTCTGCATCCCGACACGCTGGCCGTACGGGAGTCCATTCCGCGCAGCCAATATGGCGAGCATTCCGAGGCGCTCTACCTCAGCAGCAGTTTCGTGCAACCCGATGCGCAGACGGCCGCGCTGCGCTTTGCGGGCGAGGAAGAGGGCTACACCTACACCCGCACCAGCAATCCCACCGTAACCGCCTTCGAGCGCCGTCTCGCGGCCATGGAGGGCACCGAGACCGCCATCGGTACTGCGACGGGCATGTCCGCCATCCTGCTGATGTGTCTGGCCCTGCTCAAGACGGGCGACCATGTCGTCTGCTCGCAGTCGATGTTCGGATCCACCATCAAGCTGATCGGTGGAGAGCTGTCGCGGTTCGGTGTGCAGACCACCTTCGTGCCGCAGACGGATGCTGCTGCATGGAAGGCCGCGCTGCGGCCCGAAACCCGCCTTCTCTTCGCTGAGACGCCCACCAACCCGCTTACCGACCTGTGCGACATCGCCGCGCTGTCGGCGATTGCGCGGGAGGCCGGCGTGCTGCTGGCCGTGGACAACTGCTTCGCATCGCCGGCGCTCCAGCAGCCTGCGAAGCTGGGCGCGGATCTCGTCATCCATTCGGGGACCAAGTTCCTGGACGGGCAAGGGCGTGTGATGGCAGGTGCCGTGTGCGGCCCGCGATCGCTCATCGACGAGAAGCTCGGCCCGATGATTCGCAGCGCGGGAATGAACCTCTCGCCCTTCAATGCCTGGGTGGTGCTCAAGGGGCTGGAAACGCTCTCGATCCGCGTGCGGGCACAGGCCGACAATGCACTGCGCCTGGCCACCTGGCTGGAAACGCATCCGGCCGTGGGCCGGGTGTACTACCCCGGCCTCGCCTCTCATCCGCAGCACGCGCTGGCGATGCGCCAGCAGTCGGGCCTCGGCGGCGCGGTGCTCTCCTTCGACGTGAAGACCGAAGGCGATGCGGCACAGGCGCGCCTGCGCGCCTTCCACGTGATCGACAGCACGCAGGTGTGCAGCATCACGGCCAACCTGGGCGACGTGAAGACGACCATCACCCATCCCGCGAGCACATCGCATGGACGGCTCAGCGAAGCCCAGCGCCAGGCCGCAGGCATCGGACAGGGCCTGATCCGCGTGGCCGTGGGCCTGGAACACATCGACGACTTGAAGGCCGACCTTGCGCGCGGCCTGGATACCTTGCAATGAGCCAAAGCCCTTCTTCCGCAGCTTCCGCTGGCGGCACGCAACGCGTGCGCACCCGTTTCGCTCCGTCGCCCACGGGCTTCATCCACCTGGGCAACATCCGGTCTGCTCTCTATCCCTGGGCATTCGCCCGCGCCACGGGCGGGGATTTCATCCTGCGCATCGAAGACACCGACGTGGAGCGATCGAGCCAGGCCGCCGTCGATGTGATTCTGGAAGGCATGCAGTGGCTGGGCATGCAGCCCGATGAGGGCCCGTTCTACCAGATGCAGCGCATGGATCGCTACAAGGAGGTGCTGGCCCAGATGCAGGCGCAAGGCCTCGTGTACCCGTGCTACATGAGCGTGCAGGAACTCGATGCCCTGCGCGAGCGGCAGATGCAGGCCAAGGAAAAGCCGCGCTACGACGGCACGTGGCGGCCCGAACCCGGCAAGACGCTGCCGGCGATCCCCGCGGGCGTGCAGCCCGTTTTGCGGTTCTGCAATCCCATCGGCGGATCGGTCGTGTGGGAAGACAAGGTCAAGGGCCGCATCGAGATCCGCAACGAAGAGCTGGACGATCTCGTGATCGCGCGCCCCGATGGCACGCCCACCTACAACTTCTGCGTGGTGGTGGACGATATCGACATGGCGATCACGCATGTGATCCGCGGCGATGACCACGTGAACAACACGCCGCGGCAGATCAACATCTTTCGTGCGTTGGGCAAGGAGCCGCCCGTGTACGCCCACCTGCCGACCGTGCTCAATGAGCAGGGCGAGAAGATGAGCAAGCGCAATGGCGCCAAGGCCGTGACGCAATACCGCGAGGAAGGCTATCTGGCGGAAGCCATGGTGAACTATCTTGCCCGCCTGGGTTGGAGCCATGGCGACGACGAGATCTTCTCGCGCGAGCAGTTCCTGGGATGGTTCGATCTGGACCACCTGGGGCGCAGCGCCGCGCAGTTCGACGAAGCCAAGCTGCGCTGGGTGAATGCCCAGCACATGAAGGCTTCTTCCGATGAGCGGCTGGCGGAGTTGATCGCCCCCCGCCTGCTGGAGCGTGGGATCGCGGAGACCGACCTTGCCGATGGGCGGCTGCCCCGCATCTGCGCGCTTTTCAAGGACCGCTGCGACACATTGGTGTCGCTGTGCGACTGGGCCTTCGTTTTCTACGGCGATGTGGTGCCCAACGAAGAGGAGCGTGCCAAGCACGTGGTGGACGCCGTGAAGCCCGCCATCGGAGCGCTCTCCGCAGCGTTGGCAGGATGCGCATGGGACAAGGCCTCCATCGCCACCGCCTTCAAGGAAGTGCTCACCGCCCATGGCCTGAAGATGCCGCAACTGGCCATGCCCGTTCGCGTGCTGACCGTGGGCACTGCGCATACACCTTCGGTCGATGCCGTCCTTGAATTGCTGGGGCGCGAAAAAATTGCCGCCAGATTGCGAAACGCATAAAAAGCTGTCTATAATTCGAGGCTCAGAAGATAGCGCCAGTAGTTAATACAGGTTCTGTCCAAGTGGGGGTATAGCTCAGCTGGGAGAGCGCTTGCATGGCATGCAAGAGGTCATCGGTTCGATCCCGTTTACCTCCACCACTGAGAGTTAGCCAGTCGTTGGTTCCAGGTTTTGACCCTATCGTCTAGAGGCCTAGGACATCACCCTTTCACGGTGAGTACCGGGGTTCGAATCCCCGTAGGGTCGCCAAGTTTGTAGCACTTGGTTTGCACGGATGTGCAAGCAAACGCTGCCTGCCAGGAGTGGTAGTTCAGTTGGTTAGAATACCGGCCTGTCACGCCGGGGGTCGCGGGTTCGAGTCCCGTCCACTCCGCCAGTCATGGACCTTGAAAGTGCAACTTTCAAGGTTCTTCTTGGTGAAAGCCAGGAAAAGTGGGGGTATAGCTCAGCTGGGAGAGCGCTTGCATGGCATGCAAGAGGTCATCGGTTCGATCCCGTTTACCTCCACCACTGAGAGTTAGCCAGTCGTTGGTTCCAGGTTTTGACCCTATCGTCTAGAGGCCTAGGACATCACCCTTTCACGGTGAGTACCGGGGTTCGAATCCCCGTAGGGTCGCCAAGTTTGTAGCACTTGGTTTGCACGGATGTGCAAGCAAACGCTGCCTGCCAGGAGTGGTAGTTCAGTTGGTTAGAATACCGGCCTGTCACGCCGGGGGTCGCGGGTTCGAGTCCCGTCCACTCCGCCAGTTAATCAGGGCCTAATTTAATCGGGCTCCGAAAACATATTCAAAGCCGCAGCGATTTGTCGTTGCGGCTTTTGTTTTTTCCGAACGGTGTTTCAGCCCTCGTGCTCTGGGCGGCGGGTGATGTGTTGTTTTCCTGAAGGCGCAGGGTCGAGGTGGCTTGCGTTTATAGATGCGGGTTTCTGCACAAAGGCTGGACGTTTTTTGTGTAAGCCCTCTTGACCAGCAACTGGACGGCACAATCGCAGGCTTTTCGAAAAGCGTTGCGCATGCCGTGGCTGCAAAGCGACCCTTCGATCGCGGCGACAGGTTCCTGCCTGCGCATTCGTCCATCCCTCCTGCCGTCCCGCCGTGTCTTACGTTTCCTCGCCTGTGCCTGTCCCTCCCTCATCGCGCCTGCAATCCATCGATGCGCTGCGCGGGCTGGTGATCCTGTTCATGTTGCTCGACCATGTGCGGGAGACATTCTTCCTGCACCAGCAGGTGATGGACCCGATGGTGGTTGCCGACACGTCTCCCGCAGTCTTCTTCAGCCGTTTGCTCGCGCACGTGTGCGCTCCGGTTTTCGTCTTCCTGACCGGGTTGTCCGCTTTCCTCTACGGGTCGCGGCAGACCGACGCACGGACGACGGCATCGGTCTTCCTGCTCAAGCGCGGGCTGTTTCTCGTGCTGCTCGAAGTCACGCTGGTCAATTTCGCCTGGACCTTCCAGTGGCCTCCTCGCGTCATCTATCTGCAGGTGATCTGGGCGATCGGCCTCAGCATGCTGGCGCTGGCAGCGCTGCTGTGGCTGCCGCGCGGCGTGCTGGCGGCGGTGGGCCTGGCCGTGGTCACCGGGCACAACCTGCTGGATGGATGGCACTTTCCCGCCGGGCACCCGTTGCATGTGCCCTGGGCGATTCTCCATGACCGTGGCTGGCTGGGCGAAGAAGGGGTGCTGCGCCTGCGAACCTCCTATCCGGTCTTGCCCTGGATCGGCGTGATCGCGTTGGGTTATGCCGCAGGACCCTGGTTCTCCCCCTCGCAGGATGCGGCAGCCCGCCAGCGGCGGCTGCTCGCCTGGGCGCTGGGGCTTCTGGGGCTGTTCTTCGCGGTGCGTGGCCTGAACCTCTATGGCGACAAGCCATGGACGGTGGGCGGCACGGCGCTGGAAACCACGATGGGCTTTCTCAACGTGACGAAGTACCCGCCTTCGCTGCTGTTCGTGGCCCTCACGCTGGGTTCGGGACTGGGGCTCCTCTGGGCCTTCGAACGCGTGCCGGCTGCGCGGTGGCTGCGCATTCTCGTGGCCTTCGGCGCTGCGCCCATGTTCTTCTACGTGCTGCACCTGTATGTGCTCAAGGCCCTGTATCTGGGCGCGCTCGCGGTGTGGGGGCCCAACCGGGGAACGGTTTTCGGCTTCGGTGCGATGTGGCAGATCTGGCTATGCACGGCATTGCTCGCCGTGCTGCTCTACCGGCCGGTGCGGGCGTTCGGGGCGTTCAAGGCCCGCCGCAAGGATCTGGCCTGGCTGAAATATCTGTAGCAGCGCCGCTGTCGGCCGCCACAAGCCGCAGGCCTGCCGGGGACTCCCCGACTGGCGACAATGCGGTGATGTCTTCTTCGCCTTTTCTGCGCATGGCCCTGGTTCTGGGCCTGCTTTCGGCCATCGGGCCCTTCGCCATCGACATGTACCTGCCCGCGCTGCCCGAGATCGGGCGCGGCCTGGATGCGCCCGTGGGTGCCGTGCAATGGAGCCTGACGGCCTTTTTCCTGTCGCTCGGGGCGGGCCAGCTGCTCTACGGCCCCGTGTCCGACATGGCGGGGCGCAAGCCTCCGCTGTATTTCGGCCTGGGGCTTTTCACGGTGGCCAGCATCGGCTGCGCGCTGGCGACCAGCATCGAAGCCTTGCTGGTGCTGCGCTTCCTGCAGGGCCTGGGCGCCGCGGCGGGCATGGTGGTGCCGCGCGCGGTGGTGCGTGACCTGCACACGGGCCCCGAGGCCGCGCGGCTGATGTCGCTGCTCATGCTGGTGTTCAGCGTGTCGCCCTTGCTCGCGCCTCTGGCGGGCAGCGGAGTGATCGCCGTGGCGGGCTGGCGCGGCGTTTTCTGGGCGGTGGCGGTGGCGGCGGTGGCTGGCCTGTTGCTGGTGCGCTCTGCACTGCAGGAAACCCGGCCCGCTGCCGACCGTGCAGGCAGCAATCTGGCCGGTGCGTTGCGCGGCTACGCACAGCTGCTGCGCGATCCCCATTACATGGGCCTGGTGTTCATCGGCGGCTGCGCGATGGCGGGTTTCTTCGTCTACCTGGCCGGTTCGCCGTTCGTGCTGATCAACCACTACGGGCTCACGCCGCTGCAGTACAGCCTGGCGTTCTCCTTCAACGCGGCCGCGTTCTTCGCGATGGCCCAGTTCAACGGCATGCTGAGCGCGCGCTATGGGCTCGTGCCGCTGGTGAAGGTGGCGGCCACGGCGTCGGGGCTGGTGATGGCCGCGATGCTCACCTACTACCTCTTGGGCGGCGACCGGCTGGCCGTGCTGATCGCGCTGTATTTCGTGGCTAGCGCCCTGATGGGGCTGGTGATTCCCACCACCTCGGTCCTCGCGCTGGAAGACCACGGAGCGATCGCCGGCACGGCCTCCGCGCTCATGGGCACGCTGCAGATGCTGACGGGCGCCGTGGCGATGGCGCTGGTCGGCATGTTCGCCGATGGCCGGCCGCTGCCCATGGTGACCGGGATGGCCACGGGCGCCTTTCTGGGCGTGGCGCTCTGCTGGATCACCCTCGGCCGCGGCGGCCCGTCGGCCCCGGCGGCAGGGCAGGGGGCGCAGGGTTGACGAACGACGCCGCCCCGATGGCCGGCGCGCAGGCTCCAGCCTCCGCTGCCGGCGCTGCGGTTCCTGCGGGAGTGCCGGACGGGCTCGAGCCTCCTGCCCGCGCGCGGGCCATGCTGGTCATCATCCTGGGCATCGCGGTCGCGGTGCTGGACGGCAGCATCGTCAATCTCGCCCTGCCCGCCATCGCGCGCGAGTTGAATGCCGGCGCGCCGCAGGCCATCTGGGTGGTGAACGCCTACCAGATCGCCACGCTCGGCATGCTGCTGCCGCTGGCGGCGCTGGGAGAGCGCATCGGCTACCGGCGCGTCTACCTCATCGGCATGCTGCTGTTCGCGGTGTCGTCCATCGGAGCGATGCTTGCCTCGTCGCTCACCACGCTCATCGCGGCGCGTGCCGTGCAGGGCCTGGGGGCTGCCGGGATCATGAGCGTGAACGCGGCACTGGTGCGGCTGACCTACCCACGCGCGCGCCTGGGACAGGGGCTGGCGATCAACTCGCTGGTGGTGGCGGCCTCGTCGGTGGCCGGTCCCTCGGTGGCCGCGGCCATCCTGTCGGTGTCGTCGTGGCCGATGTTGTTCGCCATCAATCTGCCGCTGGGGCTGGTGACGCTCTGGCTCGGGCGCCGCGCGCTGCCCTTCAACCCGCAGCGGCCGGCGGGCAGCGCGCCCGGCGCCGGCGCGGCGCGGTTCTCGGTGCTGGACGTGGCGCTCAATGTGCTGATGTTCGCGCTGGTATTCATCGGGGGCGACCAGCTGGGCGTGCGCGCCGAGGCGGGCGGCTCGCCGCTCGCCGGGGCGGCGATGCTGCTGGCGGGCGTGGCCGTGGGCGTGGTCTACCTGCGCCGGCAGATCGCGCTCGAACGGCGCCATGCCACGCCGCTCTTCCCCGTGGACCTGATGCGCATCCCCGTGTTCGCGCTGTCGATGGGGGCGTCGGTGGCGGCGTTCTGCGCGCAGATGCTGGCATTCCTTTCGCTGCCCTTTCTGCTGCTGGAGGCCCACGGGCGCTCGCACGTGGAGGCCGGGCTGCTGATCACGCCGTGGCCGCTGGCCATCGTGGCGGTGGCGCCGCTGGCCGGCCGCCTGATCGGGCGCGTGCCGGACGGAGTGCTGGGCGGTATCGGCATGGCGGTGCTGGCGGGTGGGCTCGCCGCGCTGGCCACCCTGCCGGTCGACCCGGGCGCGCTGGGCGTCGTCTGGCGGATGGCGCTGTGCGGTGCCGGGTTCGCGCTGTTCCAGTCGCCCAACAACCACACCATCGTGACCTCGGCGCCGCTGCAGCGCTCGGGCGCCGCCGGCGGCATGCTGAGCACGGCGCGCCTGACCGGGCAGACGCTCGGCGCCGTGCTGCTGGCCGTGATCTTCGCGGTGTGGGGCACCCACGGCGGCCGCGCGGAAACCGTGGCGCTGTGGCTCGCTTCGGGCTGCGCGGTGCTGGCGGGCGTGTGCAGCGTGCTGCGCCTGCGCCCGGCCGGCACGCAGCGCACGAATGGGCATTGAACAGCCCTCATGCCGCCGGATTCATTGAATAGTTTGCTATTAAAAAAATAGCGATTTAGTCCGGCGGTGGCGATGGCTGCGGAGCGCGCAGCGCTGCCACCTGCGCGGCCAGGGTCCGTATCGTGAGGGGCGCGCAGCCCTCCGCATGGTTGCTGATCGCCACGAAGGCGTTCTGCCCGGCGCCGGTGATGCCGGACAGGGCGCGGGCCAGCACGGCCTGCACCTCCGGCGCGGGGTGGACGATGCGGTCGAACGGGCTGTAGAGCGCTTCGGCATCTTCGTAGCCATAGGCGCCATGCACGGGGTTGAGGTTCCAGCGGCACACCAGCGGGCCGGGCCACAGGCGCCGCAGCAGCCGCAGCTGCTCCTGGAGCGGGGGCATCTTGGCGTGCAAGCCCAGGCAGTAGGTGGCGCCGGCCGAACGCAGGGCATCCGCGAACAGCGGCTCGTACTCGGGCCACAGCCATTGCGGATCGCGCACCTCCACGGCCAGCACGCCGTCCGGCGCGGTGGGCGCGAGCGGCGGCATGGCGCGCAGCAGGGCGCCGAGGCGCTCGATGGTGGCTTCGAGGCGGTCGAGCTGCGCGAGTGGCAGGGGGCTCAGCTGGAACACCAGCGCCCCGACCTTGGCCCCCAGGCCCTCCAGCGCCGGCGCCACGAATTCCTGCAGCGCCAGCGCAGCGTCCAGAAAGGCCGGATTGGGCGCGCGTCCCCGGCCGTCCTCGGCGCGCACGAGCGCATCGGTCACGAGGCTCGGCGCCTTCACGATGAAGCGGAAGTCCTCCGGCACCTGGGCCGCGTAGCCCGCGTACTGGCTCACCGTGAGCGGCCGGTAGAACCCCCGGTCGATGCTCACGGTGCGCATCAGCGGATGCTGCGCATACGCCGCCAGGCCCTGCCGGGCGAGCGTGGATTCGGAATGATCGCCCTCCCAGACGAGGCCCTTCCAGCCGGGATAGCTCCAGGACGAGCCACCCAGCCGCAAAGGGGGCGGGAGCGCTGCGGCGAGCGCGAGCAGGTCGGCATCCGGTGCGACGGGCCGCACGCCGCCGGCGCCGCGCCGCGCCGGTGCGGCGGGAGGTTTGGTATCCGAGGGGGCCGGGTCCGCGGCCGGGGCGGGCGGCGGGGGCGGTGGAGGAGGGGGCGGAAGGTCGTCGCCGAAAAGGGATTCTTGCATCGGAGCGGCCATGGTATCGGCGGTCGGGGCGGCGACGCCTCCGGTCGCCATGACCGGCGCTATGACAGGGCGCTGTAGGCCATGCCGTGTCCCGGACAGGGCGTGGCGTGGCGTGGCGTGGCGTGGCGTGGCGTGGCGTGGCGTGGCGTGGCGTGGCGTGGCCACTGTGTCACGAATTGTTGTCGGCTCCCGTGTGTCCTTCTGGCCGGCCGGTGGGCGTCCGCGCCGCTATGGCACACTCGCCCGCTTCGTTTTTCGGCGTTCTTTCGCAAGGGATATGCAGCAGATCATCCGGCAACTGGCCACGGAAATCAGGGTGGAGGAAAAGCAGGTCCGCGCGGCGGTGGAGCTGCTCGACGGTGGGGCGACGGTGCCCTTCATCGCGCGCTACCGCAAGGAAGTCACGGGCGGTCTGGACGACGTGCAGCTGCGCGAACTGGACGCGCGCCTGGCGTACCTGCGTGAGCTGGACGACCGCCGCGGCGCGGTGCTGAAGGCGATCGACGAGCAGGGCAAGCTCACCGACGCGCTGCGTGCCGCGATCGCCGCGGCGCCCACCAAGCAGGAGCTGGAAGACATCTACCTGCCGTTCAAGCAGAAGCGCCGCACCAAGGGCCAGATCGCGCGTGAGTTCGGCATCGAGCCGCTCGCCGACCGCCTGTTCGCCGATCCCACGCTCGACCCGGCCACCGAGGCGCAGGCCTTCCTGCGGCCGCCCGAGGTGCTGGACGACGGCAAGCCCGGCGCCGATTTCTCCACCACCTTCGCGGTGCTCGACGGTGTGCGCGACATCCTCTCCGAGCGCTGGGCCGAGGACGCGGCCCTCGTGCAGTTGATGCGCGAATGGCTCTGGACCGAGGGCCTGCTGCGCAGCAAGAAGGTGGATGCGAAGAACGAGGCCGACCCCGAGGTGGCCAAGTTCCGCGACTATTTCGAATACGACGAACCCATCGGCCGCGTGCCCTCGCACCGTGCGCTGGCGGTGTTCCGCGGCCGCGCGCTGGAGATCCTCGAGGCCAAGCTCGTGCTGCCCGTGGAGCCCGAACCGGGCAAGCCCAGCATCGCCGAAGGCCGCATCGCGCTGCACCTGGGCTGGAGCCATGCGGCCCGCGCGGCCGACGACCTGATCCGCAAATGCGTGGCCTGGACCTGGCGCGTGAAGCTCAGCCTCTCCACCGAGCGCGACCTGTTCTCGCGCCTGCGCGAGGAGGCCGAGAAGGTGGCGATCAAGGTCTTCGCCGACAACCTGCGCGACCTGCTGCTGGCGGCGCCGGCCGGCCCGCGCGCGGTGATGGGGCTGGACCCCGGCATCCGCACCGGCGTGAAGGTGGCGGTGGTCGATGCCACCGGCAAGCTGGTGGAGACCGCCACGGTGTACCCGCACGAGCCGCGCCGCGACTGGGACGGCTCGCTGCACACGCTCGCGCGCCTCGTGCAGAAGCACGGCGTGCAGCTCGTGGCCATCGGCAACGGCACCGCGAGCCGCGAGACCGACAAGCTGGCGGCCGACCTGCTCAAGATGGTGGCGAAGGCCGACCTCGCATTCGAGAAGGTCGTGGTGAGCGAAGCGGGTGCTTCGGTGTATTCGGCCAGCGAATACGCGAGCCAGGAGATGCCCGACGTGGACGTGAGCCTGCGCGGCGCGGCCAGCATCGCGCGGCGCCTGCAGGACCCGCTGGCCGAGCTCGTGAAGATCGACCCCAAGAGCATCGGCGTGGGCCAGTACCAGCACGATGTGAACCAGAGCGAGCTGGCGCGCACGCTGGACGCGGTGGTCGAGGACTGCGTGAACTCCGTGGGCGTGGACCTCAACACCGCGAGCGCACCGCTGCTCTCGCGCGTGTCGGGCCTCTCGGGCAGCGTGGCCAAGGCCGTGGTGCGCTGGCGCGAGGCCAACGGGGCCTTCCGCAGCCGCCGCCAGTTGATGGAGGTGGCGGGCCTGGGTGCCAAGACCTTCGAGCAGTCGGCCGGCTTCCTGCGCATCCGCGGCGGCGACAACCCGCTCGACATGACGGGCGTGCACCCCGAAACCTACCCGGTCGTGGAGCGCATCCTGGCGCACACCGCCAAGCCCGTGAACGAGGTGATGGGCCGCGCCGACATGCTCAAGCAGCTCAAGCCCGAGCTGTTCGCCAACGAGAAGGTCGGCGTCATCACCGTGAAGGACATCCTGGCCGAGCTGGAGAAGCCCGGCCGCGATCCGCGCCCGGACTTCAAGGTGGCGCGCTTCAACGACGGCGTGGAGGACATCGCCGACCTGAAGGAGGGCATGGTGCTGGAGGGCACGGTGAGCAACGTGGCGCAGTTCGGCGCGTTCGTGGACCTGGGCGTGCACCAGGACGGCCTCGTGCACGTGAGCCAGCTGAGCCACAAGTTCGTCCAGGATGCGCGCGAGGTCGTGAAGACGGGAGACATCGTCAAGGTGAAGGTGCTGGAGGTGGACGCCCCGCGCAAGCGCATCAGCCTCACGATGAAGCTCGATGCCGCACCGGCCCGCCGCGATGCGGATGGCCGTGGCGCGCGCGACAACCGCTTCGAAGGCGCGGGCCGGGGCCATGCCGCGCCGCAGCGCCGCGCACCGGAGCCGGCGGCCCCGTCGGCCATGGCGTCGGCCTTCGCGAAGCTCCAAGGTCACAAACGGTAAAAGGCGTTGCGGGCATGGATAATGGGCCGGTCCCCGCCCGCCCCACGCCATGGAACTCAACGCCCTGCTGGAAATGCCCGTGGCGCTGCCGAGCCATCCGCGCGCGGTGGCGCTGCTGATGGCCGAACTCGCGCACGCCGAGCCCAGCCTGCGCCGCCTCACGCAGATCTTCTGCACCGACCCCGCCCTGGCGGCGCGCCTGCTGGAGCTGGCCAACACTCCCGCCTTCCAAGCCCCGCGCGCGATCTGTGGCGTGCCCGAGGCGCTGGCGCTGGTGGGCGTGCCGCAACTGCAGACGCTGGTCGGCTCGGCGGCGCTGGGCACCACCTCGCGCTCGGTGCCGGGCGTCAACCTGCAGCAGTTCTGGCGCTACAGCCTGCACACGGCCAAGATGGCGCGCTCGCTGGCCGGCATCGTGCGGCACAACCCGCTGGCCGCCTACACGGCCGGCCTGCTGCACGGCCTGGGCGAGTTGCTGATCCACCTGGGCCACCCCGAACGGCTGGTGTCGATCAACTCGCTGGTGGGCCTGTTCGACCCGCGCCGCGCGGCGCTGGAGCAGCGCCTGCTCGGATACGGTTTCGGCGAGGTGAGCGCGGCCATGGCGCGGCGCTGGCAATTGCCGCAGATGGTGGTCGATGCGCTGCAGTACCAGCACGCGCCGTTCGACAACAGCGTCTACGAGCCCCTGGCGGGCGTCCTGCACCTCGCCGCCTGGCGGGCCTGGGCGCGCGAGGCCGGCTGGGGCGACAAGGAACTGGCCGTGTCGTTCCCCGCGGAAGTCGGGCTGCCGCTGGGCCTGGACATCGACATGGTGCTGCAGCAGGACTCCATCGACTGGACGGCGCACGCGGACGCGAGCGCCTACATGGTGTGATGCGCCGCGCGTTGCCGCCCTGCCGGGGGTGCGCATGACGGCGCCCCGGCCGCTGCGCGCGCTGCGCATCCACGCCGGACCGGAGGCGCTCCGGCACATCGCATGCCACGGCCTCGGGCCCTCCGACATCGGCGTGGTGCCGGCCGCCGCGGGCGGGCCCAAGGGGCTGGTGCTGGGCCCGCTGGACCGCTTTCTCTTCGGCGACTGGCTGGCGCGCGGTGCCGGGCCCGTGGACCTCGTGGGCGCCTCGATCGGCGCCTGGCGCATGGCCACGGCCTGCATGGCGCGGCCCGTGGAGGCCTTCGACCGCCTGGAGCAGGCCTACATCCACCAGGCCTACGACGTGCCGCCCGGCCGCACGCGCCCCGCGCCCGCCCACGTCAGCGAGCGGTTCGGCCAGAGCCTGCAGGCCTTCTATGCAGGCCATGTGGCCGAGGTGCTCTCGCACCCGCGGTTCCGGCTGCACCTGGTCACTTCCCGCGGCCGGCACCTGCTCGCGCGGGAGCACCGGGTCGCCACGCCGCTCGGCTACCTCGGCGCGTTCGCGGCCAATGCGGTGCACCGGCGCGCGATGGGGCTGTGGCTGGAACGGGTGGTGTTCTCTTCGTCCCCCGTGCGAGCGGCCGGGCCGGGCGGACCGGCGGGCGCCGGCGGAGGAGGGCCGCACTCCGCACCGGCCGCGCTGCCCTTCGCTACCGGCGACTACCCCACGCGGCAGGTGGCGCTGCGCGAAGACAACTTCCTGCCCGCGCTGCAGGCGAGCTGCTCGATCCCGTTCGTGCTGCAGGCGGTGCACGACATCCCGGGCGCACCACGCGGCGCCTACTGGGACGGCGGCATCACCGACTACCACCTGCATCTGCGCTATGGACATCCGAATGCTATTAAAGATATAGCAAACTATTCAATGAATACGGCGGCATGGAAGGGTTTTGACTCCAATGCTGCCGCACCCGGCCGGCTGGTGCTGTACCCCCACTTCCAGCAGCAGGTGGTGCCGGGCTGGCTCGACAAGGGGCTGCGCTGGCGCCACCGGGCCACGCGGGCGCTCGATCGGGTGGTGCTGCTCTCGCCCGACCCCGCCTGGGTGAGCGCGTGCCTGCCGGGTGGCAAGCTGCCCGACCGGCAGGACTTCCTGCGCTACGGCACCGACACGCCGGCCCGCGCCCGCGCCTGGGGCGCGGCGGTGGCGGCCAGCCGGCAACTGGCCGACGAGTTCGCCGCGTGGGTGGAGGGCGGGTGCCCGCTGGAGGCGGTCGAGCCGCTCTGAGCGCGGGCGCTCCTGCCTACATCGATTCCGCCAGCATCGCCCGGTAGTCGTCCGCGCTGGCTTCGCGCGGGTTGGTCTTGTGGCAGTGGTCGGCCATGGCGCCGCGGATCACGTCGTCCCAGGCGTCGGGCGTGACGCCCATCGCGGCGAGGCCCGTGGGCAGGCCCAGCCTGGCGCTCATGTCGAGGATGGCGTCGGGCACGTCGGCTGCCGAGCCCAGGCCCATCGCATGCGCCATGCGCTCCAGCCGGCGGTCGCGGCGCACGGCGGCGTCCTGGGCGTTGAAGCGCACCACGGAAGGCAGGAAGACGGCGTTCAACGTGCCGTGGTGCAGCCGCGGGTTGACGCCGCCCAGGCTGTGGCTCAGCGAATGCACGCAGCCCAGCCCTTTCTGGAAGGCCATGGCGCCCTGCATGCTCGCGCTCATCATCTGCAGGCGCGCCTCGCGGTCCTGCCCGTCGCGCGTGGCCCGCTCGATGTGGGCCCAGCCGCGCGCCAAGCCGTCGAGCGCGATGCCGTCGGCCGGCGGATTGAAGGCCGAGGACATGAAGGTCTCCATGCAGTGCGCGATCGCGTCCATGCCCGTGGCGGCGGTGAGGTGCGGCGGCAGGCCCAGCGTCAGTTCGGGGTCGCAGATGGCCGTCCTGGGCACCAGGTGCCACGAGTGGAAGCCGAGCTTGCGGTGGTCGTCCACGATGATGATCGCCCCGCGCGCCACTTCGCTGCCGGTGCCGGCCGTCGTGGGCACGGCGATGAGGGGCGCGACGCGCTCCGTGATGCGCGGCGAGCCGCCCTCGATGGTGGCGTAGTGCGTGAGCGGGCCCTCGTGCGTGGCCGCGATGGCGATGCCTTTGGCGCAGTCGATGGCCGATCCGCCGCCCACGGCCACGAGCCCGTCGCAGCCGTGGGCCCGGTAGACCTCCACGGCCGCGCGCACGGCCGCCTCGGTGGGGTTGGCCGGCGTCTGGTCGAACACGGCCACGGGCAGGCCGGAGAGCGCATCCAGCGCATGCTGCAGCACGCCGGCCGCCTTGACGCCGGCGTCGGTGACCACGAGGGGGCGGGCGATGCCCGCGCGTTCGCATTCCTGCGCGAGCAGCCGCACCGCGCCGAAGTCGATCTGGATCTGGGTGATGTAGTGGATGAGGGCCATGGTGGTGATTGCCAGAATGCGCGCCGGGCGCGTTGGTGGTCTGATGGCGGCGGCGGCGCCGTGCAGGTTGCACCGGCGCCGGTTCCATCCACCAATCTATTACCCCGGAGCTTTCCATGGTCCTGCAGCAAACCCTCACAGCGGCCCTGGTGGCCGTCGCTTGTGCGACAGCCGCGCAGGCGGCCTGCCTGGACGACGCGCAGGTGGCCGACCTTGCGGCGAACTATGCCGCGCGCACGCCCGCCGCCAACCCGCCGCCGATGGACGCGGCCGACGCCGCCTGCACGCGCGCCAAATTCAATGCCCTGCTCGCGCAGCGGCTCGGCAAGCCCGTGGGCTACAAGGCCGGGCTCACGAACCCGGCCGTGCAGCAGCGGTTCCGCACCGACCAGCCGGTCTGGGGCAAGCTCTACGCGGGCATGGTGCTGCCTTCCGGCAGCACGGTGGACGCAGCCTTCGGCGCGCGGCCGCTCTATGAAGCCGACATGCTCGTGCGCGTGAAGAGCGCGGCCATCAACCATGCGCGCACGCCCCTGGAGGTGCTGGACGCCATCGACCAGGTGATCCCGTTCATCGAGCTGCCCGATCTGCTGGTGCAGGCTCCGCCGCAGCTCGACGGTGCGGGCGTGGCGGCCATCAACGTGGGCGCGCGCCTGGGCGTGGCCGGCACGCCCATCGCCGTGCCGGCGCTGCGTGCCGAGCGCTATGCGCTCCTGGATGCGCTGGCCTCGATGTCGGTCACCCTCACCGATGCGGCCGGCGTGCGCCTGGGCGGCGGGCGCGGCAGCGACATCCTGGGCCACCCGCTGCAGGCCGTGGTCTGGCTGGCGGGCGCGCTGCAGAAGGAGGAGATCACGCTGCAGCCGGGCGACCTCGTGAGCCTCGGATCCTTCTCCGCGCTGCTGCCGCCCCAGCCCGGGCTGGCCGTGACGGCCACCTTCGCCGGCCTGCCGGGGGCGGCGCCCGTGCGGGTCGAATTCAAGTAGCGCAGCCTTCGCGGCAGGGCCTTTCCGCTGCCGTGCGCGGGCGTTGCGTGCGGGGCTGCGCCGGCCGCGGTTTTTCGGGGATGATCGGCGGCGGCCTTCGCTGCGCCGGCGATCTCGCGCTCTCCGCGGCGGCGCCGTCCAGGTCTTTCGCATTCCGTTCCTGCCCGTTCTCTGTCGAACTGCTCTTGCGTTTCCGTCCCGTGACCGCTCTCTCCCATCCTTCCTCCGCCTTGCATGCCGACGCTGCCGCCGCGCGCCACCTCACGCCGCAGATGCGCAGCGTGATCGACCGCATGCACCGCGCGCGCCGCCCGCCCATGGAAACCGTGCCCGTGGCCGAGGCCCGGGCCGCCTACGAACTGGGTGCCGGCGTGCTCGAAATCCCCAAGCCCGCGCTGGCCCGCGTGGACGAGCTGCGCCTGCCCGCGCGGGACGGCCATGCCTTGCCCGCGCGTCTCTACGCGCCCCGCCCGGGCGGCGGGCCGCTGCCGGCGCTGCTCTACCTGCACGGCGGCGGCTTCACGGTGGGCAGCATCGCCACCCACGACACGCTGTGCCGCGAAATCGCCCGGCGCGCCGGCTGCGCGGTGGTCTCGCTCGATTACCGGCTTGCGCCCGAGCACCGCTTTCCGACGGCCGTGGAAGACACGTGGGACGCGCTGGCCTGGCTGGCCGCGGAGGGCGCGTCCCTGGGGATCGACCCCGCCCGGCTGGCGGTGGGCGGCGACAGCGCCGGGGGCACGCTGGCCGCGGTGGCCGCCCTGCAGGCGCGCGATGCGGGCCTGCCGCTGGCGCTGCAACTGCTGTTCTACCCGGGCTGCACGGCCCACCAGGACACGCCGTCGCATGCGGCCTACGCCCGCGGATTCGTGCTGGAAGAGCCGGCCATCACCTGGTTCTTCAGCCACTACATCGACCGCGGCGAGCGTGACGACTGGCGCTTCGCGCCGCTCAACGCGCCCGACGTGGACGGCGTGGCGCCCGCCTGGGTCGGCCTGGCGGAATGCGACCCGCTCGTGGACGAGGGCATCGCCTACGCCGACAGGCTGCGCGCCGCGGGCGTTGCGGTGGACCTTGAGATCTACCGCGGCGTGACGCACGAATTCATCAAGATGGGCCGCGCCATTCCCGAGGCGCGCACGGCCCATGCCCATGCCGCCGCCGCACTGCGCGCGGCCTTCGGACTGCCCGATCCCGACACGGAGGAAACCCCATGATGCGCCGCGCTGATTTCCGCTGCACCGAACGCCTGCGCGTGCGCTGGGCCGAGGTGGACATGCAGAAGATCGTCTTCAACGGCCACTACCTGATGTACATCGACACGGCCATGTCGGCCTATTGGCGGGCCCTGGCCATGCCCTACGAAGCGGGCATGCAGGCGCTGGGCGGCGAGCTGTACGTCAAGAAGGCCACGCTCGAATACCACGGCTCGGCGCGGCTGGACGACGTGCTGGACGTGGGCCTGCGCTGCGCGCGCATCGGCACCAGTTCGATGCAGTTCCAGGCCGGCATCTTCGCGGGCGACCGCCTGCTGGTGTCGGGCGAGCTGGTCTACGTGTTCGCCGATCCGGCCAGCCAGACCTCGCGTCCCGTGCCGGGTGCGCTGCGCGCGCTCATCGAGGCCCACGAGGCCGGGCACGAGGTGGTGGAGATGCGCGTGGGCGACTGGGCCACGCTGGGCGCGGATGCGCTGCGGCTGCGCATGGCCGTGTTCGTGCACGAGCAGGGCATCGACCCGGCCCTGGAGGCCGATGCGCTAGACGCGGGGGCCCTGCACGCCGTGGCCTACAACCGCATCGGCCTGCCCGTGGCGACGGGCCGGCTGCTGCAGCCCGCTCCCGGCGAGGCCCGCATCGGCCGCATGGCCGTGGACCGCACGGTGCGCGGCCAGCGCTGGGGCCGGGCCGTGCTGGATGCGCTGGTGGAGGCGGCCCGTCAGCGCGGCGACCGGCAGGTCACGCTGCATGCGCAGTGCACCGCAGAGAACTTCTACCGCCGCGCGGGCTTCGAGGTGGATGGTGAGCGCTACGAGGAAGCCGGGCTGCCGCACGTGAATATGAGCATCCCCCTGAGCGGCTGACGCCGCTCCCCCCCTTCTCTTGCGCTGGCGCGCGGGAAGGGGGACGACGCCGGTGGCCGGGCAGAGCCCGTTCCACGGCGTCCGCTGGCCTGGCCTGCTCCGCGGCCCTCTGGCCGGAAAAGCCGTGGTGGTTTCAACGCGTCTGACGTAGGGCGACCGCTCGATCACCAGTTCCCGGCGGCTCGGCCACGTTCAGATGTCTTCGAGCAGCGCGTAAGGCAGATCACCCAGGGCGAGTGGCACGCCTTCCGGGCCGCCCACGCGCAGCGCCTCGCCGGTGGAGGCCACCTGCAGCGACACCAGCGCGTCGAAGCCGCCGCCGGGCGCGGGGGCGGCCTGCACCACGGTGCCGCAGGGCTGCTCGGCGTCGCTGGCCGCGAACACCTCGGCGCCCACGGCCACGGCTTCGGCCGCATGGGCGACGTAGGTGCGGCGCTTGAGCGTGCCGCGGAACTGGCTGCGTGCCACCACTTCCTGGCCCGGGTAACAGCCCTTCTTGAAATTCACGCCGCCCACGGATTCGTAGTTGAGCATCTGTGGCACGAACAGCTCGGCCAGGGGCGCCGTGAGGGTGGGCACGCCGCTCTGCACTTCGCTCCATTCCCACAGGCCGGGCGCCAGGGCCGTGCCGGCGGGCGCGGGCTGCCCGGCGGGCTGCACCAGCAGCGCCCGCGGCTGGCCGGCCGCGGGGTATAGGTGGATGAGCGTGCCTTGGGGCGTGTCGGAGCGGCTCCAGGGGGCCTGCGCGCCGCCCGCGGCCGCCTGCACGGCATCGCCCGCCAGGCCCCAGAGCGCGAAGTCGGCCGTGGCGTCGCTGAGCCGCGCCTTGGCGCGCAGCACGAACATCGAAAGCCGCTTGAGCACGGGGGCCAGCAGATCGCGGCTGCAGACCAGCAGCACCTCGGCATCGCCCTGGCGCCAGCCGATGAAACTGGCCTGCATGCGGCCCTTGGCCGAGAGGAAGGCCGCCAGCCGGGCCTGTCCGGGCGGCAGCAGCAGGAAGTCCTGGGTGAGCTGGCCGTGGAGGAATTGCGCCGCGTCTTCGCCTTGCACGCGGATCACGCCGAGCCCGTTGAGGGGGGCCAGGCCATTCAGGGGGGACGTCATGCCGTGAATTATCATGCCCGGCTCTTTCCCCTCTGCTTCTCGGGTCGTGCGCCGTCTATTCCTACTCATCGTGCTGGTGGCCTTCGCGGCGGCCGGCGCCGGCTACTGGTGGCTGAACCAGCCTTTGCCGCTGCGCGCGGCCGCGGGCACGGGTGCGGGCGCACCCCCGGCGCTGGAACTCGAGATCGAGCCCGGCACCACCCCGCGCGGCGTCGCCGCGGCCGCGGTGGCCGCGGGCGTGGACACCGATCCGCGCCTGCTGTATGCGTGGTTCCGCATCTCGGGCAAGGACCGCCTCATCAAGGCCGGCAACTACGAGATCCCCGCGGGCACGACGCCTTTCGGCCTGCTGCAGAAACTCGTGCGCGGCGAAGAGGCCCTGCGCGCCATCACCCTCGTGGAAGGCTGGACCTTCCGGCAGTTCCGCCAGGCCCTCGGCCGCGAAGAGCAGCTGCGGCACGACACCCAGGGACTGGCCGACGACGCCATCATGCTGCGGCTCGAACGCCCGGGCATGCACCCGGAGGGCCGCTTCTTTCCTGACACGTACACCTATGCCAAGGGCACGAGCGACCTGGCCGTGCTGCGCCGCGCGCTGCATGCGATGGACCGTCGCCTGGAGGCGGCCTGGGCGCAGCGGGCGGCCGACACGCCGCTCAAGACCGCGGACGAGGCGCTGATCCTCGCCAGCATCGTCGAGAAGGAAACCGGCCGCGCCTCCGACCGCGGCCAGATCGCGGGGGTGTTCAGCAACCGGCTGCGCACCGGCATGCTGCTCCAGACCGATCCCACCGTCATCTACGGCATGGGCGAGAAGTTCGACGGCAACCTGCGCCGGCGCGACCTGCTGGCGGATACGCCCTGGAACACCTACACCCGGCCGGGCCTGCCGCCCACGCCGATCTCCATGCCCGGCAAGGCCTCGCTCATCGCGGCCGTGCAGCCCGAGCGCACGCAGGCGCTGTACTTCGTGGCGCGGGGCGACGGCACGAGCCAGTTCAGTCCCACGCTCGACGAGCACAACCGCGCCGTGAACCGCTTCCAGCGGGGGCAGGGGCTCCAGCCGTAGTGCCGGGGCGGGGCGCAGGGCTGCCCCGGGGCTCGGCACGGCAGGCACACGGCACGCATCACCAGAGGTCTTTCTTCCATGCAGCGACGGGGTTGGTTCATCACATTCGAAGGCATCGATGGCGCGGGCAAGTCCTCGCACATCGAAGCCGTGGCCGAGGCGCTGCGCAGCGAGGGCCGCACCGTCACGGTCACCCGTGAACCCGGCGGCACGCCGCTGGCCGAAACCCTGCGGTCGCTGCTCCTGAACGAGGCCATGGATGCCCTCACCGAATCGCTGATCGTCTTCGCGGCCCGGCGCGACCACCTGCGCACCGTGATCGTCCCGGCGCTCGAACGGGGCGAAGCGGTGTTGTGCGACCGGTTCACCGATGCCACCTTCGCCTACCAGGGCGCCGGGCGGGGCTTCGATCGTGCGGTGCTATCGAATTTGGAGCAAATAACCCAGTCAGGACTGCGGCATGAAGGCGATTCGATCCTGAATCCAGACCTCACGCTGTGGTTCGACCTGGCGGCGGAGGTGGCGGCAGCGCGCCTCTCCGGTGCCCGGGCGCCGGACCGGTTCGAGGCGCAGCCCGCCGAATTCTTCCGCCGGGTGGCCGGCGGGTACTCGGACCGCGAAGCCGCCGATCCGGGCCGCTTCGCGCGGCTCGATGCCGACCAGCCGCGCGAAGCGGTGCGGGCCCAGCTCATGGCGGCCCTGCGCGCCCGGGGTGTGCTGGGCACGCAAGGGAGCACGGCATGGGCGTGACCACGGCTGCTCCCACCCCGCCCTGGATCGCCGCGCAACGGCGGCAACTGCTCGCCCAGCGGGGCCACGCGTGGCTGCTGAGCGGCCCGTCCGGCCTGGGCCAATACACGCTGGCGCTGGAGATGGTGCGCGCCTGGCTGTGCGAAGCGCCTGCGCCGGATGGCGCCTGCGGCCAGTGCGGCAGCTGCCATGCCATCGAGGTGCGCACGCACGCCGATCTGTGCGTGCTCATGCCCGAAACCGAGATGGTGGCGCGCGGCTGGCCGCTCCCCGAGAAGGCGCAGGCGGAGATCGACGACAAGAAGCGCAAGGCCAGCCGCGAGATCCGCGTGGAGGCCATGCGCGATGCGGTGCAGTTCGCACAGCGCACCTCGGCGCGCGGACGGGGCAAGGCCGTGCTGGTGTATCCCGCCGAACAGATGAACACCATCGCCGCCAACGCGCTGCTCAAGACGCTGGAGGAGCCCGCCGGCGACGTGCGTTTCGTGCTGGCGAGCGAGGCCGCTCACCAGCTGCTGCCCACCATCCGCAGCCGGTGCCTGGGCCATACGCTGCAATGGCCGGACGAGGCGCAATCGCTCGCCTGGCTGGCAGAGCAGGGCGTCGCGGCCGACGCCGCTGCGGCGCTGCTGCGCGCGGCCGGCGGGCGGCCCGAGGATGCGCTGGCCCTGTCGCAGGGCGGGCGCAGCCCGCAGTCGTGGGCGCAGATTCCGCGGGCGGTGGCGCGCGGCGATGCCACCGCGCTGGCGGAGATGTCGCCGCCCGAGGCCGTGGACGCGCTGCAGAAGCTCTGCCATGACCTGCTCGCAAGGCGGGTGGGCGCGGCGCCCCGGTATTTTGCAGAGGCCGACCTGCCGACCCCTCCGGGTGTGGGGCCGCTCACGCGCTGGGCCCGCGCCCTGGCCAAGGAAGCCCGCACCGCGGACCATCCGTTCAACGCCGGCCTCATGCTGGAGGCGCTTGTTGCCCAGGCGCGAAACGCCCTAAACTCCCGCCATTGAACGACCGCCAGGCCCCACCATGAGCACCCCCCCCAGCGCCCCCCGCCCCAGTGTCATGCAGCTGGCCATCAAGGAGAAGGCGGCGCTCTACGCGGCATACATCCCGTTCTTCGTCGAAGGGGGCATCTTCGTCCCCACCCAGCGCGACTACCGCCTGGGCGACGACGTGTACGTGCTGCTCACCCTTCCCGAAGACACCCAGCGTTATCCCGTCGCCGGCCGGGTGGCCTGGGTCACCCCGGCCCGCGCTGCCGGCAACCGGACGCAGGGCGTGGGCATCCAGTTTCCGAAGGACGACAAGTCCCGCGTGCTCAGGGCCCGCATCGAAGAGATCCTGGGCTCCGCCCTGGGCTCGGAACGGCCCACGCAGACCATCTGAGCCTGCTGTCCCGCAGAGCCCCGCCGCCGGGCACAGTCTGCGACGCTCCTGCCGGCCTGCGCGCTGCAGCCAGGGTGGTCTGGGCGGGCGTTCGTGCCCACGCAGCCGGTTTTCCTACGGGCGCGGCTGTCCGGCCCGCCTAACATCCCTCCCGCCATGTTCACCGATTCGCATTGCCACCTGAGTTTTCCCGAGCTGTCCGCGCAACTGCCCACGATCCGCGAGGCCATGGTAGAGGCCCGCGTGACCCGTGCGCTCTGCATCTGCACCACCATCGAGGAGTTCGGCAGCGTCCATGCGCTGGCGCTCGCGCACGACAACTTCTGGAGCACCGTGGGCGTGCACCCGGACAACGAAGGCGTCACCGAACCTTCGGTGCAGGATCTCCTCGACCGTGCAGCCCTGCCGCGCGTGATCGCCATCGGTGAAACGGGGCTGGACTACTACGGCATGGAAGACCGCAAGGGCGGCCGCAGCGTGGCCGACCTGGAATGGCAACGCGAGCGCTTTCGCACCCATATCCGTGCCGCGCGTGCCTGCGGCAAGCCATTGGTCATCCACACGCGCAGTGCGTCCGAAGACACGTTGGCGATCCTGCGCGAGGAGGGCGAAGACGGCCCGGGCAACCGTGCGGGCGGCGTGTTCCACTGTTTCACGGAAAGCGCCGAGGTGGCGCGGGCCGCGCTGGACCTCGGCTACTACATCTCGTTCTCGGGCATCCTCACGTTCAAGAATGCCCAGCCGCTGCGCGACGTGGCGGCCTTCGTGCCGCTCGACCGGCTCCTGATCGAAACCGACAGTCCGTACCTTGCGCCGGTGCCTTACCGCGGCAAGACCAACAACCCGTCCTACGTCCCCTTCGTGGCGCAGCAGATCGCCGCGCTGAAAGGGCTCGACGCCGATGCCGTGGGCGAGGCCACGAGCCGCAATTTCGATACGCTGTTCTTCCGAAAGGCCGCCCCATGACCCCCACGCTGTCGCGCCGGGTTTTCGTCTCTTCCATCGCCGTGGCCGCCGCGGGCCTGTGCAGCGCCTGCGCGCATGCGGGCGCCTACGACGACTTCTTCACGTCCATCGTGCGCGACGAGGCCCGCGACATCACGGCGCTCATCCGCCGGGGGTTCGATCCCAATACGCGCAGTGCGAAAGGCGAGGTCGGTCTCACGCTCGCGTTGCAGCAGGGCTCCATGCAGGCGTTCAATGCGCTCATGGCGGCGCCGGGCATCAAGGTGGAGACCCGCAATGCCAAGGACGAGAGCCCGCTCATGATCGCGTGCCTGCGCGGACAGGTCGCCGCGGCGCGCGCACTCATCGCCAAGGATGCCGATGTCAACAAGACCGGTTGGACGCCGCTGCACTACGCCGCGTCGGGCACGACCGATCGGCAACTGGAGCTGGCGCAGATGCTCATCGAGCAGAGTGCCTACATCGATGCCGAATCGCCCAACGGCACCACGCCGCTCATGATGGCCGTGAGCTATGGCCGCGCCGACGTGGCGCGTTTTCTGCTGGAGCAGGGGGCGGATCCGACGATCAAGAACCAGGTCGGCCTGACCGCCGCCGATTTCGCGCGCCGCGCCGCGCGGCAGGACATGGCCGATCTGGTGGCCGAAGCCATCCGCCGGCGCCAGCCCCAGCAGGGCAAGTGGTAGGCCGCACCGGCGGCTGAAAGGCGGCTGCCGGCCCCCGAATCAGGAGTGGCCCAGGCCTTGCAGGCGCGCGTAGAGCCCGCCACGGGCCATCAGCTCGGCGTGCGTGCCTTGCTCCGCGATGCGGCCGCGCTCCATCACCACCACGCGGTCCGCATGCTCGATGGTGGAGAGGCGGTGGGCGATCACGAGCGTGGTGCGCCCGCGCATCAGGCGCTGCAGCGCATCCTGTACGAGGCGCTCCGATTCGGTGTCCAGCGCAGAAGTGGCTTCGTCCAGGATCAGGATCGGTGCATCCTTGTAGAGCGCGCGGGCGATCGCCAGGCGCTGGCGCTGGCCGCCGGACAGTTGGGTGGCGTTGTGCCCCACCACCGTGTGGATTCCCTGCGGCATCGAGGCCACGTGGCTTGCCAGATTGGCGGCCTCCAGGCAGGACTGCACACGGGCTTCGTCCACTTCATGCCCCAGCGCCACGTTGGCGGCCACGGTGTCGTTGAACATCACAACGTCCTGGCTGACCATCGCGAACTGCGCTCGCAACGCCTGCAGATCCCATTCGCCGATCGGCTGGCCGTCGAGCAGCACGCGGCCCTCGGTGGGCGGCAGGAAGCGGGGCAGCACGTTCACCAAGGTCGTCTTGCCCGCACCGGATGGGCCCACCAGCGCGACGATCTCGCCCGGCTGCACGGTGAGGTGCACGCGGTCCAGTGCCGGAGCCAGGTCGGTGCCGAAAGCCACGCTGACGCCGTCCAGCACGAGTGCGCCTTGCGCACGCGCAGAAGGTGCATGTTTTCCGCCGGTCTCGGCAGGCGTGCCTTCGAGCAGCGACAGGCCGCGCTCCAGTGCCGCGACGCCGCGCGTGAGCGGGTTGGCGATATCGGCCAACCGGCGGATCGGTGCGATCAGCATCAGCATCGCCGTGATGAACGCCGCGAAACCGCCCACGGTGACCGCGCGCGTGTCGCTGGCGTTGTTTTGCCAGAGGGCCACGCAGATCACCCCGGAGAGCGCTGCGGCTGCCAGCAGTTGGGTGAGGGGCGTCATTGCAGCGGAGGCGATGGTGGCCTTGATCGCGAGCCGGCGCAGGCTGTGGCTCAGTGTGCCGAAGCGCTGCGTCTGGCCGGCCTGTGCACCGTGCAGGCGCACCATGCGGTGCGCGAGGACGTTCTCTTCCACCACGTAGGCGAGCTGGTCGGTGGCCTGCTGGCTGCTCTTGGTGATCTGGTACAGGCGGCGCGAGAGCGTCTTCATGATCCAGGCCACGCCGGGCACCACCACGGCCACGATCAGCGTGAGTTGCCAGTTCAGGTACACCAGGTACCCTAGCAGCGCGACCAGCGTGAAACCATCGCGTGAAATCCCCATGAGCGCCTGCACCAGCAGGGTGGAGCCTGTCTGCACCTCGTACACGACGGTGTTCGAAAGCGTACTGGCCGATTGCCGCGAGAAGAGGGCCATGTCGGCAGCCAGCAAGCGCTCGAAGAGCGATTCGCGCAGCTTCAGCATGCCTTCGTTGGCGATGCGCGCGAGGGCGTATTGCCCTGCGAACTGCGCAAAGCCGCGCACGAGGAAAACCCCGATCACGGCGATGGGCACCATCCAGAGTTTCAGCGAGCCTTCGGTGAACCCCTCGTCGAGCAGGGGCTTCAGCAGGGCGGGCATGAGCGGCTCCGTGGCGGCACCGACCAGGGTGGCCAGAACGGCCAGGGTCCAGGCGAGGCGCTGTCCCCCGAAGTACACGGACAGGCGCCTCAATCGGGTGCTCAGGGGGAGCGTTGGGGGAGGGGGGGCGGCGGCAGGCGCCGGCGCAGCGGCTTTCGGGGGGGCAGGAGCTTGCATGAGGGGCGGATTCTACGTAGGACCATGCCGCCAACTTGCACAGTTTGTCACAGGGGTATCCGCCCTGTGTGTAACATTCGGGCCCTGTCCTTCCGGCTTCCACCGGCGAATGGCCCGGTATCCCAACGCTGTCAATGACTTCAGACCGCCCATCCCAATCCCTCCTCGCGGCCCTGCCGCTGTCCACGCGACGCCACGCCATCGTGGCCCTCGCCGCTGCTTCATCCTCTTTTTCCGCGCTGGCGCAGTTCCGCGTCGAAATCACGGGCGTCGGCCTCACGCAATTGCCGACGGCCATCGCGCCGTTCCGCGGCGAAGGGAGCGCGCCTCAGAAGATTTCGGCCATCGTGCAGGCCGACCTGGAGCGCAGCGGGCAGTTCCGCGCTGTGGACGCTTCCGGCCAGCAACTCGACGAGACCTCCCGGCCCGACGTGGCGCTCTGGAAGCAAAAGGGCGCCGACTCCCTCACGACCGGCAGCATCACGCGCCTGCCCGACGGCCGGTACGACGTGCGTTTCCGTCTGTGGGAAACCGTGCGTGGAGAAGACCTGGGTGGCCAGAGTTTCGTGGTGACGCAGGCGGACCTGCGTCTGGTGGCCCACCGGGTGGCCGATTACGTCTACGAAAAGCTCACCGGCCAGCGCGGCATCTTCTCGACCCGCATTGCCTACGTGACCAAGGCCGGCAGCCGCTACAGCCTGTGGATCGCCGATGCCGATGGCGAGAATGCGCAGTCGGCTCTGTCCAGCCCCGAGCCAATCATCTCGCCGGCATGGTCGCCCTCCGGGTCGCAAGTGGCCTATGTGTCCTTCGAATCGCGCAAGCCGGTCGTCTATGTGCACGATGTCGCTTCGGGCCGCCGCCGGTTGATAGCGAACTTCCGGGGTTCCAACAGTGCCCCGGCATGGTCTCCCGACGGGCGTACGCTGGCCGTCACCTTGAGCCGCGATGGCAATTCCCAGCTCTACACGATCGACGCCAACGGCGGCGAGCCGCGCCGCCTCATGCAGAGTTCCGGCATCGACACCGAGCCCACCTATTCCAGCGACGGGCGCAGCATCTACTTCGTGAGCGACCGGGGTGGTGCGCCGCAGATCTACCGCGTGCCGGCTTCGGGAGGCAATGCAGAGCGCGTGACCTTCACGGGCACCTACAACATTTCCCCGAGCATCAGCCCTGACGGCAAGTGGTTGGCCTACATCTCCCGTGTGGGGGGCGCTTTCAAACTCCACGTCATGGACCTGGCGACGGGCACGGTCAACGCGATCACCGACACGACCGCCGACGAGAATCCCAGCTTCGCACCCAACAGCCGCCTCATCGTTTATGCGACCCAGCAGCAAGGCCGCGAAGCGCTCATGACCGCAACGTTGGACGGCAAGATCAAGGCACGCCTCGCAGGCCAGGGCGGAGACATCCGCGAGCCGGACTGGGGCCCGTTCCAGAAGCAATGATCTGAACCCTTTCGCAATTTTTCGATATCGACAATCTGGACTAGAGGAGAACCTTCCCAATGATCAGCCTTCCCTTCAAGCGTATTTCCCTGGCCCTGACCGTGGCCGCCGTCATGGCCGGCTGCAGCTCCGGTGTGAAGCTGGAAGACGTGCCCGTCGAGAACAAGGGCGCTACTTCCACCGTGCCTGACGGCGCCAATGCCAATGGCAGCTCGCAGAGCGGCGTGGCCCCGGTGGACCTGAGCCAGTCCTCGCGTGACGCGGCCGGCCCTGCGGGCGTGAGCCGCATCGTGTATTTCGACTTCGACAGCTACGTGGTGAAGCCCGAGTACCAATCCCTCATCGAACAGCACGCCCGCTTCATCAAGGCCAACCAGGGCCGCAAGGTCATGATCGAAGGCCATACCGACGAGCGCGGTGGCCGTGAATACAACCTGGCGCTGGGCCAGAAACGCGCCGAAGCCGTGCGCCGGTCACTGGGCCTGTTGGGTGTGCCGGACAGCCAGGTGGAAGCCGTGAGCTTTGGCAAGGAAAAGCCGGCCGCCCAGGGCGGTTCCGAAGATTCCTACGCTCAGAACCGCCGCGCTGAACTGTCCTACCGTTGATGACCACTTTTGTGCAGCAGCGGGCCCGGGCCCGCAATGCGGTGGCGCTGGCGGCCCTGTCGCTCGCCGCTGCCTTCGGCACTTCTTCCAGCCATGCGGCGTTGTTCGAGGATGACGAGGCGCGCCGCGCCATCCTTGAACTGCGCCAGCGCATCGACGCGCTCCAGCAGCGGGGCGGCGATGACCAGCGCCGGACATCGGAAGAAGGTGCGCAGATGCGCCGCAGCCTGATCGACCTGCAGTCGCAGATCGAGGCGCTGCGGTCCGAGCAGGCGAGCCTGCGCGGACAGAACGAACAGCTCCAGCGTGACGTGGCCGATCTGCAGCGCCGCCAGAAAGACATGGCACAGGGCATGGAAGAGCGGCTTCGGCAGTTCGAGCCTGTCAAGGTCACGTCGGACGGCCAGGAATTCCAGGCCGACCCAGCGGAGAAACGCGATTTCGAGGCGGCGCTGGCTGTCTTCCGCTCCGGCAAATTCCCGGATGCGGTCACGGCGTTCGGCAACTTCATTCGCCAGTACCCACGCAGCGGTTATGTGCCTTCATCGCGGTTTTGGCTGGGCAACGCCCAGTACGCCACCCGCGACTACAAGGAGGCCATCAACAACTTCAAGGCCTTGCTGGCGGCGGCGCCCGACCACGCACGTGCACCGGAAGCGGCACTGTCGATCGCCAATTGCCAGATCGAGCTCAAGGACACGCGTGCCGCGCGCAAGACGCTGGAAGACCTCATCCGTGTGTACCCGCAGGCGGAGGCCGCTGCCGCGGCCAAGGAACGCCTGGCCCGACTGCGGTGACGGCGAGCACGTTGCCTGGCGCAGTGGCGGAAGCGGTCGCAGTTGCAGCGTCCTTGCCATCGCCTGGCATCGAGGCTGACCTTCAACGCAGATTCGGTGGCCTCGACCGCCTGTATGGCACGGAAGGGGCTGCCCGCATCCGCGCATCGCACGTGGCGGTGATTGGGGTGGGTGGCGTGGGTTCCTGGGCCGTGGAAGCGCTTGCACGCAGCGGCGTCGGGCGGCTCACCCTCATCGACCTCGACAACGTGTCGGAGTCGAACATCAACCGCCAGATACACGCCCTGTCCAATACGGTGGGACAGGCCAAGGTCGAGGCAATGCGCGAGCGCATCGCCTTGATCCATCCCGGCTGCGAGGTCCGTTGCATCGAGGACTTCGTCGAACCAGCCAACTGGCCGACGATCCTCCCCGAAGGGATAGGCGCGGTGATCGACGCGTGCGATCAAGTCGCTGCAAAGACGGCCATGGCCGCATGGGCCACCAGAACCAATCAGCCATGCTTCATCAGCGTGGGGGCCGCAGGCGGCAAGCGCCTGGCCCACCAGGTGGATATCGATGACCTGTCCCGCACCACGCACGATCCCCTGTTGGCTCAACTGCGCTACCGGCTGCGCAAGCACCATGGCGCGCCACGGGAAGGACGGCGTATTGGTGTTGCGTGCGTATTCAGCCGGGAGGCCGTGGCACCGCCCCATGCATCCTGCGCCCTGGAAGAGGGCGGCGATGGCAGCTTGAACTGCCATGGCTATGGCTCGGTGGTGTCCGTCACCGCCACGTTCGGCCAGTGTGCGGCGGGCTGGGTACTCGATAAGATCGCCAAATCTGCCCGAGCGCCAAAATAGGCACTATAATCTTAGGCTTTGCTGCAATGTGTGGAAACGTGCATTGCAGTGGAGGGACGTTAGCTCAGTTGGTAGAGCAGCGGACTTTTAATCCGTTTGTCGTGGGTTCGACCCCCGCACGTCCCACCAGGAACATGAGCCGCTACAGCCGTCATCGCTGTAGCGGCTTTCTTGTTTCTGCCTTTGGCGAGCGACCGTTGGGCGCGGCTCGCCGCGTGGCTTGGCTGCGTGGCTCGGACACCCGTGGTGATGTGGGCGGGCAGGGCGAAGTGCGCCCTGTCTGTCTGTGGCCAGGAGAACATTGAATGGCTGAGGTGTCTTGCAGCAAGGCCCTTCGCTGTAGGCTCGGCCTTACGGATTCGGAAGGCATTGCCCGGCCGTGGCGGGAATGCTCCGGGCGTACTATTTTTCGGTGAGGAACGGCTTTTCGCCATACCCGCAAACCCCATCACCGAAAGGACTCACCATGAACACCGATCAAATCAAGGGCGCTGCAAAGGAAGTCGTTGGCAAGGTCCAACAAAAGACCGGCGAAGTGTTCAACAGCCCTGAGCAGCAGGTCAAGGGTGTCGCAAAGCAAGTGGAAGGCAATGCCCAGAAGAACTACGGCGATGCCAAGGAAACGATCAAGGACGCCACCCGCTGAATCACGGCGCGCAGGCGCCTGTCTCCGTGAAAACAAAAGCCCGCACGGCTTGCCCGGCGGGCTTTTTCCATGGTGCCGGGAGGATCGCAGTACAAGCCTTGGCTGCATGAAGCAAGCGACTTGCTGCCTGTGTTCAGCACCTCGCCTGCTTCCACGCGGTGAATCTCGTGGATCTGCCCCACCGGTTTATGCCAGCCAGCACCGGATCCTGTTGGCCAGGGTTTCGCGGCTGATTTCGTATCGATCGTGCAGTGTGGGCAACGCACCTGCATCCAGGAAGGCATCTGGCAGTCCTGCCAGCCTGAAGGCAGCGGGGCGGATGTTCTCCTGCATTAAAGCGCTCGCGACCGCCTCTCCCAGACCGCCGACCACGGAGTGGTTCTCGGCGACGACAACCAGCCGCGGCCCGCTACCGGCCGCGTGCGCGATGGCCTGAACGTCCAGCGGCTTGATGGTGGGGCAGTGCAGCACGGCCACGCCCAGGTTGTCCAGCGCGAGCGTCTCGGCCACTTCCAGGGCGCGCATGGTCATGAAACCACTGGAGATGATGAGCACGTCGCGGCCGTCGCGCAGCAACTTGGCTTTGCCGAGTTCGAACCGGTAGTCGTATTCATCGAGGACCAGGGGCACGTTGCCCCTCAGCAGGCGCATGTAGACGGGGCCGGCGTGCGCTGCAATCTGGGGAACCGCCTGCTCGATATCGAGTGCATCGCACGGATCGACGATCGTGAGCCCGGGTACCGCGCGCATCATCGCCAGATCGTCGGTGGCCTGGTGGCTGGGGCCGTATCCCGTGGTCAGGCCCGGCAGCGCACAGCAGATCTTGACGTTGAGGTTTTCTTCGGCGATGACTTGGTGGATGAAGTCGTAGGCCCTGCGGGTGCCGAAAACCGCGTAGGTCGTGGCGAAGGGCATCAGCCCCTCTTTCGCCATGCCGCCTGCAGCAGCCATCAGGAGTTGTTCTGCCATGCCCATCTGGAAGTAACGGTCCGGGTGGGCCTGGGCGAACAGGTGCAGGTCCGTGTACTTGGCCAGGTCCGCAGTCATGCCCACGACGTCGGCGCGGTGCGCGGCAAGCTCCAGCAGCGCCTTGCCGAACGGTGCGGCCCTGACCCGCTGGCCTTCGCTGGCGATGGAGGCGATCATGGCGGAGGTGGTCAATCGGGGTTTTTTCTCGGCGACGGGGGTGTTCATGGCAGGGCCTCCTCTGGGGGCTGGGACTGGTCCAGGATCTCTATGGCTTTCTGCCACTCGGGGGGATCGACGCGGATGAAGTGGTTCTTCTCGCGCTGCTCCAGGAACGGCACGCCCTTGCCCATGAGGGTGTCGAAGAGGATGACCCGTGGCCGCGGCTCGCCGACATGGCGCGCAATATCGAATGCCTCCAGCACGCGGGGCAAGTCATTGCCGTCCACCCGCTGCACGTGCCAACCGAATGCAGACCATTTGTCGGCCAGTGGCTCGAAGCCGAGCACCTGCCTGGAGGGCCCGTCGGCCTGTTGGTTGTTCACGTCGATCAGGCAGACCAGGTTGCCCAGCGCATGGTGCGCGGCCGACATGGCAGCCTCCCACGTCGATCCTTCGTCGAGCTCACCGTCTGACATGGAGTTGTAGACGAATGCCGGGTTGCCTTTGTGCCGCAGCGCGAGCGCCATGCCCACGGCAATCGGAAGCCCCTGGCCCAACGAGCCGCCGGATATTTCCATGCCCGGCGTATAGGTCGCCATGCCGGACATCGGCAACCTGCTGTCGTCGCCGCCATAGGTTTCCAGCTCGCTCTCCGCAAGGATGCCGGCCTCTGTCAGCGCGGAGTAGAAGGCGATGGCGTAGTGCCCATGGGAGAGGAGAAAACGGTCTCGGCCTTCCCATTGCGGTTCGCCGGGGCGCAGGTTCAGCGCATGGCCGTAGGCCACCGCCAGCACATCGGCCCATCCCAGGGCTTGGCCGATATAGCCCTGGCCCTGGACTTCTCCCATCCGCAACGCATAGCGGCGGATGCGGTACGCGCATCGGGACAGCCTGTCCAGCCGGTGCTGCAGATCATGGTTCATTGAAGGTCTCCTGTTGTGTCTCGGGTTGCTGCAGCCGCTGCGTCAGCGCAGGATGCTGGCGGGCACGTAGGACACCAGCATCAGCACTGCCAGCGCCACCACATAGAAGGGAATAAGTTCGCGCACGGTCTGCCCCACCTTGACCTTGGCCAGCGAGCTGGTGATGAAAAGCGTGGTTCCGACGGGCGGCGTATAGAGGCCAAGGGCCAGGTTCACCACCATCATGATTCCGAGCTGCGTCATGTCCATACCGATGCTCTGCGCCAGCGGCACGAATACCGGGGTGAGCAGCAGCACGGCCGCGGGCAGATCGATGCACATGCCGATGAAAAGCATCAAACCGTTCATCAGCAGGATCACCATCCAGGGCGATTCGACGTGCGATTGCACCCAGTGCACGATGCCGGTGGGCATCTGGTCGTAGGTCAGCAGCCAGCCGATGGCTGCAGAAGCCATGATCACGAGCAGCACCACGCCGGTCGCCAGGCCGGCATGGACCACGGCATCGTTGAGCCGGCGCCAGCCGAGGTCGCGGTAGATGGCCGCCGAAACCACGCCGGCATACAGCGTCGACAGAACCGCCACTTCCGTCGGCGTTGCGATGCCGAACCGCAGGAAGACGATGATCAATACCGGGAGCAGCAGCGCCGGAGAGGCATATGCCAGGTGGCGTCGGAAGGCGGGCCACTGGAACGGCGTGGTGTCGCGAGGAAAGTCGCGGCGCCGGCCCACCCACCAGCACACCGCCATGAAGCCTGCGCACATCAGCAGGCCCGGCAGTACGCCGGCCACGAACAGCGCGGCGATGGATGCGTTCGCGCTCAAGGCGAACAGGATCATCGGGATCGACGGCGGGATCAGTATGTCGATCGTGGCGGCCGAAGCGAGCGTGGCGGCGGAGAACGCTGCGGGGTAGCCCAGCCGCTTGTGCCACGGGATCATGAGCGAGCCGATCGCCGATGCGTCCGCCACGGCCGAACCCGACACCCCCCCGAAGAGGGTCGAAGACATCACGCCCACCTGGGCCGGGCCGCCGTGGAAGCGCCCGATCAGTGCAGAAAGCACGCCCACCAGGGCTTCGCCCAGCTTGCCTCCCATCATCAGGGAGCCCGTGAGCATGAAGAACGGAATGGCGATGAGCGGAAAGCTCTGCACCTGGGCCACCATCTGCTGCACGAGCAGGTCCAGTGGAATGCGGTCGGAGCTGGCTGCCGCGGCCATGGCGCCCATCAGCAGGGCGTGCGCGATGGGCATGGCAACCACGGCGCCAGCCATGAAGACGAAGAGCATGAGGATGGACATGTGCGCGCCTCCGTCTACCAGTGGACACCGGCCACCGGACGGGCCGGCGCGTCCCCATCCACCGGGCGCTGCGGTCCACCGGCCAGCCATGCGCGGACGGCCGATTGCAGGGCGAGGAGGCTGAGCATGGCCATGCCGACCATCACGCATGCGTAGGTCACCGATCCGGGAATGTTGAGGATCTGGCTGCGTTCGTCATGCACGATCTCCAGCATGTTGGCCGTGGCCCACGCCAGCGTGGCGTAGAGGCCCGCGACGATCAGCCAGCTCAGCGTGGCCACCGCCCGTTGGATGCCCGCAGGCAGGATCTCCACGAGAAACGTCGTGGTGATGTGCGCTCCGTGGGCTGCCGCCAGCACCACGCCGGACATCACGAGCCAGGGAAAGAGCAGTTCGGGGACTTCATTGGCCCACTGCAGGCTGGCGCCGGTGGCATACCGCAATGCCGTGTTGCACACCAGGATCACGAAAATGACGAGTGTGCTGATCCACAGCACGGTGCGGCATGTGCCGACGACCATGCGTTCGAGAATATTCATCAGGGTTCTCCTCGCCGCGCCGGCAGCGCGGTTGGTGTATCGCTGGGGAGTGCGTTTAGCGGCCGTTGGCGGCCTTCACCACTTTGGTGAGGTACGGGCCGATGGGGCCGGATTGCCATTTCTCCTGCACCTTGCCCGTCGCCTGCGCGAAAGCCTTCGGGTCGATCGTGGTGACCTCGACGCCCTTGGCCTTGATGTCGCCCAGCAGCTTCTCGTCCATCTCCCGGGACAACTGCCGCTGGTAGGCCGTGGCTTCCTGTGCGGCCTGGGTGATGGCCGTGCGGTCCGCGGGAGCCAGGCGGTCCCAGCTGCGCTTGCTCATGACCAGTGGCGTCATCTGGAACATGTGGCCGGTCAAGGCCAGGTGCTTCTGGACTTCATAGAGCTTGCTGGCGTGGAAGTTGGCCAGCGGGTTCTCCTGCCCGTCCACCACGCCCTGCTGCAGGGCCACGTACAGCTCCGCGAATTTGATCTGCTGCGCCTCGGCGCCGAGGGCCTGCATGATGTCCACCAGCACGGCATCGGGCGGCGTGCGCATCTTCAAGCCCTTCAGGTCATCGACCGTGCGGATGGGCTTGCGGCTGTTGGTCATGTGGCGGATGCCGTTGTCCCAGTACCCCAGGACCACCATGCCTTTGGCCGCCGACTTGTCTGCCAGCTCCTTGCCGAGCGGGCCATCCAAGATCGCGAATGCCTGGGCCGGTGTCGAGAACAGAAAAGGCATGCCGTACGCCGCGTACTCCGGAACTGCAGCGGCCACCGCGCCCTGCGAATTGGCGGAAATGTCCAGCGCTCCGGTGCGCAGGGCCGTGACCATGGCCGCGTCGTCGCCCAATTGGGCGGACGGCGCGACCTGCACTTCGATGCGGCCACCGCTGGCGGCCTTCACCTGCTCAGCGAACTTCACCGATGCCAGGTGGCGCGGGTTGTCCGGGGCGGCTCCGTGGCCCAGGGTCAGCTTGACGGTCTGGGCCCAGGCAGCGGGGTACGCGGTCAGCACGCCCAGGGCCAGGGCGGCGGCTCCCACGAAAAATGTCTTGCGTTGCATGTTTTGTCTCCTTCGTTTTGTTGTGTGGCCATGCCTTGTCCTGCATGGCTTGCTCGGTGAAGCGGCTCAGTGGATGAGCATGCCCCCGTTGACATCGAGCGTGATGCCTGTGCAGTAGGCTGCGAGGTCGCTGGCCAGGAACACGCAGGCACCCGCCACGTCGTCGGCACGCCCGAGGCGCGCGAGCGGGATGGTGTCGGAGATCTCCCGCTTGCGATCGGGGGTGAGCTTGCCCTGGGTGATGTCCGTCTCGATCAGGCCGGGCGTGATGCAGTTCACCCGGATGCCTTCGGTGCCGAATTCGCGCGCCATCGCTCGGGCCAGCCCGAGCACGCCGGCCTTGGCAGCGGAGTAGTGGGGCCCGCCGAAGATGCCGCCGCCCCGCTGTGCCGACACCGACGAGATGCAGACGATCGAGCCCGACTGCTGGCTCCGCATCGCGGGCAGCGCTGCCTGCGACATGTAGAGCGTGCCCCGCAGGCTCACGTCGAGAATGCGGTCGTAGTCGGCACCGGAGATGTCCAGGGTCTTGACCGGCTGCGTGATGCCCGCGTTGTTGATCAGCACATCGATGCGGCCGAACGCGCCCATGACCGCTGCGGCGGCGGCCTCGCACGATGCCTTGTCGGTCACGTCGCCCACCAGCCCCAGGTGTGCATTGCCGAGGCGGGCTGCAGCGCCCGCCGGGTCAGCACGCTCCAGATCGATGATGGCCACCCGTGCGCCTTGCGCCGCCAGTTGCCGTGCCGTGGCATAGCCCAGGCCGTTGGCGCCCGCACCGCCGGTGACGATGGCGACCTTGTCTTTGAGCAGCATCCGTTTGTCTCCTTGTGTTTCGTGGACCGATCTTCGGCCACGTCGAACATGAAGACAAACGATGTTTTCTCAGCCTAACATGATGGTTCTTCAGTTTAGATGCGGGGTCACCCTATGCCGTCCATTCCTTCCAGCGCCCATCTGCTGGCGTTCGAGGCCGTGGCCCGGCGGCGCAGCTTTGCGCTGGCGGCCGCCGAACTGCACCTCACGGCCTCGGCGGTCAGCCACCAGGTGGCCAAGCTCGAAGGGCAGCTCGGCATCCGCCTCTTCGAGCGCAGTGCCCATGGCGTGCGCCTCAGCATGGCGGGCGAGACCTACCTGCAGAGGGTGGCGGGCGCGCTGTCAGCCATCGTCTCGGCCACCGAGGACCTGCGCCACAGCGTGAGCAACAGCCTGTATGTGCATTGCGCACCCAGCATCGCCAGTCTGTGGCTCATGCCCCGGCTGCGCGCCTTCGCCCAGGCGCATCCCGAGATTTCCCTCAACCTCTCGGCGGCGCACTCCCACAGCGACTTCGCGCTGGGGCAGGCCGACATCGATATCCGCTACGGGGTCCCGCAGTGGCCCGAACTCGAAGTGGAGCCCCTGTTCGAGGAGCGTGTTCTGCCCCTGGCAAGCCCGGCCTTCATCGCCGAGCATGGCCTGCGGCGGATGGAGCAGTTGCTGGATGTTCCGCTCATCCAGAGCAATGTGAGCGTCGTGCAGTGGGCGGACTGGTTCCGCTCTTTCACGCGCCTGCGGGCGCCCGACCGCTTCGCCGTGCGTTTCGACCGCGCGCAGATGTCGCTGGATGCAGCCACCCAGGGGCTCGGCGTGGCCCTCGAAAGCGCGATGAACGCCGGCGGGCATCTGGCGGAAGGCAAGCTGGTGCCGCCGTTCGGTGCCGATCCTTCCATCAAGGTAAAGGCACATTTCGTGGTCTATCCGCCGCACCACGCGCACCGCCCCGCGGTGGCGGCATTCCTCGCCTGGGTCCACAGCGAAGCGGCGAAGACCGGCGGCTGATCGGTGGCGCCGTGCGCACGCGCCCCGGGCGCCTGACCGCCCCATGGTGCGTTGTCTGACGCGCGGTGCCCTCGATGCACGCTACCGTCGCTGCATCCCTCGATTCCACAGGAAAACGCCATGATCACCACCGAGCCGACGATGACCAACCTGTTCCTGCAACTGGGCCTGGAAGAAAGCCCCGAAGCCATCGCCGAATTCATCCGGACCCACCAGTTGGCCAACGAAGTGCGCGTGGCCGATGCGCCTTTCTGGAACGATGCGCAGCGGCAATTCCTTGCCGAGCAACTCAAGGCCGATGCAACCTGGGCGATGGTGGTGGACCAGTTCAACGAAGCGCTGCATGCGGAGGATGTGCGCGAGCGCACCGAAACCGAAGTCGCCCAGGGCACCGCTGCTCAATAAGCCGATACGGTTTGCGGCACCCGCACTCTGCCTGTGTGCCGGTGCGCCCGCACGGGTTTCCTGCTCGCCGCCCGCCACTTGGCCACAATGCGCATGTCGCCCGGTCGGGGCGGTGTTCCAAGGACCGAGCAAATGACGGAAATTGCAGACAACGCGGTGGCCACCGCGGCCCATCGGACATCCGCATTGGGCATACCCGCGCTGGAGCCGGTGTGGTCCCGCATGGCGGCGGTGCGTGCGGGCCGTGCGGCTCCCGTGACGATGCGGCAGGCGCAGCAGGACCACTGGGTGCTGCATGCGGCCGGCATCGGCCTGGAGCCTTTCTACGCCTGGTTCGGGGAGGGCGGTGGAAATTTCGACGATTTCGAGCGCTGGGTGGTCGAGCATGTGGGACGCCCCCCTGCCGACCGGGCCGAGCGGCTCAATGCCGCGCTGGCCGGAGCCCCGCCCCCGCAAGCGGCCCAGGATGCGCAGGCTGCCATCGAAGCCATGCCGCCGGTGCTCTCTGCCCAAGACCTGGCTTTCTGGGACGAGAACGGCTATGTCGTGCTGCACGACGCCATCACGCCCGAGGCCGCGCAGGACACCGCATCGGCGGTCTGGAAATTCCTGGGGGCGCAGCCCGACGATCCCCGTACCTGGTACCCACCCAACGAGCACGGGATCATGGTGCAGTTCTTCCACGACGCGGTGCTGGAACGCAACCGGCAGAGCCCGCGCATCCGCAAGGCCTTCTCGCAACTGTGGGGCACCGCCGACCTTTGGAGCACGACAGACCGCGTGGGCTTCAACGCCCCCGAGACCGCCTCGCACCGCTTCCGGGGCCCGCATCTGCACTGGGACGTCAGCCTGCAGACACCGGTGCCGCTCGGCACGCAGGGCATCTTGTATCTCACCGACACGCAGGCGCAGCAAGGCGCCTTCACACTGGTGCCCGGGTTCCACCGCCGGCTCGGCGCGTGGCTGGACAGCCTGCCGGGGGGGCCTGCCAGCGCACGTCAGCAGGATCTGGCTGCCCTGGGCGCCGTACCGATCGCGGGCCGTGCCCGCGATCTCATCATCTGGCACCACGCCCTGCCGCACGGCAGCCGGCCCAACACCACCGACCGGCCGCGCTTGGTCCAGTACATCAACCTTTTTCCTGCGGACGCGCCGGTCCACGAAGGGTGGGTGTAGCGCGCGGCGGCGCGTTCCTGCACCCCGGGGCGTGATGTTGTCCGACGCAGCGGGCCGCGGGCACTGGGTACCTTCGGGGTTTATTTTCTACGTCGATTGGAGCCCCACCATGAATGCACCGCGAGACTCTTCCGGCGCCGTCCCCACCTCTTCGAGCCGCAACCGGTTCGCCAGCGCCCGCACCCTCTGGGTGGCCGGCATCGTGCTGGCGGTACTGCTGGTCGCTTTCGTCATTCCCTGGTAGGCCACTGTCGGGTACAACACGCCCGGGAGGCTTCGGTTTCCCGGGCGTTTTTGCGTCCGCAGGGGGCGTTAGCATCGTGCAGCGGGGCACGATCGGGCCATTCCAACAACGGAGGTTGCAATGTCGGTACTTTCTTTCAAACGCCTGGGCGGGCGCGGCGCGCAGGCGATGGGCTGGCTGCTGGTGGCCGCGGCGCTACCGGCGGTGGCGCAGAGCAGCGGGGAGGACGTGCACGCCGGCCGCGGCACGTTCTACGGCTACGACGGCGGGGGCAATTGCAGCCTGCCCATGCCGAGCCATGTGCTCACGGCGGCGATGAACCACACCGACTACCAGGGGTCGCAGGCCTGCGGCGCCTACATCGAAGTGACCAACCTCAATACCGCACAGACCGTGCTGGTGCGCATCGACAACCGGTGCCCCGAGTGCGCGCCTGGCGATGTCGATCTGGCGGAGCCGGCCTTCGCGCAGATCTCGCCGCTGGCCGCGGGCGAGATCCCGATCCGCTGGCGCTATGTGTCGGGCCCGGACGCGCAGGCGGCTGTGGTGTTCAAGGAGGGGTCGAGCGCCTGGTGGAGTGCCGTGCAGGTGCGCAACCACCGCAATCCGGTGGCCTCGCTGGCGTACCGCGCGAGCGGCTCCACGGGCGACTACACCGTGCTCTCCCGCGAGATGTACAACTATTTCGTCGCCCCGGGCGGCATGGGGGCGGGACCCTTCGATCTGAAGATCACCGACACCCTGGGACAGGTGCTGGAGGTGTCCGGCGTGCCGCTGGACGTGGGCCCGGAAATTCCCCTCGGAGCGCAGTTTCCCGCAGCGCTTCCTGCGCCGGGTTCTGCCTGGCCCGAACAGCCGGCAGCGTCCCTGCCCGCCACGTTCTCCACGCAGAGCAACAGCGATTGGGGCCAGGGCTATTGCCTCGACGTGACCGTGGCCAACCCCAATGCCGTTCCGCTGAACTGGTCCGTGCACATTCCGGTGGAGGGGACGGTCTACACGGCATGGAACGCGCAGGTCTCGCAAACCGGCGCCGTGCTCTCGGCAGCCGGAGACCCGTGGAACCAGACGCTGCAGGCCGGGGCCACCGCCCAGTTCGGGTTCTGCGCCAACCGCTGAGATCCGGCCGCCTGGCCCCTCGGCCGCCGGCACGGCCGGGGCGCGGACCATTGCACGCGAGGAATGCCCGTTGTCCGACAAGGCGTGGGCATGCGACTGCCTACCTTGAAGGCGTCGCAAACCGGAGCCCGTGCCATGGAGCCATCGAAACAAAATCCTCCCCCATCGCAGACCGCACCGGGCGGAACGCCCCTGCCGTCGGCCAGCAACCGGGACAACCGCCGCGTCTGGTGGATGGCCGTGGGGGCTGCGGTCATCGTGCTGCTGGCCGTGATCGCCTTCAACGCGATGGGGCCGAAGATGCCCACACGCGCGCCGGGGGAAGGCACCGGAGCGCCCGCATCGCAAGGTGCCGCACAGTCCGGCGGCCCACCGTCCAGCGGGTCGGTGCAGGGCGCCGCGCCGCAGCGTTCCGACACGCCCACGCCGGCAGGCCGCGAGGCCATGGGTGCACCGGCAGGCGCAGCGCCTGCGGCGCAGCCGGCCTCTTCCGCGCGCTGACTGTTCGGCATCCGCGGCAGGGGCTCGTGTCGCCGGGGCTTCGTGCCGTCAGCCGTGGTCCGTGCCGGCCCCCGGTGGGGCTTCGCCGTCATCAAGCCTCTCATTGGAATTCGTGAGCGGCTGCGGCGGTGGATCCGCGGCGGCCACCACGCGGTTGCGGCCTTCCTGCTTGGCGGCATACAGCGCCGCGTCGGCCCGGCCCATCAGGTCCGAGGGTGTCTGCCCCAGCGGCTCCCAGGTGCAGCAGGCGAGTCCGCCGCTCACGGTGACGTGGCCGAACGGGCTGCCCGGGTGCGGCAACTGCAGCGCGCTCACCGCCGAGCGTGCAGCCGATGCCACCAGGTAGGCGCCGGCCACGTCGGTCTCGGGCAGCACGATGGCGAATTCCTCCCCGCCGTAGCGAGCGATGAAGTCGCCCGGCCTGCGGATCGCGCCCGCCAGGGCGGCGGCCACCTGGCGCAGGCATTCATCGCCCTGCAGGTGCCCGCACCCGTCGTTGTAGCGCTTGAAGAAATCGACGTCGAACATCATCACCGACACAGGCCGCCGGTTGCGCCGGCACTGGGCCATGACGTCGGCGATGCGCCGGTCGTAGGCGCGGCGGTTGTGCACGCCGGTCAGCCCGTCGTGCTCGGCCATGTGCTCCACCCGCACGTGCGCCTGCATCAGCGCCTCGTGCGCCGCGCGCAGGCGCTGCTCGGCATCGCGCCGGTGCTTCACGGCGCGGACCATGTAACCGCCGGCCAGGGCGATCACGCCCAGCAGCAGCAGGATGCCGGCGGCCTGCACCGAAGTGGCCTGCCGCCACTGCGCGAGGATTTCGTCCTCGGCGAGCGCCACGGCCACCGCGAGCGGGTTGTTGCGCGCATGCTCGAAGCTGATGAGTCGCGTGACCCCGTCGATGGGCGACGGCGTGGTGATGACGCCCGAGCGGTTCTGGGTGATCTGCGCGTGCAGCGGCGTGCCGGCGATGCTGCGCCCCAGGTCCTCGACGTAGAACGGGCGCCGGGTGAGGATGCTGCCGTCCGCCTGCAGCAGCGCGATGGCCCCTTTCTGCCCTACGTCGAAACCGTCGAGGATGTCGAGCACGTAGGTCAGCCGGATGGTGGCGAGCACCACGCCCGCGAAGCGTCCCTCGGCGTCGTTGACGCGGCGGGACACGGGAATGATCCACGCCCCGGTCGAGCGGCTCACGATGGGCTTGCCGATGAGCGTGCGCATGCTCGGGTTGTCGCGGTGGTGGATGAAGTATTCGCGGTCGGAATTGTTGGCGCCGGGGTTCTGCACCGGCTGGGTGTTGACCAGCCAGCTGCCGTCCCGGCCGTACACGAACAGCCCGTGCAGGTGTTCGGCCTGGGAGATGTGGTTCACCAGCACGGGCTGCAGGGCTTCCAGCGTGGCGGGCGACATCTCGCCGCGCTCCAGTTCGTAGCCGATGCCGACCAGCACGCGGTCGATCTCGGAGATCATGCTGTCCATCTGCTGGGTCACCGCGCGGGCCAGGTTCTGCGCGAAGGTCTGCGCCTGCTGCCATTCGGCCTGGCGCGCGCGCCAGGCCAGCCAGATGTTCGAGCTGACGAGCAGCAGCGCCACCAGCACGACGAAGCCGATGGTGGAACGGACGGAGCGGTCTTTGCCGAAGGGCAGGGAGGGGCCGGAGGTGGAGGCTTCCGGGGGCACTGAGGACATGGATTCAGGAGTATGCGGCGTGCCGGAGGGGGCGGGCGCCTTCATGCGATGCGCCCCATTCTCACACCGGCGGGCGGTTCGCCAGCACGCGTTCGTAGAGTCCCCGCGCGGCGACGGACAAGCCGCGGCCCCGCCGCCGCACGAGGTAGATCTGCCGCGTGAGGCCCGGCAGCGAGAGCGGGCGCGTGACGAGGTCGGGGTGCGAGAAGTGGAACAGCGTGAGCGTGGGCACCACGCTGATGCCGAGCCCGGCACGCACCATCCCGGTCACCGTGGCGAGCTGCTCGACCTCCATCAGCGTGTTCATGGCATGGGGATGGATGGCGGCCTCCAGGTACTGGCGCACGCTGCTCGTGCGTGCCAGGTGCACGAAAGGCCAGGGCGCGAGATCGGCCACCTGCAGGCCGCCCTTGCGGCGCCGCCGCGCGAGCGGATGGTCGGCGCGGCACACCAGGTGGAAGCCGTCGGTGCAGAACGGTTCGGCCTGCAGCGAGGGCGTGTCGGCGCGGATGGCGGCCAGCGCGAAGTCGGCCCGGCCCGACGCCACGCGTTCGATGCAGGGCTCCGACAGGACGTCGGCGATGTCCAGCTCGATGTGCGGATGGTCGGCGCGAAAGCCCGCCAGCAGGCCGGGCAGCCAGCCCGCGGCCAGCGAGGGCAGCAGCGCGAGCGACACCCGGCCGCGGCGCAGTTGCGCCGCATCGCGTGCGGCCCCCAGGGCGCTGTCGATCTCCGCGCGGATGCGCCGGGCGGATTCCAGGAAGTGCTGGCCCTCGGGCGTGAGGTCCACATGCCGCGTGCTGCGGTCGAAGAGCTTCAGGCCCAGCCCGTCCTCCAGAGAGCGCACGAGCGCGCTGAAGGCCGGTTGCGAAAGATGGCATGCGGCCGCGGCACGCGTGAAGCTGCGCTGCTGGGCCAGCGCCAGGAAGGCATCGATGTGGCGACTGGACAGGTGCATGCGAGGGCCTCCGGGCGCGTGGGCCGATTCATTCAAAAAACCGATCAATTGATCTTAACAATCTATTTCACGAAACAGCCCGGCGCTCCTACATTGGGCGGCAGGAGACAAACAACGATGGCGAACGCAGCAGCAATCTTGCGCGTGGGATGTGCGGCCGGGTTCTCGGGTGACCGCACCGATGCCGCGCTGCCCGTGGTGCAGGCCCTGATCGGGAGCGGCGGCCCGTCCGTGCTCATCTTCGAGACACTGGCCGAGCGCACGCTGGCGCTGGCCCAGCTGGCCCGCCGCACCCGCCCCGAGGCCGGCTACGAGCCCCTGCTGGACGATCTGCTGCGCCCGGTGCTGGCGCTGTGCCTGCAGCACCGCATCCGCATCGTGAGCAACTTCGGCGCGGCGCATCCGGCCGGCGCGGCACGGCGCATCCGTGCGCTGGCCCGCGAGCTGGGCGCACGCGCTCCGCGCATCGCCATCGTCCGGGGCGACGACCTGGGCGGCGCGCAGCACCGCCCCGTGCTGGAGGCCGCGCTCGGCGGCCGCTGGCCCTCCGAGCCCGTCGTGAGCGCCAATGCCTACATCGGCGCCCAGCCCATCGCGCAAGCGCTGCAAGCCGGCGCCGACATCGTGGTCTGCGGCCGCGTGGCCGATCCCTCGCTGGTGCTGGGCCCGGCGCTCGCGCACTTCGGCTGGTCTCTGCAGGACTGGGACCGGCTGGCGCGCGCGACCATGGCGGGCCACCTGCTCGAATGCGGGGCGCAGGTCTCGGGGGGCTATTTCGCCGACCCGGGCTTCAAGGACGTGCCGGGCATGGCGCGCCTGGGCTACCCCATCGCGGAGATCGACGCCGAAGGCCACTGCACCATCACCAAGCCCGCAGGCACGGGCGGGCGCATCGACGAGCGCACGGTCAAGGAGCAGCTGCTGTACGAGCTGCACGACCCTGCCGCCTACCTCACGCCGGACGTGGTGGCCGACATCACGCAGGCGCGCGTGTTCGCCGTGGGGAACGACCGCGTGCGGCTCGAAGGCGTGCGCGGCCACCCGCGGCCGGACACGCTCAAGGTAAACGTCTGCGCCGAGTCGGGCTGGTTCGCCGAGGGCGAGATCTCCTATGCGGGCGCCCGCGCCGAGGCCCGCGCACGCCTGGCCGCGGCCGTGGTGCGCGAGCGCCTGCAGGGCTGCGGTGCCGAACTGCGCGCCGACCTGATCGGCGTGTCGAGCGCCTGGGCCGACGACGCGGGCCGCACGGTCGATGCGCTCGCCCCCGGCATGGAGGCGCGCGCCGCGCAGGACGTGCGGCTGCGCCTGTCGCTGCAGCACCGCGACCCCGCCGTGGCCGAGCGGCTCGCGCGCGAGGTCACCGCGCTCTACACCTGCGGCCCGGCGGGCGGCGGCGGCGTGCGCACGGCGATACGCCCGCGCCTGGGCATGGCCTCCGGCTTCGTGCCGCGCGAGGCCGTGGCCACCGGCTACCGGATGCTGGGCGAGGAAGCTGCGGAATGACCCCCAGGACCGCCGACATGGAGAACCACGGCATGCCAACGCACACCCCGCCCGATCGCACACCGCCGGCCCCCGGCACCCTCACGGTGCCCCTGTACCGGCTGGCGCACGGCCGCACGGGCGACAAGGGCAACCGGTCCAACATCAGCGTCATCGCGTGGCACCCGGCGCTCTGGCCGGTGCTGCAGGAGCAGGTGACCGAAGAGGCCATCGCCCGGCAGTTCGCGCACCGGGCGCCGGCCCGCGTGGCCCGCCACCTGCTGCCGCTGTTGCACGCGATGAACGTCGTCATCGACGACGTGCTCGACGGCGGCGTGAACGACGCGCTCAACCTCGACAGCCACGGCAAGACGCTGGCCTACCTGCTGCTCGACATGCCCGTGCGCGTGCCGGCCGCACTGGCCTGCCACTTCGCCGGCCCCGGGCCCGGCGCATAGCCAGCCCGGCCGCGGCACCCCTTTCCCATACCAACGACAGCAACGACAGGAGACAACATGCCACCCGCTTTCCCCCTTCCCCGACGCCGCCACGCGCTGGCCGCGGCCGCCTGCCTGGCCTGGACGGCCCTCGCGGGCGCGCAGACCGCGCCGGCCTATCCCACGAAGGCCATCACCTTCGTGGTGCCTTTCGCGGCCGGCAGCGCCACCGACCAGCTTGCCCGCGCCGTGGGGCAGTCGCTCACCACCGACACCCAGCAGCCCGTGGTGGTGGACAACCGTGCGGGGGCGAGCGGCATGATCGCGGCCCAGTTCGTGGCCAAGGCGCCCGCGGACGGCTACACGGTGCTCATCACCACCAACACCACCCACGCGGCCAACGAGCACCTCTACAAGAAGCTCTCGTACGACCCGGTGAAGGATTTCGCGCCCGTGACGGGCCTGGGCAAGGGCGGGCAGGTGCTGGTGGTGAACGCCGCCTCGCCCTACAAATCGGTGGGCGACCTGCTGGCCGCCGCGAAGAAGGCGCCCGGCAAGCTCAGCTTCGGCAGCGGCAGCTCGTCCAGCCGCGTGGCCGGCGAGATGCTCAAACAGCTCGGCGGCGTGGACATCCTCCACGTGCCCTACAAGAGCAACCCGCTCGCCATCACCGACCTGCTGGGCGGTCAGATCGACCTGATGATCACCGACACCTCCACCGGCGTGCCGCAGATCAAGGCCGGCAAGCTGCGCGCGCTGGGCTACTCCACGCAAAAGCGCGGCGCGCAGCTGCCCGATGTGCCGACCATCGACGAAGCCGGCGTGAAGGGCTACGACATGGGCTACTGGTTCGCCGCCTACGTGCCGGCCGGCACGCCCGCGCCCGTGGTCGCGCGCCTGAACCAGCTGCTCGGCCAGGCCACGCGCAGCGCCGCGGCGAAGTCGTTCTACGACATGGCGGGCTCCGAGCCCTGGGTGACCACGCCGCAGGAGCTGGCGAGCTTCCAGGCCGCGGAAACCCAGAAGTGGGGCAAGGTCATCAAGGCCGCCGGCATCGAGCCCGAGTGACCGGCGGGCGGCCGTGCGGCCGCCTTCCGCCTCACTTTCTCCCGCTTCCTCTCTTTCGTTCCTTCCCCGTCTGCGCGCGGGCCGCGGGCGCATGTGCGCGCGCCGCTCCCGCCCCTGTCCTTTTCGAGGAGACATGCCATGGTCCGGACCCGATCGTATTCCTTTCTCTTTCCTGCGCACGGCCGCCCGCCGTTCACCCGCACGCGGGCCTGGGGCGGTGCCCTGGCGGCGACGACCTCCCTGCTGCTCGCGGCCTGCGGCGGAGGGGGCGGCGGCGACGGCAGCAGCGGCACGCCGCGCATGCGGATGGAGATTTCCGCCACCGAAGACTTCCCCGGCAGCTACGGCAGCGTGGGCGCCTACGAAAAGGTCAGCGGCACACTGCGCGGCGAACTCGACCCCGCCGACCCGCGCAACGCCGTCATCCAGGACCTGCAGCTCGCGCCGCGCAATGCCCGCGGCCTGGTGGAGTACAGCGCCGACTTCGTCCTCCTCAAGCCCAAGGATATGTCCAAGGCGAGCGGCGTGCTGCGCTACGACGCTCCCAACCGCGGCAACATCCTGACGCTGCCGAACCCCGCCGCCACGCCCGGCGACGCGGTGTACTTCGAGCGCGGCTATACCTTCCTCTACTCGGCCTGGCAGGGCGACGTGCCCAAGAGCTCGCCCGCGCGGCTCACGGCCACCGTGCCGGTGGCCCGCAACGCCGACGGCAGCAGCATCACCGGGCCCTACCGCACGGAGCTGGTGCCCACCGCCGCCGTGCCCGCGATGTCGCTGCCCGGCGGGGTCTTCAACGGCGCCATGATCCCGTATGAGCCGGCCAGCCTGGACAACACGCAGCCGGGCACCTCGCTCACGCGCCGCCGCAACGAAACCGACCCGCGCGAGCCCGTGGCCGCTTCGGAATGGAAGTTCGCCACCTGCGACAGCGCCGGCAACGCGTTCCCCGGCACCCCGAGCCCCACCAGCGTGTGCCTGAGGGGCGGCTTCGACCCGCAATACCTGTACGAGCTGGTCTACGTGGCCAAGGACCCGAAGGTCATGGGCGTGGGCCTGGCCGCGCTGCGCGACACCGTGGGCTTCTTCCGCGGGCGCGCCGCCGATGCGGACGGCCGGGCCAACCCGCTCGCGGGGCGCATCGCGCACGTGATCGGGCAGGGCACCTCGCAGTCCGGCAATGCGATGAAGACCTTCCTGCACCTGGGCTTCAACCAGCGGCTGGAGGGCGGGCGCGTGTTCGACGGCCTCTACGCCCACGTCGCCGCGCGCCAGACCCACGTCAACACCCGCTTCGCCGTGCCGGGCGGCGGCGGCGGCCTGCGCACCGACCACACCGCCTTCGGCCAGACCGCCCCGCGCGGCCTGGCGGCGGACTACGTGGACGCCGTGAGCGGCCGCGAGGGCGGCGTGATGCGGCGCTGCAGCGCATCGTCCACCTGCCCGCGGTTCTTCCTGGGCCTGTCGGGCACCGAGTTCTGGCAGCTGCAGGGCTCGCCCGTGCTCACCGACGCGCTGGGCCAGCGCGATATCGCCCAGCCCGCCAACGCGCGCATCTACTACTACGCCAGCACCCAGCACGGCGGCGCGGGCGGCGTGGAGAGCATCGCCTACGCGCCGTCGCGCGCGGTCTACCCCACGGGCACGGTGGTGCACTTCAACGACACCTTCCGCGCGCTCTTCCTGGCGCTGGAGGACTGGGTCGTGCGCGGCACCGAGCCCCCGGCCAGCCAGGTGCCGCGCGTGGCCGACGGCACGCTCGTGCGCCCGGCGCAGCTCGCCTTCCCGGCCATGCGGGGCCTCACGTGGAGCGTGGGCGGCGTGCAGACGCCGATCCCGGAGTTCCGCTACCTCGGGCGCTACAACGGCTTCACGCTGCTCGATTTCGGGCCGCAGTACCAGCCGCAGGACGAATCCGGCATCGCCACCGTGCTGCCCCCCCGCGTGGTGGGCCGCGACTACGCCATCCTGGTGCCGCAGGTGGACCCGTCCACGGGCCTGGCGCGCGCCGGCATCCAGAGCGTGGAAGCGCGGGCGCCCCTGGGCACCAGCATCGAGTTCAACGACGTCGCCACGCCGGGCATCGTCGATCTGGTGAACCTGACCGGCAGCTTCATCCCGTTCCACAAGACGCGGTCCGCGCGCCTGGCGGCGGGGGATGGGCGGCCCTCGCTCGAAGAGCTGTACGGCTCGCAGGCCGGCTACGTGGCCGCCGTCTCGCGCGCCGCGGACGATCTGGTGGCCCAGCGGCTCCTGCTGCGCCGCGACGCCGACGCCATCGTGGCCAAGGCCCGCGCCGCCAACATCCTGCCGTGACGGCGCCCGCGCGCCCGCGCGCCCGCGCCTTCGGGCCGGAGCGCGCGGGGCGCAGGCTGCCGGGGAGGGCAGGGCCGTTGACGCACCGCCTTCGCCCCCAGCCCCAGGGGACACGCATGTTGGATTCAAGGCGTTTCATACTCCATGCCGCCGATTCCATTCAATAGTTTGCTATTGTTTTGATAGTGATTGAGGCGGAGCGGCGCAGCACCCGGGCCCGGTGCGGCGCCGGGCGCGCCGTCACCCGACCTTCCATTGGCCCCGTGCATTCCCCGGGTAGGCTTACGCATCCACCACCCCGCTGTCGGAGTGTTTTGTGCTCCATGCCGCCGATTTCATTGAATAGTTTGCTATCTTTTTGATAGTAATTGCCGGGACGGTGTGGCGGCCGTCTGCCTGCGGGCTGTACGTGCCGGCGCGGGCTGCGTAGAGTGGGGCAGGGCGCCGTGCGCGCCCGGCGTCCCAGAACAACGAGACAAAGCCCATGCCCCTTCCGCAGGACTGCGCCCCCCGGGCGGCCCCGCCTTTCCTTTCCCTGCCCCACGGTCTTGCCGCCGCCCCCATCCGGCGCTGGCCCTGGGCCTGCCTGCTGGCCCTGGCCGGTGCGCTGGGGGGCGCTCCAGGGGGTGCGCCCATCGCCCGCGCGCAGCCTTCCGCCCCGCAGCAGGGCCCGGCCGCGGCGCCCTCGGAGCAATCCGTGCCCTCCGGCATGGCCGACCGCGTGATCGCCTGCACCGCCTGCCACGGCCGCGAGGGCCGCGCCACGCAGCAGGGCTACTTCCCGCGCATCGCCGGCAAGCCGGCCGGCTACCTGTACCACCAGCTCCTGCATTTCCGAGACGGCCGCCGCAGCTACCCGCAGATGTCGTACCTGCTGGAGCACATGACCGACGACTACCTGCGCGAGATCGCCGGCCATTTCGCGGCGCTGGACCTGCCGTACGCGCCCCCTCCGCCGCCCCAGGCCCCGCCCGAGGCGCTGGAGCGTGGCCGGCGGCTGGTGCGCGAGGGCGACGCGGCGCGCGGCATCCCCGCCTGCGTGCAATGCCACGGCGGCGCCATGACCGGCGTGCAGCCGTCCATCCCCGGCCTCGTCGGCCTGCCACGCGACTACCTCAACAGCCAGATCGGCGCCTGGCAGACCGGCCAGCGGCGCTCCCATGCGCCCGACTGCATGGCCCGCGTGGCGCGCCAGCTCACCGCCGACGACGTGAGCGCCATCTCGGCCTGGCTCGCGGCCCAGCCCGTGCCCGGCACCGGCAAGCCCGCGGCCACGGCGGGCGCGCCGCTGCCCATGCCCTGCGGCGGCGTGGATGCCGCGGCCCAGGGAGCGGCGCCATGAGCCGGGCCCTGCCGCAGGCGCGGCGGCGCCGGGGCTGGCGCGCCGCGGCCATCGCCGCTGCAGCGCTGCTGGCCGCGTGCGCGGCGCTGGTCGCGGTGCTGAACCGCTGGGCAGAGGCGCCCCTGCCCGCCGACGACGGCCCGCCGGCCACCGCCGCCGCCCCGCAGGCCGTCGCGCGCGGCGAATACCTGGCGCGGGCCGGCAACTGCATGGCCTGCCACACCGAGGTGGGCGGCGTGCCGTTCGCGGGCGGCCGCGGCATCGAGACGCCGTTCGGCACCGTGTACAGCACCAATCTCACGCCCGATGCCTCGACGGGGCTGGGCGACTGGTCCGCGGCCGCCTTCTGGCGCGCGCTGCACCATGGGCGCTCGCGCGACGGGCGGCTGCTCTACCCGGCGTTTCCGTACCCCAGCTACACCCACGTGACGCGCGAGGATTCCGACGCGATCTACGCCTACCTGCGCAGCCTGCCGCCGGTGCGCCAGCCGGCGCGCCCGCACGCGCTGGAGTTCCCCTACGGCACCCAGGCCGTGCTCGCGGTGTGGCGGGCGCTCTTCTTCCGGCCGGGCGGCCTGGAGCCCGACCCCGGCCGCCCGGCCGAATGGAACCGCGGGCGATACCTCGTGCAGGGGCTGGGCCATTGCGCGGCCTGCCACAGCCCGCGCAACGCCCTGGGCGCCACGCAGGACGCCGGCGCCCTGCGCGGCGGGCTCATCCCGGTGCAGAACTGGTACGCGCCGGCCCTGGACACCGTGCACGAGGCCGGTGTGGCCGACTGGCCGGCCGAGGAGGTGGTCGCACTGCTGCGCGACGGTGCCACGCCGCGCGCCACGGTCACCGGGCCGATGGCCGAGGTGGTCTTCCGCAGCACGCAGTACCTGGACGGCGCGGACCTGCGCGCCATGGCCGCGTACCTGCAAGCGCTTCCCGGAACATCTGCCGCCGCTGCCGGGCGCGCCCCCCGCCCGGAGCCGCCCCGCGCATCGATGGAGCGCGGGGCGGCGGTCTACACCCAACACTGCGCCCAGTGCCATGGCGATGGCGGCGAAGGGCGCCCCGGGGCCTTCCCCGCGCTGGCGGGCAACCGGGCCGTGCTGCTCGACTCGCCGGTCAACCTGGTGCGCACCATCCTGCAGGGTGGCTACGCCCCCGTGACCCCCGGCAACCCCCGCCCGCACGGCATGCCTCCCTTCACCCAGGTGCTGGGCGACGAGGATGTGGCGGCCGTGGCCACCTTCGTGCGCAATGCGTGGGGCAACCAGGCGCCCGGGGTCGCTACCATCGACGTCTATCGCGCCCGCGAGCGCCGTGGCCGTTGAGGCGGGCGGCGGCCCGCGGGGCCGCCCTCTGTACAGGTCCTGTCTTTCCGAGGTTGTTGCATCCATGCCGGACATCGTTTCTTCCGCCGCACCGCACCCCGCCCGGGAGGCCGCCGTGGCCACGGCCCCCGGCTGGTGGGTCGTGTGCCTCTGCGCCGAGTGGTGCGGCGTCTGCCGCGAATACCGCGCCGTGTTCGACGCGCTGCGGGCCGCCCACCCGGAGACCCGCTTCGAATGGGTCGACGTGGAGGACGAGGAGGGCCTGGCCGGCGACCTCGACGTGGAGACCTTCCCCACGGTGCTGATCGCCGACGGCGCGCAGGCGCGCTTCCTGGGCCCGCTGCTGCCCCAGGCCGGGGTGCTGTCCCGGCTGCTGTCGGGCCTGCAGGGCAGCGGCCCGGCCACCCCCGTGGACGCCGAGGCGCAGGGGGTTTTCGAGCGTGTGCTCCGGGTCCGGGGAGCCCCTGCCGCCTGACGGACTGTGGCGCGGATGCAATGCAAATTGCATGCCGCCATCTTGGCAAAGCGTTACGCAGCAGGCTACAATGCGTGCTTCACGGCCAAACGGGCGGGTCCCCACCGCCCGTTTTTTTTGGCCGTTTGCTTTTCTTCGAGCTCGAAGCTGCCGGGGAGATCCTCGGTGGTTATCGGGTTTTTTGTACTTCTGGAACTGAGCTGAACGACACGTGGCATTGCAGCAGATCGTTGAACAAACCGTCGCGGGCCTGGGTTACGACCTGGTGGAGATCGATCGCTCCGCCGGCGGCCTGCTGCGCATCACCATCGATCTGCCGTGGCAGGCGCCCGCCGCCATCGCCGATGCCGGGGCCGATGCCCCCGCTCCGCTGCCCGGCACCGAGCAATTCGTCACGGTCGAGGACTGCGAGAAGGTCACGCGGCAGCTGCAGTTCGCGCTGGAGGTCGATGGTGTCGACTACAAGCGTCTCGAAGTCTCCTCGCCCGGCATCGACCGCCCGCTGCGCCACGAACAGGATTTCCAGCGTTTCGCCGGCGAGGTGATCGACATCACGCTCAAGGCCCCCATCGGCGAGGCCGCGGCCGGGCAGGTGAACGCCAATCGCAAGAAATTCCGCGGCACGCTCGAGCGCGCCGAGTCCGGTGGCTGGCAGATCGTCTGGAGCGACGAGCCGCCGGTGAAACCCGGCCAGAAGGTCAGCAAGAAGCGGTTGCCCGCGCCGCTGCAGGCCCTCGGCTTCACGCTGGATGAACTGCGCGATGCCCGCCTGGCACCGATCGTGGACTTCAAGGGGCGTGGATCGAAGGGCGGGCCGGCCCCGGGCTGAGCCGCAGCGCATACGAAGCAAGGGCCGCCGCGCCGGGCGCGGGCCTCCAAGGGATTGAAAAATAGGAGAGTCGTCGATGAATCGCGAACTGTTGATGTTGGTCGAAGCCATTTCGCGCGAGAAGAACGTGGAGCGCGACGTGGTGTTCGGCGCCGTGGAACTGGCCCTGGCCCAGGCCACCAAGAAACTCTATCCCGGCGAGGTGGACATCCGCGTGGCGATCGATCGCGACAGCGGCAACTACGAGACTTTCCGCCGCTGGCTCGTCGTGCCCGATGACGCCGGCCTGCAGAACCCCGACGCCGAAGAACTGCTCATGGACGCGCAGGAGCGCATCGCCGACATCGAAGTGGGCGAGTACATCGAGGAAGGCATCGATTCCGTGCCCATCGGCCGCATCGGCGCCATGGCGGCCAAGCAGGTCATCCTGCAGAAGATCCGCGACGCCGAGCGCGAGATGCTGCTGAACGACTTCATGTCGCGCGGCGAGAAGATCTACACCGGCACCGTCAAGCGCATGGACAAGGGCGACATCATCGTGGAGAGCGGGCGCGTCGAAGGCCGCCTGCGCCGCGGCGAGATGATCCCCAAGGAAAACCTGCGCAATGGCGACCGTGTGCGCGCCATGATCATGGAAGTCGACCTCACGCTGCGCGGCGCGCCCATCATCCTCTCGCGCTCCGCGCCCGAGTTCATGATCGAGCTGTTCCGCAACGAAGTGCCCGAGATCGAGCAGGGCCTGCTGGAGATCAAGAGCTGCGCCCGCGACCCCGGCAGCCGCGCCAAGATCGCCGTGCTGTCGCACGACAAGCGCGTGGACCCGATCGGCACCTGTGTCGGCGTGCGCGGCACCCGCGTCAACGCCGTCACGAACGAGCTGGCCGGCGAGCGTGTGGACATCGTGCTGTGGTCCGAAGACCCGGCGCAGTTCGTGATCGGCGCGCTGGCGCCCGCCAACGTGTCCTCCATCGTCGTCGACGAGGAAAAGCACGCGATGGACGTGGTGGTGGACGAGGAAAACCTCGCGATCGCCATCGGCCGCGGCGGCCAGAACGTGCGCCTCGCCTCCGACCTCACGGGCTGGAAGATCAACATCATGGATGCGGCCGAATCGGCCCAGAAGCAGGCGAACGAGACCGACACGTCCCGCCGCCTCTTCATGGAAAAGCTCGATGTGGACGAGGAAATCGCCAACATCCTGATCGAAGAAGGTTTCGCGAGCCTCGAGGAAGTGGCCTACGTGCCGCTGCAGGAAATGCTCGAGATCGAGAGCTTCGACGAAGACACCGTGAACGAACTGCGTGCCCGCGCCAAGGATGCGCTGCTCACCATGGAAATCGCCCGCGAGGAAAGCGTGGAAGGCGTCTCGCAGAACCTGCGCGACCTCGAAGGCACGACGCCCGAGCTCATCGGCAAGCTGGCCGAGGGCGGTGTCCACACACGCGATGATCTGGCCGACCTGGCCATCGATGAACTGACCGCCCTGACCGGCCAGTCTGAGGAAGAGGCCAAGGCCTTGATCATGAAAGCACGCGAACACTGGTTCGCGGGGCAAGAGTAAGGGTCAGGGGAGGTACGAACCGAATATGTCCAGTAACACTGTCGCCGAGTTCGCCAGCGAACTCAAGAAATCGCCGGAAACCCTGCTCGACCAGCTCAAGTCCGCTGGCGTGGCAAAGGCTGCCCCGACCGACGCACTCACCGAGACGGACAAGCAGAAGCTGCTCGCTTTCCTGCAGGCCAGCCACGGCACGGCCACCGGTGACCGCAAGAAGATCACGCTGATGAAGAAGTCCACCAGCGAGATCAAGCAGGCCGATGCCACGGGCAAGGCCCGCACCATCCAGGTGGAAGTGCGCAAGAAGCGCACCTTCATCAAGCGCGACGACGTGGCCGAAGGCCAGTCCGAAGGCTCGGATGCCGAGATCCCGGCCCCGATTTCCGCCGAAGAGCAGGACCTGGCCCGCCGCGAGGAAGAAGCCCGCCACCAGGCCGACCTGATCAGCCAGCAGGAGCAGGAACTGAGCGCCAAGCGCCGCGAGCGCGAAGAGCGCGAACGCCGCGAGCGCGAGGCCGAGGAGCGTGCAGCCGCCTACGCGGTGCAGCAGGCCGAGCGCAAGGCGCAGGAATCCGCCGTGCGCGAAGAAGCCACCCGCGAGGCCGCCGCCGAGGCTGCGGCCCGCACCGCCGCGCAGGCGGAAGCCCGTGCCAAGGCCGAGGCCGAATCCAAGGCCCGCACGGCCGAGGAAACCGCCCGCGCCGCCGATCTGGACGATCGCCGCCGCAAGGCCCTCGCCGAAGCCGAGGCAATCCGCGCCATGATGGCCGCGCCCAAGAAGGTGCTGGTCGCCAAGAAGCCCGAAGAGCCGAAGCCCGCGCCCAAGCCGGCAGTGGCCGCCGATGCCAAGAAGGGCACGCTGCACAAGCCCGCGGCCACGCCGGGGGCACGTCCTCCCGCGGGGGCTCCGGCCGCCGGTGGCGGCAAGGAAGTCAAGTCGGCCAAGCTCTCGTCGAGCTGGGCGGGCGATCCTGCCGGCAAGAAGAAGGAAATCAAGACCCGCGGCGATGCCAGCGGCGGCGTTGGCCGCAACAACTGGCGCAGTGGCCCGCGTGGCCGCCGCGGCGACCGCGAAGACCAGCCGCACCAGGCCGCCGCGCCGGCGGAGGCGCGCATCATCGAAGTGCACGTGCCCGAGACCATCACGGTGGCGGAGCTGGCGCACAAGATGTCGATCAAGGCGTCCGAGGTCATCAAGTCGCTGATGAAGATGGGCCAGATGGTCACCATCAACCAGCCGCTGGACCAGGACACGGCCATGATCGTGGTCGAGGAAATGGGCCACAAGGCCGTCGTGGCCGCGCTGGACGATCCGGAAGCCTTCCCCGACGAGGACGTGTCCGGCCAGCAGGCCGAGGCGCTGCCGCGCGCTCCCGTGGTGACCGTCATGGGCCACGTGGACCACGGCAAGACCTCGCTGCTGGACTACATCCGCCGTGCCAAGGTGGCAGCGGGCGAAGCCGGCGGCATCACGCAGCACATCGGTGCCTACCACGTGGAAACGCCGCGCGGCATGGTCTCGTTCCTCGACACCCCCGGTCACGAGGCCTTCACGGCCATGCGGGCCCGCGGCGCGCAGGCCACCGACATCGTCATCCTGGTGGTGGCGGCCGACGACGGCGTCATGCCGCAGACGAAGGAAGCCATCAAGCACGCCAAGGCTGCCAAGGTGCCGATCGTCGTGGCCATCACCAAGGCCGACAAGCCCGATGCCAACCCCGACCGCGTCAAGCAGGAACTGGTCGTGGAAGAGGTCGTGCCTGAAGAGTACGGCGGCGAATCGCCTTTCGTGCCCGTGTCCTCCAAGACCGGCATGGGCATCGACGACCTGCTCGAACAGGTGCTGCTGCAGGCCGAAGTGCTGGAACTGAAGGCGCCCGTGGAAGCGATGGCCAAGGGCCTCGTGATCGAAGCGCAGCTCGACAAGGGCCGCGGCCCGGTGGCGACGGTGCTGGTGCAGTCCGGCACGCTCAAGGTGGGCGATGTGGTGCTCGCGGGACAGACCTCGGGCCGCGTGCGCGCCATGCTCGACGAGAACGGCAAGCCCACGAAGTCCGCAGGACCGTCCATTCCGGTGGAAATCCAGGGCCTCTCCGACGTGCCGCAGGCCGGCGACGAGTTCATGGTGCTCTCCGACGAACGCCGTGCCCGCGAGATCGCGACCTACCGTGCCGGCAAGTTCCGCAACACGAAGCTCGCCAAGCAGCAGGCCGCGAAGCTGGAGAACGTGTTCGCCGACATGACGGCGGGCGAGGTGCAGAACCTGCCCATCATCATCAAGGCCGACGTGCAGGGCTCGCAGGAAGCGCTGGCCGCCTCGCTGCTCAAGCTCTCGACCGACGAGATCAAGGTCCAGCTCGTGTATGCGGGTGTGGGCGGCATCAGCGAAAGCGACGTCAACCTGGCCATTGCCTCGAAGGCGATCGTGATCGGCTTCAACGTACGTGCCGATGCCGGCGCGCGCAAGACGGCCGAGACCAACGACGTCGATCTGCACTACTACAACATCATCTATGACGCCGTGGATGAGTTGAAGGCCGCCATGTCCGGCATGCTGGCTCCCGAGCAGCGCGAAGAGGAAATCGGTACCGCCGAGATCCGCACCGTGTTCGTGGCCTCCAAGATCGGTACCGTGGCGGGCTCGTACATCACCTCGGGCCAGGTCACGCGCAATTGCCGTTTCCGCCTGCTGCGCGAAAACGTGGTCATCTACACGGGCGAAGTCGAGTCGGTCCGCCGCCTCAAGGACGACGTCAAGGAAGTCAAGGAAGGCTTCGAGTGCGGTATCAAGCTCAAGAACTACAGCGACATCAAGGAAGGTGATCAGCTGGAGTTCTTCGAGATCAAGGAAATCGCAAGGACCTTGTGATGCACCCCCTGAGTCGCTTCGCGCCTTCCCCCTCCAGGGGGACGACGCCCGTGGCCCGGCAAAGCCGGTTCCACGGCGTCCACGGGTATCGCCTGCTCCGCGGCGTTTCGATCCGGTACACGCCGCGCTCGAACGAAGTCCGCGAGCGGTGCGCGACGCGATAGGGGTAACGATATGGCTGCCAAAAAATCATCCACGCCCAACCGCGGCTTCAAGGTCGCGGACCAGATCCAGCGGGACCTGACCGAGCTGATCCGCGAGTTGAAGGACCCGCGCATCGGAATGTGCACGCTGCAGGCCGTGGAGGTGACGCCCGACTACGCGCACGCGAAGGTGTTCTTCAGCGTGCTCGTGGGCGACGCCGACACCACGCAGGACGCCTTGAACCAGGCGGCGGGCTTCCTGCGCAACGGCCTCTTCAAGCGCCTGCACATCCACACCGTGCCCACGCTGCACTTCATGTTCGACCGCACCACCGAGCGCGCGTCGGACATGAACGCCCTCATCGCGCGTGCCGTGGCTTCCCGCTCCAAAGACGACGAGGAAGCATGACCGCACGCGCTCCCCGCATCCGGGTGCAGCGGCGCCCGGTGCACGGAGTGCTGCTGCTCGACAAACCCCTGGGCCTGTCCAGCAACGACGCGCTGCAGAAAGCCAAATGGCTGCTGCGTGCGGAGAAGGCCGGCCATACCGGCACGCTCGATCCGCTGGCATCGGGTGTGCTGCCGCTGTGCTTCGGCGCGGCGACCAAATTCAGCCAGTTGCAGCTCGACGCCCCCAAGACCTACGAGGCCGTGGCGCGGCTGGGCGTGACCACCACCACGGGCGATGCCGAAGGCGACGTGGTCGCGCGCTGCGACGTGGACCCGGCACGGCTCGCGCCCGAGCGCCTGGCCGAAGTGCAGCGGCAGTTCACCGGGCCGATCCGGCAGGTGCCGCCCATGCACAGCGCCCTCAAGAAAGATGGCAAGGCGCTCTATGAATACGCCCGGGCGGGCATCGCCGTGGAGCGCGAGGCGCGCGACGTGGTGATCCATGCCCTGGAACTGTCCCTTGTCGCCGGAAACATTGAAGAGTTTGCTATCAAAATGATAGTGACCTGCAGCAAGGGAACCTACATCCGCACGCTGGGCGAGGACATCGGCGCCGCGCTGGGCTGCGGAGCGCATCTCACCTTCCTGCGCCGCATCGATACGGGCGGGCTGGGTGTGGAGCGCTGCGTGACGCTGGCAGCGCTCGAAGCCATGGACGAGGCCGCGCGCCTCGCCTGCGTTCAGCCGGTGGAGACCCTGCTGGCACGGCACGTGCCTGTCACGTTGGACCGCGACAATGCGGCGCGCTTTCTCTCCGGCGTGCGCCGCCGTGGACCCTGGCCCGATGCGCCGCAGGTGGCCGTGTTCGGCGAAGCGCCCCGTGCGCTGCTGGGCGTGGCGCACACCGCCGGCGGCGAACTGGTGCCGGGGCGGCTGCTGAGCCCGCTGGAGATCGATCAGATTCTGGAAATCAACACGCCGCCGGCAGAGCGCGGCACATTGGAAGCACTATGAGCAAACAAATCCGCAACATCGCCATCATCGCGCACGTCGACCATGGCAAGACCACCATGGTGGACCAGCTGCTGCGGCAGTCGGGCACCTTCGCCGACCACGAGAAGGTCGTCGATACCGTCATGGACAACAACGCGATCGAAAAAGAGCGCGGCATCACCATCCTGGCCAAGAACTGCGCCGTGAGCTGGGAAGGCACGCACATCAACATCGTCGACACCCCGGGCCACGCGGACTTCGGCGGCGAAGTGGAACGTGCCCTGTCCATGGTCGACAGCGTGGTGCTGCTGATCGATGCGCAGGAAGGCCCCATGCCCCAGACGCGCTTCGTGACCAAGAAGGCCCTGGCCCTGGGCCTGCGTCCGATCCTGGTCGTGAACAAGGTGGACAAGCCCGGCGCCAACCCCGACAAGGTGGTGAATGCCGCGTTCGACCTGTTCGACAAGCTCGGCGCGACGGATGAACAGCTCGACTTCCCGGTGGTGTACGCCTCGGGCATCAACGGCTGGTCGTCGCTTGAAGAAGGTGCGCCCGGCGAGCAGTGGGGCCCGGACATGTCCGCCCTGTTCAACACCATCCTGAAGCACGTGCCGCCGAACTCGGGCGACGCTTCGGCACCCCTGCAACTCCAGATCTCGGCGCTGGACTTCTCCACGTTCGTGGGCCGCATCGGCGTGGGCCGCATCAGCCAGGGCACCATCAAGCCCAACCAGGACGTGCTCGTCATGGAAGGTCCGGACGGCAAGAGCTTCAAGGGCCGCGTGAACCAGGTCCTGACCTTCCAGGGCCTGGACCGCATGCAGACGCCGCTGGCCGGCCCCGGCGACATCGTGCTGATCAACGGCATTGAGGACATCGGCATCGGCGTGACCGTCACCGACCCTGCCAACCCCGCTCCGCTGCCCATGCTGAAGGTGGACGAGCCCACGCTGACCATGAACTTCTGCGTGAACACCTCGCCCCTGGCAGGCCGCGAAGGCAAGTTCGTCACCAGCCGCCAGATCTGGGACCGCCTGCAGAAGGAACTGCAGCACAACGTGGCCCTGCGCGTGAACGAGACCGACGAAGAAGGCATCTTCGAAGTCATGGGCCGCGGCGAACTGCACCTGACCATCCTGCTGGAAAACATGCGCCGCGAAGGCTACGAGCTGGCCGTCTCCAAGCCGCGCGTGGTGTTCCGCGACATCGACGGCGTGCGCCACGAGCCGATCGAGCTGGTCACGGCCGACATCGAAGAAGGCCACCAGGGCGGCGTGATGCAGGCCCTGGGCGAGCGCAAGGGCGAGCTGGTGAACATGGAGTCCGACGGCCGTGGCCGCGTGCGCCTGGAATACCGCATCCCGGCCCGTGGCCTGATCGGTTTCACCAACGAATTCCTGAACCTGACGCGCGGCTCGGGCCTGATCTCCAACATCTTCGACAGCTACGAGCCGCACAAGGGCGCCATCGGCGGCCGCAAGAACGGCGTGCTGATCTCCATGGACGACGGTGAAATCTTCACCTACGCCCTGGGCAAGCTGGACGACCGCGGCCGCATGTTCGTGAAGGCCAACGACCCCGTGTACGAAGGCATGATCGTCGGCATCCACAGCCGCGACAACGACCTGGTCGTGAACGCCACGCGCACCAAGCAGCTGACCAACTTCCGCGTGAGCGGCAAGGAAGACGCCGTGAAGATCACGCCCCCGATCGACCTCACGCTCGAATACGGCGTCGAATTCATCGAGGACGACGAACTGGTCGAGATCACGCCCAAGAGCGTGCGCCTGCGCAAGCGCCACCTGACGGAAAACGAGCGCAAGCGCGCCAGCCGCGACGGCGCATAAGCCGCCCGGCCCCCGCACAGCGCGCCCTCCGGGGCGCGTTTTGCTTTGGGGGCCGGCCGTCTGCCGGCCATCCGGGGTTCAGGCGGGGGGCGCGGGTGCCGCAGGTGTGTCGCGGCGCACGTCCACCCGCGCGATGCGCCGGCCGTCCACCGCGATCACCTCGAAGCGCAGCCCGTGCAGCACCGTGGCGCGCCCCGGCTCCGGCAGTTCGCCGAACTGCTCGAGCAGCAGGCCCCCCAGCGTGCTCGCGTCCTGCGCGCTGCGGGCCAGCCGTTCCACGCGCACGGCGCGCGCCAGGGTGTGCAGATCCACCAGGCCGTCCACCCGCCAGCGGTCTGGGCCCATGGGCTGCACCAGCAGGTCCTCGCCCGCATCGGGGAACTCGCCGGCGATGGCTTCGAGCACGTCCATGGGCGTGACAAGGCCCAGGATGGTGCCGTACTCGTCGCTCACCAGCGCCAGGTGGTTGCGCGAGCGGCGCAGGTTTTCCATCAGCCGCAGGATGCTCACCGTCTCGGGCACGATCAGCGGCGGCTGCAGGCTCTGGTGGCGGTCGATCGTGCCGCGGCCGATCAGGTCGGCCATCAGATCCTTGGCGCGGCCGACGCCGATCACCGCGTCCAGCCCGCCCCGGTCGCATACGGGGAACAGGCCGTGCGGCTGTGCCTGGAGCTGGCGGTAGAGCGAGGCCTTGTCCTGGCTGATGTCCAGCCAGTCGACATCGGAGCGCGGCGTCATGATCGAGAGCACCGACTGTTCGGCCAGCGACAGCACGCCGCGCACCATGGCCCGCTCTTCCTGGCGAAAGCCTGCATGCTGTGCGGCCCCGGCGCCCGCGGACCCCGATGCCGGCGGATGGCCGCCGGAGGCGCCGGCGCTGCCGGCCTCCTGGCCGCCCAGCAGCCGCAGCACCGTGCGCGCCGTGCGTTCCCGCAGCGGGATGCGCGCCGCGTGCCGCGCGATGTTGCGCAGCCTCCACTGGTTGAAGAACTCGATGAGGATCGAGAACCCGATGGCCGCGTAAAGATAGCCCTTGGGCATGTGGAAGCCCATGCCGTCGGCCACGAGGCTCAGGCCGATCATGAGCAGGAAGCTCAGGCACAGCACCACCACGGTGGGGTGGCGGTTCACGAAGGCGGTGAGCGGGCGCGAGGCCAGCATCATCACCGCCATGGCGATCACCACGGCGGCCATCATCACGGGCAGGTGCTGCACCATGCCCACGGCGGTGATGATCGAGTCGAGCGAGAACACCGCGTCCAGCGCCACGATCTGCACCAGCACGACGCCGAAGGCCGCGTGCTCCTTGCGCTCCGGCCCGGAATGGTCGACGCCCTCCAGCCGTTCGTGCAGCTCGGTGGTGGCCTTCCAGAGCAGGAAGATCCCGCCGGCCAGCAGGATCATGTCGCGCCATGACAGCGAGAGCCATCCCCATTCGAAGACCGGCGCGGTCAGCCGCACGAGGTGCGCGATGGCGGCCAGCAGGCACAGGCGCAGCACGAGCGCGAGCGACAGGCCGATCATGCGCGCGCGGTCCCGCTGGTGGGGCGGCAGCTTGTCGGCCAGGATCGCGATGAAGACCAGGTTGTCGATGCCGAGGACGATCTCCAGCACCACCAGCGTGAGCAGGCCGGCCCAGGCAGAAGGATCGCTCAGCCATTCCATCGCGGGGCCTCCCAGGGGTTGGACGGGCAGGCCGCCGTGCGTGCGCGGCTCTGCGCCGGTGCGCTGCGGGAGCGCCTTGCAGGGATCGGGGAGGGGGAGCGGTGCGGTGCCACCGTGGGAAGAGGCATGCCAGCGCATTCTAGGGAGCGGTTTCCGCAGGTCTTGTAGGAGACCGGGCACACCGCAGCGCCTGCGGCACAATTCCCGCGCACCGTTTTTCCCCTTACAGAACCCGAGGAGACTTTCGAATGGATGAGACGCAACTCGACGTGCTGGCCGAGGTGCGCGGGCAGGTGGGCTTCATCACGCTCAACCGCCCGCGCGCGCTGAACGCGCTGTCGCTGGGCATGGTCCGCGACCTCATGGCCCTGCTGCTGCAGTGGCAGGCCGATCCGGCCATCCAGGCCGTGGCGATCCGCGGCAGCAACAAGGAAGGGCCGTTCGGCGCCTTCTGCGCCGGCGGCGACATCCGCTTTTTGCACCAGGCCGGCAGCACGGGCGATCCGCGGCTGGAAGACTTCTTCACCGAGGAGTACGCGCTCAACCACCTCATCCACCACTTCGGCAAGCCCTACATCGCTTTCATGGACGGCATCGTCATGGGCGGCGGCATGGGCATCAGCCAGGGCGGCACCGTGCGGATCGTGACCGAACGCACCAGGATGGCCATGCCCGAGACGGCCATCGGCCTGTTCCCCGATGTGGGCGGCGGCTATTTCCTCTCACGCTGCCCCGGGCACACGGGCGAATGGCTTGCCCTGACCGGAGACACCATCGGCGCGGGCGACGCCGTGGCCCTGGGCCTGGCCGACGGCTGCCTGCCGTCGCAACAACAGGCGGAGCTCTGGGAGGCGCTGGGTGAGCGCACATTCGCGGACGGCGCGGCGGTGGAAACCTGGGTTGCTACAAAATTTGTAGCAGAAAAACCAATGTTCTCGGCGGCATCAGGCCCAATCGACGCAGCATTCGGGCAGGACAGCGTTCCGGCCATCCTGGCGGCACTGGAGGCCTCGGGCAGCGACTGGGCGCGTGCCACGGCGCAGACGCTGCGCAAGCGCTCGCCCCTGATGCTGCACGTAGTGCTGGAGCAGATCCGGCGCGCCCGGGGCATGGACCTGGCGGACGATCTGCGCATGGAGCGCGACATGGTGCGCCACTGCTTTTTCCTGCGGCCCGGGCAGAGCGAAACCGTGGAAGGAATCCGCGCGCTGGCAGTGGACAAGGACCACGCCCCGCGCTGGAATCCGGCGCGCATCGAGGACGTCACGCCCGCGCAATGGCAGCCGTTCTTCGACAGCCCCTGGCCCGCGCATGCGCATCCGCTGGCGGCGTTGAAGTAGGCCCGACACGGCCCCGGGCGATAGCCGCGTGGGCCGCTGCCATGGCGTGCGCTGCGGCCGGGGCTGCAACGCTGTACCCGGCGCCGCACCGGCCTCCGTTTCAAAGCTGGGCGTGCACGGCCGTGGCGAGCGCCAGCAGGGCTTCGCGCGGCAGCGGCCCGCTCAGCGCATAGCCGAAGCCCCCCTCGACCCAGTAGAAGCTCGGCACAGGCCCTTCGTCCTCGTAGCGGAATGCGGTTTCCGCCGGGTGGGCGCCCGCCAGCGCGCCCAGGTACAGCGTGATGCGCTGGCCTGCGGCGTTCTGGTACATGAACTGCGCCCGGGCGCCGGCGGACGCCTGCGGGGCGGAGGGCGCAACCGCCGCATCGCCAGGCAACAGCCGCCCACCCACCAATTCATAACCCAAGGCCTGCAGTTGCGGCACCTGGAGGGGCCGCTCCAGCCGCTTGGAGAGCCATTGGACGAGGTGCTCCTGCTGCGCCGCCCCCACTTCCACCGGATGCCGCTGCTCGGGCTGGTAGACCGCATGGGCCGCGGCAGCCTGCAGCGCGAACCGCTGCGGAATCGCTTGCAGGGGGGCCGGTGAGGGCGGTGGCGGGGCGGCGCCCTGCAGGGTCCACCCCAGCCCGAATGCGAACACCCAGGACGCGGCCATGCCCACCATGCGCCACGCACGGGCCTGCCGGGCACGGCGCTCGCGCCATGCCTGGGCCGCTTGCGCCAGCGGTGGCGGCACCGGCGCCTGTTCCCAGTCCGCATGCAAGGCACGCAGCCGCGCGCGCTGCTCTTCCCAATCCTGCCAGTCCTGCCGGTACGGCGCGGGGCTGCCGTCGCTGTCGCCGGTGAGCCGCGCGCGCAGGGCCTGCGCCGCGTCGGGGGACAGCCGGCCATCCACGAGTGCGTGCAGCGTCTCGTCGTCGATCGCCTCCCGGGCGGTGCCGGGCGGTGGTGCGTGTGGCGCGGTCATGGCGGGGCAGATGTCATTTGAGCCGCGTCAGCCGCGCGGCACCGGTCGGGGCAGGGGAGGGCGCTGCGGGCTGCGCCGGGTCCTCCGGCCCGCACGCCAGCATCAGCACGCGCAGCCGCTGGCGTGCGCGGGAGAGCCGCGACATGACCGTGCCCACCGGCACGCCCAGCACGCGCGCGGCGGCGGCATAGTCCATATCCTCCAGGGTGACCAGCAGCAGCACGGCGCGCTGGTCGGCGGGCAGGCGCTGCAGGCAGCGGTCGAGATCGATGGCATCGTCCGTCCGCGCGGGCGGCGCCTTCAGCTCGTGCTGCACGTCCTCCAGATCCAGCGGCGGCTGCGGCGGCAGGGCGCGCAGCTGGTTCAGGTACAGGTGGTGCATGAGCGTGAACAGCCAGGCGCGCAGATCGGTGCCGGGCCGCCACAGCAGCCACTTTCGGCAGGCACGCTCCAGCGTGTCCTGGACCAGGTCGTCCGCCGCCCAGGCATTGCCCGTGAGTGCCCGCGCATAGCGCCGCAGGCCCGGCAGGTGCGGCGCGATGTCGTCCATGCGGCTGGAGGGTGGCGTGTGCGCCGGGCGGGGGCGGCGCCGGATCAGGGCTTGGCCGTGCGCCACACCTGGTTGACGCCGTCGCCCGTGCGCTCGCCGGGCTGCGTGTCCTTGACCCAGTAGTAGAGCGGTTTGCCCTTGTAGGCCAACTGGGCGCCGCCTTCGTCGCGCTGCACGGTGGTGAAGTCGCCCGAGGGAGTGGCGGTGCCCGCCAGCAGCGGCGGCCAGTTCCTGGCGCAAGGACCGTTGCAGACCGATTTGCCGCCGCCGACCGGGTCGCGGTCGAAGGTGTAGAGGGTCATGCCGTTGGGCCCTACGAGCACGCCGTCCTTCGCGGCAACGCCGCCGGGCATGCCGGACGTGGCGCAGCCGGCGAGCGCCAGGGCCAGTGCGGAGGCAGCGAGAAGGGAGGGGAATCGGGACATCGGTGGTACTCCTGGTGGCGCGGGCCGGTGCGACATGCACGGCCTGCGAAGGGATGAACACCGGGCGCGTCGGATTTATTCCGCGCCACCCGAAAAAAACGCGGTCAGCGGTTGCGGCTCTTCATCGCGCGCTCGACCTCGCGCTTGCCCTCGCGGTCCTTGATGGTGTCGCGCTTGTCGTGCTCGGCCTTGCCCTTGGCGAGCGCGAAGTCGCACTTCACGCGGCCGTTGGTCCAGTGCAGGTTGAGGGGCACCAGCGTGTAGCCCTTCTGCTCCACCTTGATGGTCAGGCGGCGGATCTCTTCCTTGTGCAGCAGCAGCTTCTTGGTGCGCACGGCGTCCGGGCTCACGTGCGTGGAGGCGGTCTTGAGCGGGTTGATCTGGCAGCCGATCAGAAAAAGCTCGCCTTCGCGGATCACCACGTAGCCGTCCGTCAGCTGCACCTTGCCCTCGCGCAGGGCCTTCACTTCCCAGCCATGCAGCACCAAACCCGCCTCGTGGCGTTCCTCGAAAAAATAATTGAAGGCCGCCTTCTTGTTGTCGGCGATGCGGGACTGGGTCTCGGGTTTCTTGGCCATGGGTGATCAGATGCGGCGCCTGGGGAAGTTTGAAAGCCCTCCCTACAATCGGTCGATCGTCCGCGCGCCTCGGGGGATTCTAGTGTGCTGCCTCCGTGCGGCCCGCCGTCCCCGCCCACCCATGAAAAACGTCAACAAGTCCGTCCTGATCTGGTACAGCCCCGAAGAGATGTTCGCCCTCGTCACCGATGTGGCCCAGTACCCCGAATTCCTCCCGTGGTGCGACCACGCCAAGGTGCTGGAGCAGGACGGGCAGGGCATGACCGCGGAAGTCGGCATCTCCTTCGGCGGCCTGCGCAAATCCTTCGTCACGCGCAACACCCACGAGGCCGGCCGGCGTGTGCAGATGCGCCTCGTCAAGGGGCCTTTCTCCCAGCTCGACGGCGACTGGCGCTTCCATCCCGTGGGCGATGGCAGCCAGCGGGCGTGCAAGGTCGAACTGCAACTCAACTACGGCTTCGACAACCTGGCGCTGGCCGCACTCGTGGGGCCCGTGTTCGACCGCATTGCAGGCAGCATGGTGGATGCGTTCATCCAGCGTGCGGAGCAGGTGTATGGGTGAAGACGGCCCCGGTGGCCCGGTGGAGGTCACGGTCGCCTGGTCCCCCGGGCCGCGCGAGGTGCGCGAGGTGACCTTGCATCTTGCTTCGGGCTCGACCGTGCGGTCGGCCCTGCGCGCTTGCGGCGGGCCCGATGACGGATCGGCACCGTGCGGCATCTGGGGCCGGACCGTGGAACTGGACCAGGTGCTCAAGCCCGGGGACCGCATCGAATGGTATCGGCCACTGCTGGTCGATCCGAAGAAGGCGCGGCGCGAGCGATTCGCCCGCCAGGGCGCGCGCTCCACCGGGTTGTTCGCCGCGCGCCGCCCGGGCGCGAAGGCCGGGTACTGAGAAAAAAGCGCATCGGGGCGGCGGCACGCTCGCCCCGGAGGCGGTCAGCGGGGGCAGTCCGACGCGATCACCGCATCTGCACGGCTGACTTCCGCGTTGCGGGTGGCCTCGTCCATGAAGCTGCGCTCGCCTTTGGCGTTGACCGTGCTCAGCAGCTGGCCCGAAGTCATCGTGGCCTTCTGCTGCCGGGCGCGCTGGCAGTTGTCGGCGCGGGCCTTCGCCTGGCGGTCTTCATCGGCTTTCTTGCGGGCGGCATCGGCGGCTTCTGCCTGGGCCTTGCGCTGCTCGAGTTCCTTGTCCGTGCCCGGCAGCCGGGGAGCGCTGGCCACCGACGCCGAAGCGGCCGGCGCGCCTGCCACGGGCGCCGAGCCCGCGGCGTCGGACGGGACGGCCTGGGCGCGTGGCAGCGGAGGGGCGCCGCCGGGCTGCTTCAGGATGCTTTTGGCCGGAACGTCGGCCGGCGGAGGGCGGTCGCTGAACACCTTGCGTCCGTCCTTGTCGAGCCATTGCCATTGCGCGGAAGCTCCGAGCGCCCAGGAGCAGGCGCAGGCGAGCACGAGAAGTCGGTGGAGTTTCATGCCGGCCAGTGTAGCTTTGGGCCTGCGCCGGCGCCATCGGGCGAAGCCTTGTGGCAGGAAGGAGTCGAGCTCGGCGGGTACAATCGTTTTTTTGGAGCGAATCTCATGCGCCTTCTTGGAAAAGCGCTCACCTTCGACGACGTGTTGCTGGTGCCAGCGTACTCCCAGGTCCTGCCGAAAGACACGTCCCTCGCGACGCGACTCTCCCGCAATATCTCCCTGAATCTCCCTTTGGTGTCCGCCGCCATGGACACCGTCACCGAAGCCCGCCTGGCCATCGCCATCGCGCAGGAGGGGGGTATCGGCATCGTCCACAAGAACCTCACCGCCAAGGAACAGGCAGCGCACGTGGCCAAGGTCAAGCGCTACGAGTCCGGCGTGGTGCGCGACCCGGTCGTGATCACACCCGAGCACACGGTGCTGCAGGTCCTGCAACTGTCCGAGCAGCTCGGCATCTCGGGCTTCCCGGTGTGCGATGCGGGCAAGGTCGTGGGCCTCGTCACGGGGCGCGATCTGCGCTTCGAAACCCGCTACGACGTCAAGGTGCGCGACATCATGACGCCGCGCGAGAAACTCATCACCGTGAAGGAGGGCGCCACGCTCTCCGAGGCCAAGGGCCTGCTCAACAAGCACAAGCTCGAACGCCTGCTCGTGGTGAATGAAGCCTTCGAACTCAAGGGCCTCATCACGGTGAAGGACATCACCAAGCAGACCAGCTTCCCCAACGCCGCACGCGATGCCTCCGGCCGCCTGCGCGTCGGTGCGGCCGTCGGCGTGGGCGAGGGCACCGAGGAGCGCGTGGAAGCGCTGGTCAAGGCCGGTGTCGATGCCATCGTGGTGGACACGGCGCATGGCCACAGCAAGGGCGTGATCGACCGGGTGCGCTGGGTCAAGCAGAACTACCCGCAGGTGGACGTGATCGGCGGCAACATCGCCACCGGTGCGGCAGCCCTGGCCCTGGTCGAGGCGGGCGCGGATGGCGTCAAGGTCGGTATCGGTCCTGGCTCCATCTGCACGACGCGGATCGTCGCCGGCGTGGGCGTGCCGCAGATCATGGCCATCGACAGCGTGGCCACGGCCCTCAAGGGCACGGGCGTGCCATTGATCGCGGACGGTGGTATCCGCTACTCCGGCGACATTGCCAAGGCGCTCGCCGCCGGGGCCAGCACCGTCATGATGGGCGGCATGTTCGCCGGCACCGAAGAGGCGCCGGGCGAGGTGATCCTGTTCCAGGGCCGCAGCTACAAGAGCTACCGCGGCATGGGCTCCATCGGCGCCATGCAGCAGGGCTCGGCCGACCGCTACTTCCAGGAATCCAGCACCGGCAACCCGAACGCCGACAAGCTCGTGCCCGAGGGCATCGAGGGGCGCGTGCCCTACAAGGGCTCCATGGTTTCCATCGTCTTCCAGATGGCTGGCGGTGTGCGCGCGTCCATGGGCTACTGCGGGTGCGCCACGATCGAAGACATGAACAACAAGGCGGAGTTCGTCGAGATCACCACGGCCGGCATCCGCGAGAGCCACGTGCACGACGTGCAGATCACCAAGGAAGCGCCGAACTACCGCGCCGACTGATCCGCCACCTGGTGCGACAGATTCTGGCCTGATTGCCAGAATCTGGTCAGACTGATAAAGTCTGGCCTGAATCCATATTCAGGCCAGACTTTTCTTTTTCTGCCCCCCGGAGCCCCATGCAATCCGTCGGTATCTATGAAGCCAAAAGCCGCTTCTCCGCGCTGATCGAGCTGGTCGAACAGGGCGAGGAAGTGCGCATCACCCGGCACGGCAAGGAAGTGGTGCGCATGCTGCCCGTGCGCCGGCGCCCGGTGATCACCGACGAGCAGATCGCACGCGAGCTGGGCCAGATCGACGCACTGCACGCCACGATCCGCGCGGCGGTGCCGGAAGCAGCGGCCCCTGCCTTGCGCCGCAACGGCCGGAGCACCGCGGCATGACGGCCTTCGTCCTCGATGCCTCCGTGATGGCCGCCTGGCTGCTGCCCGATGCGGCCAGCGAGGACACGCGGCGCCTCTACACGCGCATCCGCCGCGATGAGGTCGAGCCGCAGGCCCCCAACCTCTGGCAATGGGAATGCGGCAACCTCATCGCGAGCGGCGTGCACAGCGGCCGGGTTCCCGCAGGCGCCGTCGAAGGCCTGTGGAGCGTTCTCGAAGCCATCCGCCACCGCGTCGAATTGCACGATCTCGCCCCTGCCCAGCACAAGGCCGTGCTCGGCGTCGCACTCGATACCGGCCTGCCGGTCTACGACGCGGCCTACCTGTGGCTCGCGCGGTCGCTGCGCCTGCCGCTGGCCACTTTCGACGCGGCCCAGGCCGAAGCGGCCAGCCGCTCCGGCGTCGCGCTGCTCGACCTGTCCACGTTCTGATCCGTCACGTTTCCCGCCCTTGTCTTTTTGACTTCCCACACCATGCAACACCAGAAGATCCTCATCCTCGACTTCGGCTCCCAGGTCACGCAGCTCATCGCGCGCCGCGTGCGCGAGGCCCACGTGTACTGCGAGGTGCACCCCTGCGATGTGGGCGATGCCTGGGTGCGCGAATACGCCGCCGACGGCGCGCTCAAGGGCGTGATCCTTTCCGGCAGCCACGCCAGCGTGTACGAGGAAACCACCGACCGCGCTCCGCAGGCCGTGTTCGAGCTGGGCGTGCCGGTGCTGGGCATCTGCTACGGCATGCAGACCATGGCGCAGCAGCTCGGCGGCAAGGTCGAGGGCGGCCACAAGCGCGAGTTCGGCTATGCCGAAGTGCGCGCCCACGGCCACACGGCCCTGCTCAACGACATCGCCGACTTCACCACGGCCGACGGCCACGGCATGCTCAAGGTCTGGATGAGCCACGGCGACAAGGTGGCCGAGATGCCGCCTGGCTTCAAGCTCATGGCGTCCACGCCGAGCTGCCCCATCGCCGGCATGGCCGACGAAGCGCGCCGCTTCTACGCCGTGCAGTTCCATCCCGAGGTCACGCACACCGTGCAGGGCCGCGCGCTGCTCGATCGCTTCGTGCTGGGCATCTGCGGCGTGCAGCCCGACTGGGTCATGAAGGACCACATCGCCGAAGCAGTGGAATCCATCCGCGCCCAGGTGGGCGATGAGGAAGTGATCCTCGGCCTTTCCGGCGGCGTGGATTCCAGCGTGGCTGCCGCGCTGATCCACCGCGCCATCGGCGACCAGCTCACCTGCGTGTTCGTGGACCACGGCCTGTTGCGCCTGAACGAAGGCGACATGGTCATGGACATGTTCGCCGGCAAGCTGCATGCCAAGGTCGTGCGCGTGGACGCGAGCGAACTCTTCCTGCGCGAACTGGCTGGCGTGAGCGAACCGGAGCAGAAACGCAAGATCATCGGCCGCCTGTTCGTGGACGTCTTCAAGGCCGAGGCCGCCAAGCTGACCGCATCCGGCACCTCGAAGAAGGGCGCAACCTTCCTGGCCCAGGGCACCATCTACCCCGACGTGATCGAGTCCGGCGGGGCGAAGAGCAAGAAGGCCGTCACGATCAAGAGCCACCACAACGTCGGGGGCCTGCCGGAGCAACTGGGCCTGAAGCTGCTGGAGCCCCTGCGTGATCTGTTCAAGGACGAGGTGCGTGAACTCGGCGTCGCCCTGGGCCTGCCGCACGACATGGTCTACCGCCACCCGTTCCCCGGCCCCGGCCTGGGGGTGCGCATCCTCGGCGAAGTAAAGCAGGAATACGCCGACCTGCTGCGCCGCGCCGACGCGATCTTCATCGAGGAACTGCGCAACTTCCGCGACGAAGCCACGGGCAAGACTTGGTACGATCTCACCAGCCAGGCCTTCACCGTGTTCCTGCCCGTCAAGAGCGTGGGCGTGATGGGCGACGGCCGCACCTACGACTACGTGGTGGCCCTGCGCGCCGTGCAGACCAGTGACTTCATGACGGCCGACTGGGCCGAGCTGCCGTATGCGCTGCTCAAGAAGGTGTCCGGGCGGATCATCAATGAGGTGCGTGGCATCAACCGGGTGACGTACGACGTATCGAGCAAGCCGCCGGCGACGATCGAGTGGGAGTGATTCGGCGTCTGGCAACGACTGGCATCAAGTAGCACTGAAACACAGCCAAGCCCGCGTAAATGCGGGCTTTTTTTTGATTTCGTCTGGCAGTCGCTGGCAATCTTTGGCAACTGCAAGCACCGTTTTTTCATGGCATGATGAATGGCATTGAGCGATTTGATGCCATGAGGCGCCGTCAATACCACGTAGCATTCTTCGCGGATATCATGGTACTAAAAATCAATAAACTATTGATTTTATTTGATTTTTTCGCAAAAATTGGCTGAATCTGGATCATGGTATTTGAGCCGAATAGGGGCGAAGAACATGCTTACCGATACCAAGCTGCGTAACCTCAAGTCGAGGGATAGGCTCTACAAGGAGAACGACCGTGATGGCCTCTATGTAGCCGTCACTCCTGCAGGTGCGATCTCGTTTCGCTATAACTATTCAATCCATGGTCGGCAGGAAACCATCACTTTCGGCCGCTACGGTGTTGGCGGAATTACGCTTGCGGAAGCCCGAGAGCGGCTCGGCGAAGCCAAGAAGATGATCGCTGCCGGGAAGTCGCCGGCCAAAGAGAAGGCGCGAGACAAGGCACGCGTCAAGGATGCGGAGACGTTTGGGGCATGGTCGGAGAAGTGGCTGCGCGGCTACCAGATGGCTGACTCCACACGTGACATGCGCCGCTCGGTCTACGAGCGCGAGTTAAAGCCGAAATTCGGCAATCAGAAGCTGGTGGAGATCACCCATGAGGACTTACGCGCGCTCACCGATGCCATCGTAGAGCGCGGCGCGCCGGCCACCGCAGTACATGCCCGAGAGGTGATGTCGCAGGTCTATCGCTGGGCCATCGAGCGCGGCCAGAAGGTCGCCAACCCAGCAGAACTGGTGCGCCCAACGACCATCGCCAAGTTTGAGCCGCGCGACCGTGCGCTGACGCCCGATGAGATCGGCCTGATGTATCAGTACATGGAGCGCATCGGTACGACGCCATCTATCCGGGCAGCAGCCAAATTGCTGTTGCTGACGATGGTGCGCAAAAGCGAGCTGACCAACGCGACCTGGGGCGAGATCAATTTCAGCGACGCGCTTTGGACGATCCCGAAGGAGCGAATGAAGCGACGCAATCCGCACTTGGTGTTTCTGTCTCGCCAGGCGCTGGACATTTTCATTGCCCTCAAAACCTTTGCCGGCGGGTCGGACTACGTGTTGCCGTCGCGGTATGACTCGGATCTACCCATGAGCAGCGCCACGCTCAACCAAGTATTGACGCTCACATATCGGCTGGCGCAAAAGGAAGGAAAGTCGCTTCCCAAGTTTGGGCCACATGACCTACGGCGTACAGCCAGCACGCTATTGCACGAGGCTGGCTACAACACCGACTGGATTGAGAAGTGCCTAGCGCATGAGCAGAAAGGTGTCAGGGCCGTCTACAACAAGGCTGAGTACAGAGAGCAACGCACCGCCATGCTGCAGGACTGGGCGAACATGATCGACGAATGGACAATGAAGCGGCCAAGTGCGTAAAAAAAGGGTGCTTTAGAACGCTATCCGTAAATCGATGCGTAACTCGCGTTCTATTGCGGCCGGAGCAGCGCAGCGCTTTTATTCGTTAAAGGGGCGGAGCCGCAGATGACGGTCGACGAGTTGAATCCCGGTCGCATGGCCTGCGTACCTGACGACCTGCGCGCCTCAATCCATGCCTCGATTTCGGCCAAGTCCCAGGCAACATTTCTGCTGGTGAGTGCAATGCGACGTGGGAACTCTCCACGCTGCTCCATGTTAAAGATCGTGCGCTCAGACAGTGGAATCATCGCCAGGAGCTTTTTACGATTGATGAGTGTCTTGTTTGTCTCTGCCTGCATTCCTTCGCCTCCTTAATTCACACGCGAGCATGTGTTTGAGTCACACGTAGTTGCGGTCACCGCGTGTCCATGGCTTTGGGTTCACTCTTGCGCTCCACTCTTCACTTCCACCGCCTGGTCAGGCGGGGCAGCACTTGAAAACTTCCGACGCGGTGAGTGCATTAGGCAGTTAGTCAAACGCATGCTTATGTTTAAAGCCAGCGTGAAACGGGAGATGAAGCGCTCCCCGTTGTTCCAGAAGTGCGCCCGCTATCGGGGCACTCCCGGCGACTTGAGAAATGCGGTGGCGCTCACCCCGTATTCCTGTTTATCAGAGGTTGCCCGCTTCGAGGAGAAGAGCAGCGAGTACTGCCGCGACTTCCACTCGGCGAATGCGACCAAGTTCTTCGACGCCCGTCCCAGCTCGCTGCAGCCGAATACGAAGGCGCCGCCACATCAGAATGGCCACCGTGTATAGGAAGATCCGCCAAACCATAAAGAAGCTCGCGTGCGCCTTGATCCATTGCTCCCAGGCAGCGGCGCCGCCGACAGCCCGAATCCCCAGCAAGTTGATCGCAACAGCCACACCGATCAGAAGGCCAACCCAGATTGTTGCGCGCCCCACGGATCGCATGACCAACCTCGCGCCGCGACGCTCGCCAAACCAGGTCACAGGCTGCTCCGTTCGCACAGCGCGAGATCAGACGAACAGCCGCTCCCCGTCTGGTCGTCGAAAAACAGCGCGTACTGGCGCCCGCCGCGCGCCGTGCGGCACCACTCGACCAGGCGCCGGATACCGGAGTACTTCCCGGGTCGATCCACATCGGTCGGATCCTTCCTCACCGGAAAAAACGTCGCCGCATGGCGCTTGTTGGCCGCGGCCACCACGCGCTCCCAGCGCTCGATGCGGTCGATGTGCCCAGGGAAACGCTTGGCGATCGAACGCAGCTCCGACTTGCAGGCATGGATGCAGGGCATGCAGCCGACGCGGCCCATGCCCAAGGCATACAGCGGGTTGGGCGCGATGCCGTGGTCGGCGTGCTTCTTCCACACGTCCTGCAGTTTCCAATCGAAGATCGGCCGCCACAGATAACAACCGGATTCATGCCGGTTGATGCGCGGCTGCCGGGCGCGGTGCCGGCTTTCCTCGGCGCGGATCCCGAGCCACTGCACGACCGGACCCCGGCGCAGCATCGGAAGCACCACGTGCTCCGTGATCGGAAGCTCCTTGAGCTCGGAGGTGCAGAACTGCGCCATCCTCGAAGGAAAGCGTCCCTTCGTGATGCACAGATCCAGGTACGGGTTGCCGGTGGGCTCGTGCAGGTCCGCCGCCTCGCGCACCAGCGCATCGGGGATGCCCATGCGCGGCCAGTGTTCGAGGATGTAGGCCTTGTGCTTGGCCATCCTCGCGCGGAAGTCCGCCTTCACCCATTCGATCGGCGGCCCGCCGGTGCGCTCGGGAAGCCGCTGCACGTATTCGTAGGTGAGTTCGTGCTCGTTGCCGGTGTCCGCGAACACCGCGCGGTAGTCCCGCCCCGATTCCAGGGCCAGCAGGTAGGTCGCGGTGGAGTCCTTCCCACCGGAGACGTTCACCAGGTGCTGCACGCGCCGGAAGTGGCTGCCGGCGTTCATGGGGTGCTCCGCGGCTTCTGGATCTCCTGCACGCGGTCCCGTGTCGGATCACCCTGGTAGATGCCGCGCGAGCCGGCGGCGCGCGTGCTGTAACGCTGGATCAGCGTCATCGGCGAATTGCCGGCCAGGTCCCGGCGCAGCTCCAGCTCGGTCTTGAGGTTCTGGATCTCCTGCTCCAGGGCGCTGCTCTCCTGGTCCACGGCCTTGGTGGCGAGTTCGTTGGCCGCGACGTTGGGCTCCTTGCGACCGGTCAGCAGGGTGCGCTGCAGCAGCAGGGCTTTCTCCATCACGCTGGCGAGCGCGACTTCCGACGCGAGGCGCTTGCCCAGCAGATCCTGATCGGGCTCGTCGCGCAGCGCCTCGATCACCGCACGCGTGAGCGGCAGGGAAGCGCTGCCGGCCGCGTCCAGGTTCGCCGAGGTCGGCGACTTCGCGCCGATCACGAGGTCCTGCAGCGCTTTCAGCTTGACCTCGTACTCTTCCTGGATCAGCGGCGTGAGGCCCACGCCGGGCGTGGTCGAGGTCTTGGTACACGTCTGGCACGTGCGCTGTTCGCGCTCACCCAGCACCCGGGTCGCCCAGGTGGCGGCGGCCTGCGGCGAAGACCACGTCTGGCAGGTCAGGCGCCCATTGCACTGGCCCGCTGCGATGGAGGACGTGTCGGTGGCTCCGCGTCCGTTGAGCAGGTTGTAGCCAGCCCGCGTCACATCGCCCACGACCTTGATCGGCGACTGGCCCGATCCACCGGCGTTGCCGCCGCCCACCCAGGGAACGCCGCTGTTGCCCTTGTTGCTCTCCGCGCGTTCGATCGCGGAAACCGCGTCGGTGCTGGCCACCGCCTGCTTGAGGGCCATGCCTTCCGCGAGCTGGTCCCAACCGGTCTGGCCGCCCGCCATGTCCGCCATGCGGCCGGCGATCGCGCGGCAGGTCATCTTGGAGCGGTCGAAGTCCAGGCGTGCCTGCAGGATGCCGTTGGTCAGCAGGTTGTAGAGCCCGGGATCGGCCCGCTGGATGATGAGCGCCGGCAGCGACGCCACGGCGCTGGTGGCGCTCTGGATGACGTTGCTCATGATCGACTGGAAGCCGTTCGTGACCCCGTTGAGCTGGTTGCGGAGCGTGGTCGTGATGCTCATGTCGCCGCAGATCAGATTGCTGTTCCAGCCCACGCCGACCCCGATGCTCTGCATGTTGCCCGCCGGACCCATCGATACCGCCCGGCCGCCTCCGATGCTGTAGAGCACATCGCTGCCGATGACGCTGCCGCTGGATCGGATGCCGTCCTCATCGATGCGTGTCTGTGCGGTGGACGTGGTGCAGAGCGCCGCCAGAACGACCAGCGCGGCGATGTCGCGGGCACGCGTGTGGCGACGCCGCGGCGGGTGTGGGGTGTCTTTCATCCAGGGGCCTCCGTCAGAAATCCACGCTGCCGAGAAAAACCTGCCCGCGCCGCTGGCAGCAGCTGTACGGGCGCCAGAGCGCCCAGGCGTAATCGCCCTGCTGCGCCTGCACGAAGGGCCCGGAATGCGGAAACACCGAGCAGCGGCTCGACAGGGTGGGGGTCAGTTCCTGCCATTTGCCCGAGTCGGGATTGCTCTCCACCAGCGGCCCGGCGGGCCAATAGCCTGCGTAAGAGCGCGCGAGCAGCGGCTGGTACACGTGGGGCTGTCCGGTGCGCGTCACCACGTCCCCGGCCCGCTGCGCGACCACGGCGCCGCTCCAGTGGTCGTGGGTCTGGTGCAGGAAGCCGCCCCGTGGATAGACGTTGCCCCAGAGATTGGCCGTGAGCCGCGAACCGATTTCCCGGACGCCGGGCGTGAGCGATTCGGGGTACACCGCCTCGGGCACGTTGTACCGCCAGGCCAGCGTGTCGAACGTGCTGAGCAGGTAGGGAACGAAGGGCGTTCCCGCCCCCTCGCAGGTGTATCCCGAGCGGCTGGCGAACGCGCTGAAGGCGGCGCCCGCGGGATGGCCGATCACGTCGGCATTCTTGAACTTGGCGAGATTGTTCTCGTGCTCCTCGTTCGTCGTGCCGTCGCCGCCGGCCTGGGCGGTGGGGTTGGGCGTGCTCATGGCGCGCACCTCGACCCAGGGGTTGGCCCCGGTGTTGCTGTAGCTGGAGACGACCGCATCCGGGACGTAGTGCCGCACCTTGACCGAGGTGCGGACGGTGCAGCCACTGGTGGTGCAGTAGAGCCAGTAGCAGATACCCGCGATGCGATAGGCCAGGCAATCGGGCGAGAGAGCAGCGGTCACGATGCTCGCGGTGTTGAGCGCGAAGGATGGCCCGGTGCTCGCCAGCAGCATGCAGGCGACGGCACCCCGGAACTTGCGCAGGCGCATCATGGCCGGGCATCCCGGTGGGCGGCGATACGCGCGAGCGCGCGTGCCACGTCCGCGTCGCCATAGACGACGTAGCGCCCATCGACCACCACCGCGGGAAGTTTGGCGACGCCGAGGTGGTACGCGTCGGCCACGCCCTGGTGCGCCTGGGCAATCCGCGTTTGCAAGTCCCGCTGCTTCGGGGAGGCCAGACGCTGGCGCAGCAGGGACTCCGCACGCCGGGGATCGGCCGGCAGGTCCGCGCCGAGCTCGGCGATCAAGCGTGCGGGGGTATCCAGCTCAATGACGGTCGTGCCGGGAACCGCTGCGACCGGGTGGGCACGGTCCGTGAACACCCGGACATCGGCAGCGAACGCGGGGGTGGCAAACTGCAAGGCCAGGCCTGCCAACGCGGTGGCGAGGCGGCCCGTGTGCAGGACCGTGGGACGGAGACGAAGCGGCACGTTGGAGACTCCCGGTGCGATGCGGATGCATGCAGTGGGTTGCCAGTCGAACGCATGCGCCTGTCCGGCGCCATCGCAAAACAGGACGCGGGGCGTTCCGTGTTGTTCGAAAAAGAGCGCGCCCCGTTGCCAGGGCGCCTCTGGATCACAATAAGCCCGCTTGGGCGAAAGAGTAGGGCGTGCCCTTCCCGACGATCACGTGGTCGAGCACGCGGATGTCCACGAAGCCAAGTGCGCTCTGCAGTCGTTCCGTGAGCATCCGATCGGCTGCACTGTCCTGGGTGTCGCCCGAGGGGTGGTTGTGCGCGAGGATCACCGCGGCGGCGTTCAACTCCATCGCGCGTTTGACGACCACGCGAGGGTGGACGATCGCCTGGTTGATCGTGCCGATTGCGAGGGCCTCGAACGCGATGACCTGATGCTTGTTGTCGAGGAAGACCGCGCCGAAGAGTTCATTGGGCTCTCGGGCCAGCTTCAAACGCAGATAGTCGAACAGTGCTTCAGGAGAGGGGATGTGCGCTTCGCGCTGGAACAGTTTGCGTTCCAGCACTTCGATGGCGCGGTAGATCAGACGCCTCTCCTGGACGGAGAAGGCGGGTGCGCTGGTGCTTGCCAGCACTTCGGGTGTCGGTTGTTCCATGGTGCCTCCGGCGTGGATGAGAAGGAGGTCCGGAACTCCCCGAGGGGACGGACCCCTGGGGTTGAAGACGATGTGCATCCTCCAGCGCCTGGGCGCTGTGCGTCCGCGGTAATCGGATGCGGTGCGGACGGGAACGATCGGCGCGGTGCTCCGCGCCACAGCCTTGAAGACCGTGGCTGTCTGGGAAGTGGAGACGCAAACGTCCCCGCTGCCTGCGCCGCAGGATGGAGGCCGATCGTGCGGGTGGCTACCGGAAATCCGATCCGCCATGCGCTCCGTTTATGCCGTGGCGCCCGCACGGCACGAGGGTGCGGCCGCGCCGCGCAGCAGCAGCCTGCGCGCCTCGATCACCGCGGTGTGCCCCTGGATGGACAGCGCGCCCGTGTCGTCCAACAGCCGCGCCCTGGACAACTGCAGCAGCACCGCGGACTCCGCGCGCATGCGGTGCTGCTGTGCGGGGTCGAACCCCGCGTACACGTGATCGGTGGACGCTGCGCCCGGAGCGCCGCTGTAGCGGGTGTTCAGTGCGGAAAGCACCCGTTGCGCTAGAGGGTCGAGTCGATCGGAGAGCCGTGTCAGCATCCAAGCGCACTCCTGCAGGCGCAGATCGAGCGACAGCAGGGCGCTTGCCATGCACTCCAGCTGGTGCAGAGTGTCGCGGTAGCCGCCAGCGAAGACCGGGCTGCGCGCATCGGGATACTCGTGCATGCTCCGGGCCAGATCGCTCAATGACCGCAGCAAGGCCGTGTCGATCACGCCGCCCAGTACCTGCCAGGAGCGCTGCAGGTAGAGCGGCACTTCGCCGGACGCGATCCAGTGCAGCGTCGGGTCGTCGGATGCTTCGCTGAAACTGGCGTGGTGCACCCCCACGCCGCATGCGATCCGGGAGGTGGGCGACAGGCCATGCCAGCCATGCCCCAGCATGCCGGCCGACCAGTTGGCTGCGGCGCGGTCCCCGTCGGCGATCAGCCCCAGCAAGGGGCCGCCCTCCAGCCGATCGAAAATCTTGGCGAGACGTGCCGCGGTCACGCCCAGTGCCCGCAGGCGGGCCAGTGCCACGGCGTGCGCGCGGGTTTCCAGCGCATGGCGCACGGCCTCCATCGCCTTGGCCACGCGCAGCATCTGCAGGCGTGTCGCCGGGTCTTTGAAACTGCCGGTTTTCGCGAGCAACGCGATGGCCTCGGCCAGCAGCCCATGGGCCTCGGGGTCGGTGATCATGTCGGTAGCTCCTGCCAGTCGCCACACGTGGGAACCCGTCCGGTCCTCGGGGGCGCGCCCGCATCTGCTCCGGGTGGAGCATGCGGTCGAGGGAATGGAAGCCCGGCACGGTCGCCGGGCGAGACGTCAGCGCTGGCCGTCGCCCGCGGCGATCTGGTCCGCGCGCAGGCCGCCCAGCCGCTCATGGACGCGAGCGCCCGTGGACATCACCAGTGCGTAGAGCAGCTCGTCGGGCCGCGGCCCATCGGCCACGCCCACCTCCATCGCGGCGAAGTGGCTGCGCACGTAGCAGGCCTCGATGTGGTGCACGGGGATGTGCAGCCGCGTGCCGGCGCACGCCACCGCTTTCACAGCGGGAACGATCGACTTGGCGCGGGGCAATGCCTCGCGCATCGACCAGCCGCCCGCCTCGTGCCAGACGGCACCGTGCTCCAGCTCACCGTCGGTGCCCACGATGGCGCCTTTGCCATACGCCTCGATCCTGTCCTTCCCGCCCAGGGCAGCCAGCAGTTCAGGCACCAGCGAACGGGCGAGCTCCCGGGCAGCGGCGGCCATCTCGGACAGGTCTTCCACATAGCGGCCGGCGCAGGGATTGCGCACCAATGCCGCGATCGATCCCATCGTGACGGGGATGGCGCGCGCCGGGCCGCCCTCATGGTGGATGCGTTCGACGTTAAGGAGGATCTTGCGGATCTTGAGCATGGCGGTGCTCCGGCCTCATTGCGGCGCGATGCCGGCGTCGCGCGCGATCGTCGTCCACTTGGCGATGTCGCCGTCGACGAGCCGGCCGAAGGCCTCGGGCGACGACGGCGAGGGCGTCAGACCCGCCTGGTCGAAGCGTTGCTTGATCGCCGGATCCGCAAGCGCTTCGAGCAGTGCCGCGTTGATCCTCGCGATCACGGCGGCGGGCGTGTGGGCTGGCGCCACCATGCCGAACCACACGGAAATGTCGTATCCCCGCAATCCCTGTTCGGCCAGGGTGGGAAGGTCCGGCGCAAGCGGGGTGCGCTGCGCCGAGGTGACGCCCAGTGCCACCACACGCCCCGCGCGTGCCGCCTGCAGCCCATTGACCAGATCGACCACGGCAAAGTCGATAATGTCGCCGATCAAGTCGGTCATCGCCTGCGGCACGCCCTTGTAGGGCACGGCGGTGGCGGTGAAACCCGCCTGGGACACCAGCCGTGCCGCGGACAACTGGGCGCTGCCGGATCCGTTGCCATAGGAGAGCTTGTCGGGGTGCGCCTTGCCGTAGGCGATCAGATCCTTCAGCTGGGTCACGGGCAGCGACTTGCGGGCCACCAGCATGAAGGGCGCTTCGGCGATCTGGCCCACCGGCGCGAAATCCTTGCGGGGGTCGTAGGGCAGGGATTTCACGGTAGCGAGATTGCTCGCTCCGTTGGTGACCCCGACCATCAGCAAGGTGTAGCCATCGGGTGTCGCCCGCACCGCGGCCATCGTGCCGGGGATGGCATTCCCGCCGGCCTGGTTGTCCACGACGATGGGTTGCTTGAGGCGGGTCGCCATGCTCTCCGCGAGCGTGCGTGCCACGACATCCGTGATGCTGCCCGCGGGCAGTGGAACGATCAGCCGGATCGGTCGGTCGGGGAAGGCCGATGCCAGCAGGGGTAGCGTGGCGATGAGCGATGCGATGATTCTTCGTTTCATGGTTTCTCCTCGGGAAGCTGGGTTTGTTGTGTTGTCGCCGCCGGTTGCGCCAGAGCGGCCGGCGGGCGCTCGATCAGGCCGCCGCGGCTCCGAACACGGCGCCGGCCTGCCGTTCGATCGACTGGATCGCGGCGATGTTGTCCGCTTCGCCGAGGCCGTCGGCGACGGCCTGGTCGAGCAACTGAAGTGCCGCCTTGCTGACGTGCATGGGAACGCCGAGTTCGCCCGCGGCCACGAGCCCGAGCTGCACGTCCTTGCGCAGCAGTTCGGTGGTGAAGCGGACGGGGAAGCTCCGGTCCAGGGCGCCTTGCATGCGCTCCATCGTGGCGAAGCACCGGCCGCTGGAGCGGTTGATGACGTCCAGCATGGTGCGGGCGTCGAGCCCTGCCTTGGCGCCGCACACCAGCGCTTCGCAGCTCGCGAGCATCGCGCTGGCGTAGAGCGTGTTGTTGATCAGCTTGAGGGTCTGGCCCAGGCGCACGTCCTCACCCAGGTAGAAGATGTGGCGCCCCACGGCGTCGAGCACGGGCCTGGCCCGCTCGTACGCCGCCAGCGGGCCCGCTGCCATCACCGTGAGCAGCCCTTGCGCCGCGGCTGCCGTCCCGCCGCTCACCGGCGCGCTCAGGAAAGCCACGCCCGCGCGGTCCAGCAGATGGCCCACTTCCGAAGTGGTCTGGGCACCCGTCGTGGACAGATCCACGACGAGCAGCGGGTCGCGGACGCCGGCCGCCGCGGCGATGGCCTCGGCCACGTCCCGCACGACCGTGGGCAGCGGAAGGCTCAGGGCAATCACCTGGGCGTTCGCCAGGACATCGACCAGGTTGGCCGCGGCGATCGCCCCCGCTTGCGTCGCTTCTTCGCGTGCCTGAGCACGCGTGTCATGCACGAAGACGCGGTGTCCCTGCGCCATCCATCGCGCCATGAAATGGCGTCCGATGTTCCCCATGCCGACCAATCCGATGTCCATGTACCGCTCCCTGTTTCGACAACAATGGATCGGATGCTAGGAACAGAGGGCGCCGTTGGCGATTGCGAAATCAGCCGAGGCCCTTGCGTCTTCGTCAATCGCTGCCGTGCTGCCTGGGGATGCAGAACGGCCGTTTATCCGAGGAATAACGGCGATTCCGAGTCATGCCGTTGCGCCTGCGCCTCTGTGGCGATCAAGCCGCGCCTCCTCCTGGAGGGCGGCGACGAACAGATCGGCATGCGGACGACCGCTGGCGAGCATCGAGCGCAACACGGTCGGGGTGAGCACGATGCCGGTCGCGAGCGGCACGACGCTGAGATCGCGGCCCCACGCCAGCCCATCGACGGTGAACTCGTCCACGATCGCCACGCCCACGCCGGCGCGCACCAGGGCGCACGCGACATCCGTGTGGTAGATGTGGATGCGGGAGGGCAGGTGGACATTGGCCCGTTCGAACGCCGCGGTGACCAGTTGTCCGAAGGGGATGCTCGGGTGATGGGTGATGACCGGATACGACGCGATGTCCTTGAACTGCGCTGCCGCCAGGCGGGCGAGGGCATGGTCCCGGGGAGCCACGCACACCATGCGGCCTTCGGTGAAGGGCGTCACCTGCAGGTTCGCGTGGTGCAGCGGCAGCACGGACACCGCCAGGTCCGCGCGGTTGCTCAGCACCTCCCCCGGCATGTCCGCGAGCAGGCTCGCGCGCACCTGCACTTGCACCTTGGGAAACTGCGTGAGAAATCGCGCGATGGCCCGCGGCACGAGACCGCGGCTGAGGCAATGGCTGGCGCAGATGTTGAGCGTTCCCGCGGAACCCACCCGCAGGTTCTCGGCCAGATCGGCCAATTGCAGTGCGTGCCGGTAGCAGGCCTCCACTTCGGGAAGCAGCGCGTTCGCCTCGCCGGTCGGCGCCAGCCGTCCCTTCACGCGCTCGAAGAGCGGATAACCGACATCGCATTCCAGCTGCGTCACCATGCGGCTGACCGCGGACGGCGAGAGGCGCATCAGCGATGCGGCGCCCTTGACCGAGCCGGTGAGCATCATTGCCCTGAAAACTTCCATTTGACGAAACTGCAGCATGGCGCCTTCACGTGGTTGTGGGCGCGTATTTCAACGCGTCCACGGCGCCTCGCCGTCCCTGGATCTATACCGCCGCTTATGCGAGAAATAACTCCCCGTTTGTGGAAGTCCGGCGCCCCATGGAGCTGGCCATCCGCGTCAGGGAAGCGGAGCCGGGGATGCGAGCAGATCGATCGCGGACAGCAGCGCGTCCGCGGAGGTGGCTCCGCTCAGGACCACGGACCGGCCGGTCTGTCGCTCGTTCAGCCGCAGCGTCGGCGTGCCGCCGATCCCGTCGCGCTGGGCTTGCTGCGCCTGCTGCTGCACGATGGCCTGCGGGCGCGGACTGTCCAGACACGACTGCAATGCCGGCGTCTCGCCAGGATAGCGGGCGTCCGCGGGAACGCCGCGGCCTTCGGCGCGGGTGTGCGCATAGATCCACGACACGGCCTGCCAGAAGCCCGCATGGCCCTGCGTTTCGCCTGCGCATTCGGCGAGCCGGGCCTCGCGGCTCGCCGCCGGCTCGTGCAGGGTGAGCGGCAAGTGTTGCCACTGGAGATGCACATCCGGAGTGGCGTCGATCCAGCGCACCAGTTGAGGGATGTACGTCTGGCAGTAAGGGCATTCGAGGTCGGCATACACGGTGATCGTGAAGCGCGCATCCGGCCGGCCGTGCGTCCATGGCGGCCCGGCGGGCAGCGGCGGTGCGGTCTGCACGGCGTCGTCGCTGGCCGCTGGTGCTTGCGTCTCCTTTGGCCAGAGGGCGAGAGCGAGCGCCGCAACCAGCAGCACGACCGCGGCGACGATGGGCCACTCCCTGCTGGCGAGCGCCGTGCGGCAGCGCGCGAGGCGCTCAAAGAATCCTTGCATGTCCGGCCTCCGGTTCAGTCCAGTGCGTGGTGCGGCAACGGCTCGATGCCGCGCGCGCGGTCGATCCGCTCGGCGACGAGGATCGCGGCATCCAGTTCGCTGATGCCGTGCTGCTGCATGAGCGCGAAACGCTCCGCCTTCTCTTCGGGCTCGGTCATCGCCATGGCGAGGTACAGGCTGGGCGGCACGGCACGAAACAGCAGTTCCATGGATTTCGAGAGCACCACCCCCTCGGTGAACTTGCCCGCTTCCTTGCGCGCCGAGAGCATCAACGCCTTCTGCGCCGCGTTGAGTTCCCTAAACCGCGCGATCTTCTCCACTTCGTCGGGCGGCATGGACAAGCAGATCCACCACTCGATCATGTTGAGCATGGGCTCGGCGGCCCGGGGCAGGTCGTCCAGGTTCTGGGTTGCCAACCAGTACCAGGCGCCGAGCTTGCGCCACATCTTGGTGATCTTGACCACGTACGGCGCGAGCAGCGGGTTTTTCGTGATGACGTGCCCCTCGTCGGTCACGTTGATGATCGGCCGGCCGAGGAACTGGTCACGCTCGGCGATGTTGTTCACCGTGTTGATGAGGGAGATGTAGGCCACCGACAGCTGCGCGTTGTAGCCCTCGCGGGCGAAGGTGGCCAGGTCCACGATGGTGATGTCGGCCTCGGGCCAGGGCGTGCCGTCGCGGTCGAACATCTCGCCGTCCGCGCCCTGGCAGAACATGTCCATCGCGTCCGCCATCTCCAGCAGTCGCGCGCGGCGCGCATCCGGCAGGTTGCTGTCTCCGGCACGCCCACGCAGCGCATCGCGCACGTCGCGCGTCAGCACCGTGCGGCCGGCGTCGGTGCAGTCACGTGCGGCATCGAGGATGCACTGCCGGATCAGGCTGCGGTCCGCGCGCGTCATGCGCGCTTCTTCCTTGTCCTCGCCGCCGGTGATCATCAGGCGGGCGGTGATCTCCAACTCGCCGAGGACGTCGCGCTGCTCGTCGCCGTCCGTTGCCGCGCCTTCGGCTTCCGCCGCTTCGTCGAGCGCGTCGGCATCGAGCGTGCGGACCTGGCTGGGCGTGTCCACCAGGCGCCGCGCATCGCCGAAGGGGGCGAGGCTGACGCCCGCGCCCGGCGCGAGCCGCACCCGATGCACCGTGAGGCCCAGGCGGGAGGCAAAGTCGCCGAACAGGCCGAACGAGTTGCCTGCCTCCACCACGAAGAGGCGCGGGCGGTAGATCGCCATCACCTGGTTGAGCAGGTTGTTGAGCGTGGCGCTCTTGCCCGAACCCGTCGGGCCGAACAAAAAAAGATGGGCGTTCATTTGCCGATCCCGCCGATTGAGCGGATCGAAGGTGATCGCATCTCCACCGCGGTTGAACAGCGTGATGCCCGGGTGACCCGTGCCGCGGCCGCGGCCCCAGATCGGCGCCAGGTTGGCCGCGTGCTGCACGAACATGAGCTGCGTGTACCACTGGCGCGTGTCCTTGGCCGGGTCGAACACGCAGGGCAGCCAGCGCAAATAGGTGTTTAGCGGCGCGACCTCGTCGTCCTCGCGCACCGGCTGCAGGCCGGCGCCCAGCATGACGTTGGCGAGCTGCACGCCGCGCTCGTCCAACTGCTCCAGATCCCGGCCGCGCAGGTAGAAGGCGAGGGCACCGCGATAGAGCTTGTGCGCGCTGCCGATGAGCCCGCGCGCTTCCTGCACGTCGCGACGCGTCTGCTCGGACGCCAGGGTCTCGCCCACGGCCTTGCGCGCCAGGTGGTTGAGATGGGATTCGAGCACGTCCTGGGGCGTGGCGACGAGCGTCAGGCACATCGCGGTGTCCTCCGGCATCTGGTCGAAAAGCGCGTTGATCGCGTCGCCCTTCCGTGTTTCGCCGGTGAGGTGCCCCGTGCCCGGCGCATGGCGCAGGCGGTCCATCACCACCGCGCGGTGCGGCATGCCGTCGAACCACCAGAGCCCGTTGGCGACATCGGAGCGTGGCGCGCCGAAGAAGAGGCGCTGCGCGAAGTCGGTGCCGCTCGCCAGCTCGATCTCGCCCTCTTCGGCATCCTCCGGATAGCGCGTCAGGTCGTAGAAGCGTTCCCGGTCCAGCGCGCTGCCTCCGAGCAGCGTGGGGCAGGGATTGAACCAGCGCAGCAGCCACGCATGGACGTCGGCCGCGCCGATGCGCTCGGCACGCACGCCCGCGTTCGCGAGGCCGCCCTGCAGGCGGTCGCAGACCGTGGCCAGCGCCTGCTCAGGCGTGAGGCCGCGGCGCGGGGCTGCGCCGCCCGGAACGCGCCGATAGACCACCATGCGCACGCGGCGCGATTGCCCCCGCCAGGGCAGGCGCGTGACAGCGCTGTCCTCGAACAGGCCGCCGGATTTGCCGATCGCGCGCAGGTGGTGCGCGAAGAATCGCTGGTAGAAGGTGGTGAACTCCGAGCCGCGCGCACGCGGTTGCACGTAGGCGTCCAGTCCGCGTAGGTAGCGGTCCCAATTGGCCTCGTCCTGGGCGTAGAGCTGCACCACCCAGGGCTGGTCGTCCAGTTCGTCGAAGGCATCCTGCAGCGCGTTCTCCAGCGCGTCGCGGGCCTGCCACAACCAGGCCATCTCGCGACCCTCCGTGCCGATCGGCACGAGCTCAAAGAAGGCCGCGACGGACACGCCATCGTCCAGCAGCATGCAGCGCGATTCGGGCAGGTATTCCGCCCAGGGCAGCATGTCCGCGAACGAGGGCGCCACGCCGTAGAGCGCGCGCTCGTCGTCCTCGGTGGCGCGCGGCTGCCCCGGAGGGCGCGCACGGGTTCCGGGTGTGGGAATGCCGTACCCGGCCAGCCGGGCGACGTGCTCGTCCCACGCATCGGGCGGCGCGCCGCCGGGTTGCTCCTCGGCGCCCTGGTCCAGCCCAGCCACGCCGGTGCGCATGCGCCGCAGGGCGCCCGCGGCGCGCTCGGACCAATGCCAGCGCGGCCACCGCGGCCACCGCGGCATCAGTAGTCCTCCACGCGTTCGCCCGGCATCGCGTACTGGATGCGCTGGTACAGCGGGAACACGGTGCTGTAGCCGGGCACGGGCACCGGGTCCGTGCCCGCCAGGTGTGGGAACACGTACATGACCAGGTCGGGGTTGGGCAGCCGGCGGAACTGGCGGTAGATCTCGTTCTCCGCCGTGCGGGTGTAGGCCGCGTTGTCCGCGGGAATGGCCCGCACGTCGGCCGCGGTGAGCGGACGGCGCAGAACCTGCCGTGCGTCCATCAGCTGGCGGGACGCCGCGCCGCCGCCCGTGGCGACGCCACCAGCACCACTGCCGCCGCCGGTCTCCTGGTCCCAGATGTCGCGGATGGTGCGGTCGCCGTGCGAGAGCAGGTCGTCCTTGTGCGTGGCGCAGCCGGCCATCAGCACGGCGATGGCGATGAGTGGGGCGCGAAGGACGCGCTGGGTGTGCTGGACATGCTGGATGCGCAGGGACGCGCGGCGCTCAATCCAGGTCGATCGCATGGGGTGCTCCGGTGTGGTGGCGGACCCTGCGGCCCTGGACGTCGTAGTCAATCTGCAACGGCTGTTCGAGGTGGACGGCGACCTGGGCGCCCGGCGGCACGTACACCGCGGCGAAGGCCTGGCCGTAGAGTTTGTTCACCCACTGCGACATCTCCTGCACGCCGCCGGCGAGGATGCGGCCCATGGCCTCGTTGCCGGAAATGCCCACCGTGCCGAGCGAGCCGTTGCCGTTGCTCACCACCGCGACATTGCCGCCGTCGCTCTTGATGAGCGAGGCGGCACCCGCGCCCGCGGCCGTGATGAGGGCCTGCGAGCCGAGGTATTGCTGCGCGTTGCTGCGCCGCTCGCCGCCGACGCAGGGAATGCCGTGCGGATCGCTGATCCAGCCGAGACCTCCCAGGATCGGGCCCTGGCCGTCGGCAGCGTTGCCATGGCTCGCGTTGCCACGGTTGCCGCCAGCGCCGCCTTGGTTCTTGTCGTCGGGGATGGTGCGGATGGTGCCGTCGCGGAACACGACGGTGACCGAGCGGATCTGGCCGCGCACGCACGACAGCGTCCAGTCGCCCGAGGCGGTACCGCTCACCACGGCGCCCGCCACCTCCGGCAGGTCGATACCGTTGGCCGTGAGGTTGTCGGGTCCGATGAGCACCTTGAAGGGGTAGGGATCGTTGACGGTGCCGTCGATCGGCACGCGGCCGATCAGGGCGGTCATGGCGACCGAGCCCATCAGCGTGGCGTTCGTGGGGACGGTGTAGACCGGCTTGGCCGGCGGGGGCTCCGCGGCGACCGTGGTGGTGCCCAGCGAGGTGGCGGCAGTGGAGGCGGAGCCACCAGCCGCATCGCCCTCGGCCGACCCGAAGCGCATGGGGAACCGATCCGGCTTGCCGGTGGCGCCGGAAGGGCCCTTGCCGGCATCGGGGCGTGCATCGTCGGGCTCAATCCAGCGCACGCCCGGGCCGCCCTGCGCGCCGAAGCCCTTGCCGTCGCCGTCCTCCAGTCCCAGGCCGACCGGCAGGTCCGCGGAGCCGCCGCCCTTGCCGCCGAGCTGGTCGAGCTTGTGCTGCAGATCCTGCAGCATGCCCTGGGTCTGCTGCTTCTCGCCGGCCGCCTGCTCGCGCTCCTGCTGCAGGCGGCCGCGCTCGCCGTCGAGCGCGGACTGGATGCGCTGATCAATCGCATTCTCGCGCTGGCGCAGACGGTCGTTCTCCGCGCGCTGGCTCTTGTTGTCGCCCATCGCGGTCTGCAGTTCGCCCCGCAACTGCTTCACTTGCGCGACCAGCGTGGCCACGGTGTCGCGCGGCGTGTCGCCGTCGATCCCCAGGGCCTTCATTTCCTCGGGGGTGAGCTGCGCGGTGCCTTGGCCCGCGGCGGGCCGGTCGGAGCGGCCGGACGAAAGGTGGATGCCGAGGAACACCAGCAGTGCCGCCACGGGGATCATGAGCCACTTGAGCAGGCTGTTACTTTGCATGATCGGCTCCCGACGGCGGCTGCGGTGGAGGTGCCAGCACGGGCGCGGCGTCCGTCGCGTCCGTCGCGTCCTTCGCAGGTGTCGGCAGGTTCTGCGCCGCGTCGATGCGGCCGATGCGCGGCAGCAGCGCATTGCCCAGCCCGCTTCCGCGCGTGACCAGGTAGAGCACGGTGGTATCGGTGGCGTCTCCCGCCGGCCCCAGGCCCGGGTGCTGGAACGTCGCGGCCACGAAATCGCCGATGAGCATGCGCGGATCGAGGTCCACCCAGCGCGGCGAGGTGTTGGTCAGGCGCACCGCGGTGACCCACTGGTCTTCCATGCGCCAAGCGGCCAGCGCCCGCGCATGCACCGGCAGGGCCGGCGCGAGTGCGTCCAGGTCGAGCCCGCGGGGCAGGCGCGCCGGGGTCACACCGCCCGCGGGCTCCACGGTGCGCAGCGGCGCATAGAGGTTCTGCGCCGCGTAGCGGGTGAGCACGACGGCGACCGGCGTTTCGTGGCGCACCCGCGGGGCGGCATCGGGCGGCGCGGCGTTGGGCGACAGTGCATCGGCGGGTTGCCCGCCGGCATCCGCCCCGGTGCCGCCCGCCCGATCGCGCGCGCCGTAGCGCGGTCCTGCCCCATCGCCTTCGACGATGCGGATCGGCTCCAGGGGCTCCAGCGGTGCTGGGCCGGCCTGGGCCGGTGCGGCGGCGATGTCGATCAGGATCAGCGCGCCGCTGTCGGCGTCCTGCAACTGCAGCCGCGTCGGCTCGATCGCCTCGCTGGCCTTGAGGTAGATCGCGCCGCCCGCGCTCTGCACGCGCAGCCGGTCGGCGATGGCCGCGGGCACGCCGACGCGCACGTTGCGGTCGATGAACACCACGCGCTCCTCGCCGACGCGCAGGGGGACCGCGAGCGGCATGCGATCCCACCGCAGGATCTGTACCGCGTGGGCTGCGGGCGTGGCGCCCAGCCAGAGCGTCGCCCAGAGGGCGGCTGCGCGCAGGGCGGACGGTTGGGTGCGCATCATGGCGTGGCTCCAGGCAATGCCGCGGGCGGAGCGGCCGGGGTGGTGGGTGTGGGCGCCGGAGCGGGAGCGGAGATGCGCTGCGGCGCGCCGCTGTAGCAGTCGAGTGCCAGGCCGAAAGGGTTGCGCTCGGGATCGACGTCCAGGCGCACGACCTTGAGCGGATACCGCACGAGCGCGCGCTTGACCTGCTCGCCGCCGTAATACTCGTCGGCGCTCACGTCGAGGGTGACCACCCAGTCGCGCTCGGACAGCACCCTGACGCGCGCCGCGGGGTCTTCTCCGTAGCCGCGGCCGGGGATCTCGTAGAGGCCCCGTACGCGCTGGCGCAGCTCGCCGTTGTTGCGCCGCGTCTCGTAGTCCTGCTGCAGCAGCGCCTGGCAGGCGGGCGTCAGGTAGGCGGACAGGGCGCGCAGGTTGCGGGGGTAGTCCTCCTCGCCATTGGTCGGCCAGCGGTTGAGCTGCTGGAAGACGTAGAGCGTGAAGGCATACACGCTCTCGGGCGGTACGTCCCACCACTTGCGCGTGCTGCCCGAGCGCAGGTCCGGCGGCACGTGGATGGTGAGGTGGCGCGGCGCGTTCCACCAGCCCAGGCCCATCAGCAGCGCGAGCGCGAACAGTGCCGCGCCGGCCCGCCGCAGCGTCGCGACGTGGGCCTGCAGGTGCGCGACCTCGTTCTTGAAGCGGCTCATGGGCGGCCCCGAGTGCGGGGGGCAGGGCGAGTGGGGGGGCGAGTAGGCGTGCGAGCGGGCGAGCGCGTGCGGCGTGTCGTCCAGTATCCGGTGCGTGTCACCAGGCCATGGCCTGCGGGCCGGTCGGTCCGGTGCGGGCGCCGCAGGACCAGACGCCACTGCAGCTGGCGGTACAGCCAGGTGTCGGGACGCCCGCGCTTCTGGCGGCGCAGGACGCCGCCGCCGATGAAAACGCCTGCGGCAATGCCCACCACGATCATGGTGGGCACCATCGCGATGCTGCGCGTGACCCATGCCAGCGGCAGGCCCGCGAGCAGTCCGGCGGCGGCGGAAGCACCGGCGCAGACCCAGAGCTCGTCGGCCGTCAGGCCGCGCACCACCACCGGCTGGCGGTTGAGGCGGTGCGGGAGGAACGCGACGAGGCCGTCGCGCGGGCTGTCCTGGGGCGCCATCGATGCCGCCCTACAGGATCGCCGTGGCCTTGGTGAGCAGCCAGATGCCCACCACCAGCAGCATCGCGCCCACGGCCACCGTCAGGCCGAACTGGCCCCAGGTCGCGCGTCCCGTGTGGATCTCGGAATAGCGTGTGTAGGCGTGGTAGCAGACGCCCACGAACATCGAGGCGACGACCAGCAGCGCGACGAGCAGGACGATGTCGTAGCCATAGTTCTGCAGCGTCTGCAGGATGCCCTTGCCGGCGCCGCGGGACGGATCTTCCATCGTGGGCAGGCCGGATGCGATGGCGGGGATCGCGACGGGCGGCAGGGCGGTCGCCATCGCGATGCGTGCGGTGCGCGATGCACCGCGGCGAGGGCAGTGGTGGGGGTTCATGGCGAATCCTCGGTTCATCAAGAAAGCAGGAGAAAGGTCAGCACGAGGTACAGCGCGAGGAAGCGCACGATTACGACGGCGAATTGGCGCTGGGAGAGGCGTTGCTCGGCCCAGCCGGTGTAGGCGGAGCGCATGGCCCACACGCCCCACAGCAGCAGAACGGCGAAGACGAAACTCAGCACGACGGTCGAGACGGCAGAAGGCGTGAAGCCGCCATTGGCCTGGAACGCGGCAATCTGTTCCGCTGTCGCGGTCATCGCGATCGCTCCCGCTGCGGCCAAGAGCGGGTGCTCTCGGCCGGCGCCTCACGGGTGTAACTGCCAGCCAGCGACGACGGGTCGCGCGGCTGCGCGCGCCGGGGCGTCAGGTAATTGGAGATGCCTGCACGCACGCGCTCCACATCGCCGCGCAGGCGGGCGTGATCGAAGTGGTATCGGGCCGCTTGCACAGCTCCCGTGGCCTGCGGTGCCCGGCCGATGCGGTCTACCTGATCGAGCAGGCGGATGGCGCTTGCCAGTTGCTCGCGTTCGAGCGCGGGATCGGCGTGCGCGGACGCAGCGCCGCCACAGAGGAGTGCCACGGCCAGCACGCCGCACAGGGGAAGGTAGACGGGAGCGGCGCGGCTGGCCGTGGCACGCGAGGTCATGTCGGGTCTCCTTGGGCTGTGGGGAGACTCGATGCTGGCAAGGCGCATCGAAGGGCGCTGCCTTCAATGGGGAAGACGGGCCGACCGCTTTGTGTGCGACGGGAGGTTTCGACGTTGGCGGCAGGATTGAGCGGCTCCTGAGGACATCGGAGCTTGCCGAACGCCGCGGCGCGCACGCCTGTGCGGCTCTGTGACGCATCCCTTGGAACGGCGCATCCATCTGCATGCAGTGGGAGGGACGCGCTGCGCCCGCTCGTCTTTCTTCATCGTGCGGTCCCCGCGGCAGACGCACAGCGAAGGACGCCGTCGTGGAAGGTTTCGTAGAACGCGTCCTTCGTACCGCCCGTCCGCGTCCAGTGATGAGGTGTCCCGATGAATCGTGCAATCCGTATTGTGCTGTGCCTGCTGATGGCCGTCTTCCCGGCCCTGGCGTCCGCCCTCGGCCACGGAAGCGGCGCCGACCCGAACACCGTCCGTTCGCCCGCATCCCAGAGACCGGCCGCATCGGACTCGATGGAGATCTGCGCGAACGTTCCGATTCCCGATGGGTGGGTGGTGGTGTCGATCCGACCGGGGTGCGGCACCGGCTTCGGTCTCTACGAGATCCGCCGCGTCGATCCCGATCGCTACCCCACGATGGCGATGTGCGCGGTGACCGCCGTTCCGAAGGGATGGGGCGTGACGTCGATCCAGGGTGGATGCGTGTCCGGCGTTCCCTACTATTAGATCCAGTACGCGGGACCCAATTCCCTTCCGTTCTCGGTATGCAACGTTCCGGCTTTCGAGATGCCCAAGGGGTGGGTGGCCACCTACGTCCGGCAAGGGTGCGCCTTGCCGGGCTACGCCTACTGGTACATCGAGAAGGCCTTGCCGGAACGGGGCACGATGGACATCTGTAACGTGGCGCCGATTCCCGAAGGCTGGGTCATCGTGGCCCAGAGGGCTGGGTGTTTTTCCTCGGGTGGACTGCTCACCATCAGGCACATGCCGTAATTCCAGGCCGGAATTCGGAGCGAGTGCCATGGCGGCGTGCGCGCAAGGTCGAGGGCGGTGCGCAAGAGATCTTGCGCACGGGCGTCACGCTTGAGCGGAGCAGGGCATCCAGGAGGGCTGCAATACCCTGTTGCAATCTGGGTGCAGCCCTCGCCAACCGTCCGAGCGGTGCTCGCGTTGAATGGGTTGATCCTCGATCATTCCCAGGGACCGACACATGATGCCTTCTTACTCGGCACTCGCCATCACCGCAGTGTGCGCGCTTGGTGCGTTGGGCACTTTTTCGGCGTATGCGCAGGTCCATCGGTGTACCGATGCCTCCGGCAAGATGGCCTATTCGGACTTGCCATGCCCGGCGAACCAGGCGGCAAAGACGTTGGAGAGTCAGCGCAGCCAGGGCGAGGTCGAAGCGAACAAAGTGGGTTCCCTACGCTCGGCCGAAAGCACCACGCCGCCTCCGCAAGGAGGGGGTGTGCGCGGTGCCCAGCCGCAGCGCAACGAGGCACCGTTGGCCGTGGCCCAAAGCGGTGCGCGCGCGGCGGTGTCCGACTCGCCCGCCTGTCGCGCCGCACAGAAGGAACTGGAATTCGTCACCAGCATCCGCACGATCGGCCAGGATGAAAAACGCATGCGTGCGAACGCGGCCATCGCCCAGGTCAACGCCAGCTGCGGCACGAATACCCCGTTGATGCAGGAGCCGCCTACGGTCGTCGCCCCGCAGGCCGTGACGATCACCCATTGCGACACCGGCTTCTGCTACGACACTGCGGGCGCCCTCTACAAGCGGTCCGGACCATCGAGCATCATCGGTCCCACGGGGCGATCCTGCACCCTGGCGAAGGGCGCCTGGGATTGCCAGTGATCCGGCGCGAAAATCGGCTTCACGTAGCGCGAGGTTGATCTCCAGGCGCGGGCGTGCGCCCGCTTGCCGTTACGCGTAGCTGCAATGCAAGCAAATGGGGCCATCGCTGCACTTCGGTCTGTGATCTGCTTTCGACCGCAGGGAATTCGCTGGCTTTAGCCTCCAACGCTGTCGGGACAGATGACACGTTCCTGCAAGAACCAGTCTGCCGTCATGCGCGAGCCCAGGGGTGGAGAGCCTGCGTTCTCGCCGCAGGAATGATCTGCGAAGATCGACAGCCCAGGAGCGTATAGGTCAAAGCGATGGATCTAGTCTCGGTACCGGAGTTCAAGCGGCCCGGCAGAAAGGGCCTGGACAGTAGCGATGCAAAAGCCTGGATGCAGGAGGGGGAAGGGCAGGAGGCCACCGCACGTTCGATTCGGGCCCGGTGGCTGCGACACAAGCGGCGGATCCGGGCGGATAGGCCCTTGATGTTGCGACATTCTGAGTGGATGGCGCTGACCGGAAATCCCCGCGCATCGGTGCTTCTCATGGGCTACGCCGTCGAGATGTACCTCAAGGCGGGCTTGGCCAAGTGGTTGATGGGCTGCGAAAGAACGCTGCTGGATGTGGATGTCAGGCAGTATGGCCACGACTACGTACGTCTAGCGAACGACCTGGAGATCGATGAAGCGATCGCGCCCCGGGATCTTCTGCGCTTCCTGAAGAATGCTGTCACGTTGGAAGCGAGGTATCCCGCGCAGCCGAATCCGGGAGAAACGCCGGTCGAGGCTATCAACCGGCGTACGAGCACCCTGTGGAACGAGAAGACGTTCAAGGGCATTTGCCGTCTGGCCAAAAGGCTGCGCGACCATGTGCAGTTGATGAACTCGGATCGCAGAAGCCCGGCGTCGACACAGCGCTTCGAACTCCCGGCCGGGGGCTATCTGACCATGCGCAGGGGAGGCCGCCTGCCTTCGCGAGTCACGGTGCGACCGCCCGAGGGGCAGGCTTGGGGCTATGCCGAAATCAGCGATGTATTACAGCGGTGTCCGTCCTTCGAGATCCAGCAATTCTGGAATCAATGTGCGATCCATCTGCACACCACAAAACTCGACCAGAAGAAGCGCGGATCTCAAAAGGTTCCCATCCCACATCGGCAGACTTGAGCTTCAGGCGTCCCACGTCCAGCGCACGCCAAAGGGAAAACCCAGAGACTCGCATCCGTTCCCTCTTGCATGAACGGCATTGTGGAAGCCCCCGAGGAGAGCGAGCTTCCAGCAGGATCGCGCCACCCGTCAGGGAATGATCGCTGGCACCTGGTGCTGCGGGAGCCAGACTCGATAGCCGCAGCGCGCTGAGCGGGAGCAGTCGAGCCTGCGCTCGTTATGGGGATTCGCCTGCAAGGAGCCGACTTTGCATTTGGGGCAGGCAGCGCGCTGGGTATCCAGGTTGATCCAGTCGATGAAGGGATGGTGTTCCGAGAGCGCCGACAGTTCCAGGACATACTCGCTCAACATGGTGCTGGGCGGAAAGAGCGGCCTGCGCTACCTACGCGAAAACGGATTGCTTTCGAAAGGCGTCGTTCCTCTGCCCGATGACCGCGACAAGATTCTGCACAAGTGGCTGAATGACCATCCCCGCTTGGGATTACCGGCGCCATGGGTCGCCGAAAAGTGGAAGGACAGCGACTGGGCGATAGCGCAGATTTGCGGGCGGGACGGGCGCTTATCTATGGTCCAAGTCAAGGCAATACGCGAGCTCGCAAAAAACCACACGCCCGGGGAAATTTATGTGCGTATCGGGGCGGAAGACGTGGACCAAGTGAAACGAGTCTTGGATGGAAAAACCTACGCACGAATAGCCTGATCTCCCAAGCGCTGTATCAAGCCACCACGGTTCGCGCTGGGGTAACCATGACCGGAAGTCTGCTGGGAGTCCTGACCGGCGATTCGCTGATCGCTAGCGCGATGTCCCGGATCCAGCCTAAGTTCGTCGGCTGTTTCCCGGATATTCAGTGCCGTGTCAAACAGCTGCGCCATGATTTGGCTAGTTGACTGCATACCGTGAACGCCTGTCAGACCGCGACCATCTGGATGCCCCTCCGAAGGAGTCCGGGGCTGTCCAGCCATTCGAAGGGGTGAAAATAAAGACGTCAGACAAGTCTTCTGCGGAATACGTCGAAACGGACCGCATTAATGAGGCCTGCGGTATCCGGTCGGTGCTTTACCGCTTCCTCAAACACCCGAAACTCCTTACGGGTTCCTTCTTCGCTGATGATCCCCGCGACGATCTCAAGAGCTCGTTCCTCATTGTTCTTTTCTAGCCACTGCATCAGCGCTTTGATGAGAGCCTCGCGGTCCATTCCTCGACGCATCGAGTTCTCAAGCCATCGGTAGAGGTTGACTAAGACCCCAGGCTTTGGATTCAAGGCCTCATCAAGGGCGGCCAGGTCGACCGTGTCGCCAGGCAAAAAGAATCTGCGATTCAGCATCGCTCGCATGCGCGGCTCAAGATATTGACGCCTGAAATCAACCCATCCGTTCTTCTCGCACGCGTCCGCAAGGATGACGATATCTCCTTCAGAGAAGTGCTCTAGTAATGGACGCAAATTGTCTAATTGTTCAGGAACTGCGAGCCGCTGCGTTCCGCTTGATATTACGGTTGCCGTGATCGCGAAGTGCTTCAGCAATACACCAGGGTCGTGTGCCCCAGTGATGGCCGCCAACACTAAGGCAAGCGCCTCAGGACCAACAGAGAGAAGAGCCACCTGAACTATCTCTGGAATGGTCTGCAACTTCGTCCATCTGGCGCTCAGCATTGCGACACGCCGCTTCGTTTCGACGCACATCAACGCACTCGCGGTGTCATGACTAAGGTCGTCGGTGTCTCCATCCGACTTCGCTGCCAGTTGGTCAAGCACGGACTCCAGCACTTCTGTCAGCGGGCTCGACCAGATGTGGGTTCCGGTCCGAAGCCAACCTTTCGGGTCATCCTTGATTTTGAGGAGTACCTGCGGGGTGACCGAATAGTCGCGCCGCCGCGCCCTAGCCCGAAGAGCGCGGTCAAAGAGAAGGCTTCCCTCCGGAATCTGCTTCATGGCCTGCAGGTCGGTAGGTGAGACGGACCTATCCCAAAAGGAGAATGCCTGCTTACGGACGTCATCAGCCTCGTTCTCGGAGAAGGCGATCTCCAGAAGCCGGCGCTTCGAATCCGACGACATCTGTCTGACAGGCCTGCTGGAATTCGGTGCCCAATCCGACAGCAGGTCGTTCGTGAATATGGCGAAGGAGCGCGCCGCTGCATAGCGTGCCACATGCTCCACAGCGATGGGGTGATCGATCGTTCGGAGCATATAGGTGATGGGCCATCCCAGCCTTTTCGAGGACATCGCCCTATCGACAAAGTGCTGCAGGGCGTGCAGAGGAGGGTAGTGCCTGAACTCCCAGGACACTCCTTCAGATGCCAGGCGCTCAATGGGCTGGCCCATAGTTGACGTCGGGTCGTCAGGAAGGCCTTCCCAGGCCTCAAGAATCGGGTCGAGAGTTACTGCCGCCGCATCACCGCAACATCGCGCGGCCGCGAACAGGTAGGAGCGGAGGTCTCGTTCATTCTTTGTATCCTTGTCCCAGCAGGCTCGAACGGCGGGAGCCAGCCTACTGTCACCAACGTAGCCAGCTAGCCGAAGGGCACCCGTCCTCACGCCGTGATTCCTGAACGAGTCTAGGTCGAGGTGCTGCAAGGTCTTGCTGACGGCATCGACGAGATGCTCGCCGTAAGTCCTCGTCACCAGAGACAACAAGTTTTGCTTGCCTGCCACGGTCATACCAAGCTCAAACCGTGACAGGAAAGCCAGACCTGAACGGAGATCGCCGTTCCTGAACGCAGCTGCCCACAGCGGATCCCACCATTGAGAGTCGTCTTGAGGAAACTGCTCAGCTAGGAGCAGAACGTGGCGGGATGTGGTCTCCGCGAGAACGGCGGCCACCGCGTATCGTCGACTGGCCATCGTCACATCGACTGTTTCGGGCCGGACTAGCCAGGACATAAGCGCCTGCGCTGCAATGTCGGCGTAGGCCAGGTTCTGTTCCGACGCTAGCCTCAATGCATGGGCAGCCACTGTTGGACTTGCGACCGCCAGGTCGAGCAAAGCCTTCTCCGGGAGCCTTGCCTGTACAGCGGCTCCTGCCGTCATCTCAGCGAAGAAGGGATCAGCGACGTACTCAGGTGCCTGAGCTTCACTGAGGACTTCTGTCATCGAGCCGCTGGCCAGGGCGTGCAAGACGCGGTCATGCCTAAACGCGATGGTTTCATCTCCTCCAGAGTTGGACAGCCGAATAATGCTGCCTTCAAGAGCGACGTTTCTCAGCGTATCTAGCACCTCCTTGTCATGGATCCAGGATCGGACCTCGCCCCAAGATGGGGATAAGTTTCGCTGCTGCAGCCCGCACAGTAGCAGGGCGTGGACAGCTTCAAGCGTTTCGGAAAGTGTGCGATGACGCGCACTCGCGACCAGGCGAAGGCGCTTAGCGATATAGGACTGGATGACGTCCGCGGCCACGACGTCAGACTGGATGTCATGCAGCCCAATCAGCAAGGGATCGCGCCCCAACCTTGAGGCGATGTAATCCGCGCGCCCTTCGTCCATCGTCACCCCCAGCAACTTCGCGCGCATGGAGATGGCTCTGACTGCCTCTGCCTGGCTGAACTTGTCGATCCGGAGGATTTCCACACCTTCAGCCAAGCCCTTCTGTTCTTCGATCGCATTCAGATGTCGCGGCCAGATGGGGCACACAGCGCGCCAACCCCGGACGTTGGCAGATCTCCCAGACATCGCCTTGCTCCAGGAGAGGATCTTGTTCAATAGACGCTCCGGGCTGGACGAGCGATTGATGTCTTCGAAGAGGACCATTAGGGGCGCATCGCCAGTGCACAGAGCCACGGCTCTCTCCCCTGCTGCCGATTCAAGGGCGGGGTGTTGGCGCCTGAGTTCCTTCTCGAGCGCGGCTTCCAAAGTTGGCTCAAATTCGACGAACTCTGATGGAATAACGATTGCCGGCAACCCGGCTTCGATGTGTGAGTTCAAAGCCACCGCGCACGCCGTTGTCTTGCCCATCCCTGAGTCGCCGACCACCAGTAAGTCGGTTAGTCCGAGGGCGAATTCGTCGCGATGGACTGCGTCCGGCAGCGACAAATATGGGAAGTGATCTCGAATGCTGCGCTTCCCCATCTCCAGCAAAAGCTCACGTGACAGCAGTTCGACCTCCGGCCCGAGGTGAGACCTGCGGATGAGCTGTCCAGTCGGGTCGGTGTCTAGGAAGTGCGCTATCCGAGAGACAGACCAGACATCAAGCTCAACGTTGGCAACCAATGCCATCTGCTCGGCCGCAGCACGCAATGCAAGGGAGACCTCAATGTTGCTCGTCAAGGCGTAGGTCACGCCAAGGCCTGGTGTCGTCGTGCGCAATTTCTCGATTTCTTCGATGCCCTTGACCAAGTCCCCTGCGGGCTTTGTCGGCTTGCCGCCGGGCTTTCTGACCTTCACTGTTGATGGATCGTGAAGCCACTTTCCGCTCAGGTCGTTCTGCTCTGTGGTGTGGGCAGCACACACAAGCCGCGACTGACCGTTCGGCAGGTTCAACCAGCCAACGTTGTCGAACGGCGCTCTCACTGTCTTCCCGCCAGGCTGCACCCCGGGATGGGCCATGTTCCCGTAGACGGAAGGATTCGCGGCCCGCAGAACTGCCGCAGCAAGGCGCTCAAATGCTGAGGGATCGCTAATCTCCGCAAGTCGGCGGATGGTCTCAGTGCTCGAGGTCATGTCGGTCCAAGGTCCCTCCGGGGCTGTCGCCTCGTACTTTTGTTGGTGCTGGAGGCTTCGACTTCCATGACTCTGACCGAAACCTCCCGTGGCATCTAGCTTAGCAATGCCTGCTGGTGCTCAGCGCGACTATCGCTCAACCGGTGGTTGCGACGCTCCGTATCGTCCCTATCAGAGGTATTTCTTAAAACTTCCGGCAGCAATATCCACCGCCATCCCGAGCATCACCGCGCTGGGCAACAGGATCGCCACCGGATGCACGCTGACCGGCAAGGCCAGGTAGGTAACCCATGGCAGCACCGCCAGCGGCACCAGGCTGGCCCGCGCCCGGTGATAGAGGAACCCCGATTCGCGCCCCGCCCCGAAGCGCCGGATGTCGCGGCGCACCAGCCCGTCCACCATCCCTACGAATGCGGCCAGCGCGAATAGCGGTAGGGTCAGGCACAGCACCAGTAGCCGAACCAGGAACACCAGCACGGTGTAGGCCGCCGCGATCAGATAGCCCTCCGCGTGCGAGGACACCGTCGTCAGCACCTGCCGCAGGCTCCACGCGGGGCTGGACGCTCCCGCATGCGCCTGGCGTGACGCATCCTGTATCCACTCCAGTAGCCCGCTGCGCGCGAACGCCCATTCGTAGGCGTGCTGCACCCATTGGTGCGCCGTGCGCCCCGGCTCCTGCACCAGAGCGCTGCGCACGAAATAGTCCGACAGTTGGTCCAACTCGTGGCCGAGCATCGCCTGCGCGTGGCGCCAGCCCTCGGCTGGCCAGAACACGGCCATGCCGATGCACTCCACCACGATGCACAGGAACAGCGAGCCGCACAACACGCCGAAACAGCGAAACGGCAGGGTGACGAGACCGAGGATCAGCCCCTGCTGCCGAACCTGCTGGCGTTGCGCGGTCGCGGCGACGTCGCTCATGGCGTTGCAGTTCCAGCGTCTTCACTGCCGCCAGTCGCCGGCATGAAGTCTGCGAGCAGATCGTCCGGCAACGCCGCGTCCTGCGATGCCGGCACGCCTTGTCCATCCCACCACGCACCTGCCTCGACGTAGTGCTGACGCATGTGGCCCGCCAACTCCTGTAGGTCGCGGGGCATCACCTCGTCGGGATCGGGCGCGGGCAGGGGCATGCGGACCTTCCAAAGGTTACCGCCCTCCATCAACGCGAAAGCCTGGCCCTTCGGCAACGCCACCACGTGCGCAGGCTCGATCAGCGGCACGCTCGTGCTGGCGATGCGATCCTGGGTATTGGAGGTGAATGCGGTGTTACCCGTGGGATCGGAACTGTCGGTGGCGCCACTCGTCACCGACGTGGCGAACACCTCCACCTTGGGCAACTGCCGGGTCAGCAGTTCGGCCGTGGCGGTCTCGCGCACGCGCAGCATGATGAGGTTGTTGAAATTGCCCACCACCTGGCCAGCCTTCGCGCGGTTGCCGATGCGCGCCTCGATGTCCGAGAGTGTCTGGGTGTAGGCCGTCACCTGGATGCCGGCGCCACCTCCCTTGTTCACCATGGGAATGAACTCGTCGCCCATGAGCTCGTTGAACTCGTCTGCATGCACGTTGATCGGGATCTTCGTGTCTGCGGATGCCCCCGGCAGTCCATCGTCCACGCCGAATTTATACAGGTGCCCCGCGACCGACACGAGGTCGGAGAACATCGAATTGCCCACCGCGGCGGCGACTTCGGCATCGGACAGCGCGTCCAGGCCCACGTAGACCACCGCCCGCTTGCGGATGATCTGCATCCAGTCGAAGATCGGCCGCGGGTCGGACAGGTCCGAATAGTTCGGCGCCAGCAGCTGCGCGATCTTGCCCGTGGTGAGTTTTTCCAGCAGCGGCAACAGGCTTGCCACGATCTTGTCGAAATACGTTCGGTCGTAGCGCACCGCGCTGCGCAGCCCGTCGAGCACGGGGTCGTAAACCCGCACCTGCGAGAGGTACTGCTCGATCGCGATGACGCGTTTTTCCCGCCCGATCATGTTGCGCGGGATGTTCTTGTCGTTGAGCCGGGCCTCGAGCTGGACGATGACCTCCCAGGCCTTGGGCTCGGTCTTGGCGAAGAACTGCGCCGCGTACTCCATGAACAGCGCATCGATGTTGATGACGTGGCGCTGGATCAGCAGGTAGTCCGGGCGCTGACCCAACTCCACGAGCGCCCGCGCGATGATGTTGACGAACCTCCAAGCAAACTCGCGGAAGGCCGCGCTGTTGCCTTCGCCCGAGAGCTGTCCCGCGATGCGGGTCGCCACCTCGGAAATGCGCCCAAAACGCCCGATGGCGTTGTAGCGAGCCGAGATGTCCGGCCACCCCAGGTGGAATACATAAAACTCGCCCTCGCGTCCGGCACGGAGCGCCTCCACGTACATGCGCTTGAGCAGGTCCGCGTCGCCCTTGGGGTCGAAGACGATCACCACCTCGTGCCCGCCATCCGTTGCGCGGCGGCGGATGTCCTGCGTGATGAACAGTTCGGCCAGGCGCGTCTTGCCGACGCGCGTCGTGCCGAGCACCAGGGTGTGTCCGACCCGCTCGCCCAGGGGGAGGGTGACATCCACCTCCTGCGGCTCGATGCCATGCAGGCGCGGCAGCCCGCCGACCGGAGGCAAAGGCCGCACCGGGTTCAGGGCATGGTCCCAGGCGGACCAGCGCGCCAGCCGCGCGAAGGGCGGCGGTGCGAACTCCAGGCGTTCTTCGCAGCGCCGCGCGAGCCGGTAGAGCGCTGTCGGCTCGACGTACCGGCGAAACTCGGGCCGGTAGGTCTGCATCAGCCGGTGGGTATGGCGCTGGTCCCAACGGAAGCCGCGCCCCAGGAACAGCCGCTGCTGGCTGACGGGTACATCGCGGCTGGTCATGACATAACGGGGCAGGCGACGGATATTGCGGCGGTAGCGCAGGATCACCCACGCCTGCCGGAGCCTGACCCCGCCGAAGACCGCAAAGCCGAGTGCGCTCGCGAATCCCAGCTGCGGGTTGAGCGCCAACGCCCACGGTGCCGCCACGCACGCCAGTGCGGCCGCTGCGCATACTGCGACGGTGTATAGCTCCACCGCGGGGCGCAGCAGCACCTCCACCGCGTGCGCCTGGGCCATGTCACTGCTCGATGCGCGTGGCCGTCAGCAGGGCCGGATAGTGACGAAGGCCCAAGCGGCGTGCGAGGTCATCCCCGGACGCCGGGAAGAGCGCCAGGCCGGGAGCGAGGCTGCGCAGCGCATCCAGCCCTTGCTGCGACTCCACGTTCACCACGAGCCCGGCGGCACGGAGGCCGCGCAACTGGTCCTGCCGTTGCCGCAACCAGGCGCGGGAGCGCGGATCGTCGCCGACGAGGAAGAACGGTGTGAGGCCCGGCGCGTCCAGCGGGCGGGCATCGACAGCGCCGGGCGAGAGCCGCGTGGAGCGCACCGGCAGCAATGCCGCTTCCCCATGTTGCGTGGGCGGCGGTGTGGCCGAAAGCGGAAGGCCACCCTCCGTGCGCTGCGGCGGCAGGCCCAGGTCGTCGTAGTACGGCTGCGCGGGAATGCCGCCGCGGTCCTCGACGACGATCAGCGTGTGGCGCTGCGGTGCGGCGTGCGGAACGGTCTCCGCGAGCAAGTGGGCGGAAGGCAGGCAGAGCGCGGCGAGCACAAGCGCGGCGGCAGGGCGGCGAAGGGCAAGTGTGTTCATGGCCGGGAATCCCGATGTCCGTTCAATGTGGCGATGGCCTGCGGGCGGCCCAGCACGCGCACGAGGTGGTGTTGTACCCTTCCGCGGTAGCGCAGTGCCGGCAGGCCGCCGGCAGGGCGGTGATAGCGACCGATCGCCATGAGCCAGTCCTCTCCGGGCGTGTGCTGCTCGCGCAGGATCTCCGCGGCGATGGCCAGATTCCGGTAGGGGTCCAGCAGCGCGCAGGGTTGGGGTGCCCGGCGCGCGTGGTAGCCGGCGTTGATCTGTCCCAGGCCGACGTCGATGCGCTGCGCGGGCGTGTTCCGCAGTGCCTGGCGCAGAGCGAGGCAGGCGTCCGACCGGGTGGCATGGCGCTGCGAGGCCCCCGCCACATTGAGTGTCCAGGGCCAGGGAATCAGCCGGCCGCGCAGCCGTGTGCCGCTTTCCTGCAATGCGATCGCGTACAGCACGGTAGAGGGCACACCGGCTTGCGCCGCAGCGATCTGGTAGGCCGGGGGAGGTGTCTCCTGGCCCCAGGCCGTGTCGGCGGTGCAGATGCCTGCGAGCGCTGCGATCGCCAGGACGGGTGGCAGCCGCAGGGCGCGCGGCGGCTTCACTGGCGCTGCCATTGGCCGCCGACCTCGCGTACCACCGCGGGAAGCTCGCCGGGCACGCCCAGCGACAGCCAGCGTCCACCGTCGTGGTTGAGCGTGATGGCTTTGGCCTGCACTTTCGCGGGATCGATGGCCGCCTGACGCGCCCACCGCCGGATGCGTTCGTCGTCGCCGCGGCTGCCGACCACGTACACATCCATGGCGGTGCCGGCCGACTGGAGTTGCTGCACCCGCTGATCGCAGGCTGCGCAAGCTTCCTTCACGAACACCGCGAGCCGCCCAGGCTCTGCTGCACCGGTGCCAGCGCCGCTTACATCGCCGCCCGCCTGGTTGCTCGGCAGGGCCACGCGCTGCAGATCCGGATGCAGCCGCTGCCATGCGGCGTCGTAGGCGCGTTGATAGTCGAGGGTCTTCTGGACCCGCCGCGCCTCGGCCTGCACCTGCAACTCCGCGAAACGGCGACGTTCCTCGTCGCTGCGCGCCTCGATGCCGAGCGCGGTCAACGGGTCGAGGTGGGGCGAATAGATGCCGAGCGGTCCCTGCATGAGCGTTCGGTAGCGCGACCAGTCCTCGGCGCGCAGGTTCCACTCGCGGGCGCGGGCCTCGTCGCCCCGCTTGTCCGCGGCTGTTTGTACTTCGGTTGGGACGAAGCGGCTCGCACCTTGGAGTGCCTGGGCATGGACGGCTAGGCTGGCACCCAGCGCGCATACCGATCCGGCCAGCAACAGGGCAAAACGGGGAGGGCAGGGCTCTCGCATGCCGACCTACCGCGAGCGCAGCGGCAGGCGGCGCACCTGCTCGCCCACGGTGAACTGCGCGGTGTCCTGCTCAATCGCCTCCAGCCGCCATCCGCGTTCCTGGTCGCCCTCGCGCAGGAGCCGGACCTCGGCAGGCGACGCACGGTCCGTCGGGGCGATCGCCAGGAAGGGCACGCCCGCGCGCAGTTCGGTGCCGAGGACCTTGAACGGAGGCGGGCTCGGAAGAAGGGGTTTCGGGACCGATGCGCCCGAGATACGGGGCTTGGGGACTATGGAAGGACGTGCTGCGACCTGCGATTGCAGCGCATCCGCGCGTGCAGACAGTGCAGCCAGGTCTTCCGCTTTGGCCGCTCCGGCCTGGGCCTGTTCAAGGCGCGTAATGCGCTCGCCGACGGCTTGCTGCGCCGCCCTGAACGCGGCTTCGCTCACGGACGGCGGTTGACGCTGCGCCGCCTCGAACGTACCGCGCAGTTGCGTCACACTGTCACCCAGGGTCTGCATTTCCGCATCGAGATTGGCGCTTCGCGCATCCTGCTCCATGTGTGAGAGCCGAACCGTATTGAAAGCTGTCGCGATCCCGAGCGCGAAGACGGCCACCGTCCCGGCGACCACGGGCCAGCGCATGCGAGGGCGTCCGCCCGGAGGAAGGGAAATCATGGCAATTGCTCCGAGTGCGAATGGGCGGGCGCAGCCTCGATCGGCGCAATCCGCCCATCGGTCTCGTCGGTGCCTGGCGTTGCGGTGTCGGCGCTGACCGCCTCCGCGCGGCGAAAGCACACCTCCCGTTGGGTGTGGTCCACGTCGAGAAGCCATGCGTTGCCGGACATCGCGAGGAGGGCCGAGAGCAGCGTGGTCGGCCCAAGGTGTACGTGAGCCGCCGGCAGGGGCAATGCATACAGCATGGCGCTGTCGCCGCTGGGCGCGCAGAGGCGGTAGCCCGAGTGCCGCAACAGGTACTGCAGCCCGTCTCCTACCGTGGCGCGATCCGAAACGGGAAGCGTAATGTCGACTATCTGCATCAGCAGATCGCGCTGTCCGGCCATGGGCTCGATCTCCACGAGCGTGTAGCGTCCTTGCCGGGTAACGGGGACTGCTGGAACCAAGGTGGCGACGCTGGTCTCTGGCGAGGGCGAGGCGGTGGGCGCCACCGGATCCCTGCCTGGCGGCGAACTGGCACAACCACTCAGGAGAGCCAGTGCGAAGAAGATGGCGGCAGGCGCAGGGCTGCGAGGTTCGGGCAGGGTAGGAGGCTGCATACAGTGCGTCCTGGCATGTGGATGGCCGGACGATGCGGGAATGCGCCTCTGCGGTCAGGCAACAAACGGGACTGCGGCGGTGCGCTTTCGTCGAACGGGGCGGCTGCGTCGCGACATCCCGCCTGGGCACGCACCGAGGTGCCATCCGCAGCCACCTGAAGGCGTCCCGCGGGTAGGATTAGTCAGGTGGAAAACCGCAGTCGATGACGTATCGGGGCGACGAACAGGAGCGATCCATGCCGGTGTATTTCGTTGGAGAGAACGAAGTTCCTTGCGAAACGATAAAGATCGGGGTCGCCAAATGCATCGACAGGCGAATCAGAGATCTTCAGACCGGGAATTTTCGGAAGCTGAACCTGCTTGGCTGGATCAACGCGGGCGACGACGATTTCCCGCTGGAGAAGCGTCTCCATAAAAGATTTCAAGCTGATTGTTTGAAGCGCGAATGGTTCGCCATCGAGCCGGCGGACGTTCTTGAGGTATTGAAGGAAGCTGGCATACACGGCTTCGTTGCCAAAAATGCGGATGCGTTTCAGATCGTCGGCTACGACCGTGACGCCATGCCCGAGTATCTGGGCGTCTGGCCTTGGGGAGATATGGAGATCGAGGAGTGTTGTCCATTCTGCGGCTGCCTGTGCGGGATGGACTTCCAGGAAGCGTCGCAGATGTACCACTGTCGGCAGTGCTACGAGCTGACCGATTTTTCCGAGCTCGATCCACGCGATGAAGAGGACGATATGGAGCGCGACTGACGTCGCCTGCTGCCTGGCGTAAAAACCGCCAGCGCAGTGCCGGCGGTTGTCGATGACTCGTTGTCGACTCGCTGACCGGTGCGATCCAAGGGGCGCCGGTTTAGCCGATTCCGAGTTTCATCTTCGTGGTGCTGGCCGGCGTGACGGTCACGCGGCTCATGCAATCGAGCTTTCCAGCAGGAAACGAGTACGCGACGATCGCATCGCCGATCTGGGCGCCCAAGGTGTAGACGGCATGCTCATTGGTGCCGCGCGCATAGTCCATCACGATGAGGCTCGGATACTGTTTCCGCAGCGATGCCATCGAGACACAGCTGCCCGTCACTTCGAAGGATGCCGAATCTGCGCGGTTATCCGTGCCCATGACCACGACGGCATTCGACGCGAACAGTGACGGAGCGATTTGCTTCGACGTCTTGCGAGGCTCCTGCCCATTGGTCATGGCGACCGAGTCGGGGCGGGGGGAGACGAGCGTCAGTACGTCTTTTCCATCGCCTGGAAGAGCCAGTGCAACTTTTTCCGAGAAAGCCCAAAGCTGCTTTTCAGCGGCGGCGGAGGCGCGCGGTGCGGCTGCGGCAGGCACGAGCGGAGCAGTCGCGAGGACGACCGCGCCCAGGGCGGCAACGAGAGTCTTCATGGCTTATTGCTCCTCTTGCGAAGGGGGATTGAGTTTGTCGTACTCGTTGCCGTAGTACACCTTGTAGTTTTCACCGGTAGTGGACGTGACATTGGCCTCGCAGAATGCATCACCCACACGTAGCGCCAGATCGGCCCCCCCGGCCGCGATCGTGGACAGCAGTGCCGGGGCATTCGCCGCGATCAGGCTGATGTCGGCGCCTCCCTGGGAGGTGTCCAGGATCTCGTTGCGCGCCGTGGAGTTGTTGAGCACGGCCCGGCCTTCGTTGGTGCAGGCCTTGGCGATGTAGTCCTCCCGCGTGCCGAGCACCCAGCCCTGGTCCAGGTACAGGTGGCCCATCTCGTGGCTGACCATGGACACCCTGGAGTACAACCCAGGGATGTCGTTGGAGGCACACGAATAGTTCTGGATGTAGACGGTGCTTCCCGGCTTGTCCAGATAGGTGGCTGGGCCGTACACGAAGGGGAACGTGGTGCCGTTGACCTGGCCGGTGAGCGTGCTGGACGCAAAAATGACGAAGTCCACACACTCGCCAAGTCCCGTGTTCACGGGCTGCTGCTGTGCGTGGGCCTGATGAACACACAAGGCCGACATGGCGATGACGGCCGCGCTGAACAACTTCATGCTTTCTCCTTCCTTGGGGTCTGAGCGTTTTCTAAAGCTGGCAAAGGCTTGAATGCAAGCACGGTGCGCCGCAAATTTGACGTGCATCGCGGTTGCCTGGGTCCAAGAATGCGGACTGCGAGGAGGCCGTAATCGCACCCAGCAGTGATGACGAGAATCAGCGTGGCAGGGATTCGCGCAGGGTGACCACGCGGTACTGGCCACGGTCGCCGTAGCGCGGCCCTTTCTTCTCGAAGTCCGCGCAGAGCCGGTCGCTGCCGCAGGCGACGAGGTTGGACCGCGCCACGCGATCCAGATAGGCGATTTCCGCCCGTCGCTGTTTTGCCTCCGCGATGGTCGCGTTGGCGCCATGGAATGCGTATGCCACGGCGCACAGCCCCAGGATGGCTGCCACCACCATCGCGATGGTGGCCATCCACATCCGGCGCATCACCATGGTTTCCTGCGATTGCTGCGCTTGCGCGTAGCGCTGTGTGGCCTGCTGCAATTGCTGGTTCGTCGCGGTCAGTGTGCGGTCGAACCGCCCGGCGGCGGGGTCCAGCGCGACCGAGAGTGCCTGGTGAGTCAGCTGCGTCAGCCGCGGAAGCGCGTTCTCCACGACGCGATGGACGCGCTGATCGGCGTTGTTGACTGCGTTCTGCAGCAACTGCATCTGCTGGCGCACCTGGTCCTCCAGGGCCTGCTCCCGCCGCTGCAGCTGTCCGATCAGCGCCGCCATGGCCTGGATCGATTCCTTCATTGCCTGTTCCGCACCTTCGTCTTCTGGCATCGCTGAGGTGTTGTGCATGTCCATCGTGGTCTCTTGAGGATTCAATTCGCCTTCCGGGTTCCCGTTATCCGCCACCACCACCGCCTCCTCCGGCGCCACCACCACCGCCGTCGCCACCCCCGCCGCCTCCATCGCCTTGCGGCCCACCCTGCATCGCGGGCCCGTGGGCGAACTGGGGCAATGTCATGACCATGACCGGACCACGGCTGGTCTGTATCTCGGCCGCGACGTCCATGCCCAACGCCTGGCGCGTGGTCGCCTGATCCTGCGCTTCCTGCATTGCCTTGGCATCCAGATGGGCATGGCCTTGCTCCGCGAGAGCTGCACTGTGCGCGCTGTTGGCGACGCGCTTCAGTGCCTGCTCGATGGCCAGATCGTTCTTGCTGTCGATGGCGTAGAGCAGATCATCGACATCCGGATCGCCGGTAATGGTCTTGCGCGCGGTCACCGGATGATCGTCGCTCTGCTCGCCAGCGGATGGTGTACTCGCCTGCCATTGCGGTGCCGCCTCTGCAGGCATGGAGGGTGGCTTTCTCAGCGCGGAGGGGCCGTCCGGGTCGTATCCCTCACGCAGCTCCAGATCCGTGTAAGGCTGTTCGCCGCGCTCCACGCGATCTTGCCGGGCCTGTGCGATGCGATCTTCCGTTTCGAGCTCCTGTTCGAGTCTTATGCGCAACTCGCGCATCGAGCGTGTGATTTCTTCCCAGGAGTTCGGGTCCGGCACAGCCGGGGCCGAAGGTGCTTGCCCATCCGACTTGGCCACGGGCGGCGGGTGGGTCGCATCGCCTTCGTTCTCGGGCATGCCGGCGGAGCGGCTGGCAGTGAAGGGCGACAGTGAAGGTTCCGGCGCCGACGCGAGGTGTGGAGCGACCGGCAACGCTGCAGTGATGCCGCCGACTTCCGGCACCGGGGTGTCGGGTGTTGGCTCCGGGGGCCGCTCGCCAGGATGTTCCGCCAGCAGTCGCTCGGCTGGAGGGTTGGATGCAGGCACCGCGCGCACGTGCAACGACTCGTCGGGCTGCTGCTCCATGTGGGGCGTGGACAGGTATCGGTATCCCTGCTGGTCCGGCACTGGCCGCGCTGCTTCCGGCGATGCGGGCGAGATCGCGGCACTGTGCGGCGTCACTCGCTGGGCGCTGCGGGCAAGCTCTTCTTGCGCATGTTGGCCCTGTGTCCGCCGCTGCGAGACGTCGTTGTCGGAGGCTGCCATGCGTTCCACCGGCGGCTCCGCGGAACGCTGGGCGAGGCGGTCCGGGGTGCGCTGTTGCTCATGAGTGCGTTGCTGAGCGTCCTGATGATGAGGCGCGGGCTGCTGATCCGATGGGACCTTCTGCGTCGCCTCCTGCTGGCGCTGAAGAGCCGCCTGGTAGGGCAGTGGGGCTTGCTCCGGATGCTGCGCGTCGTGCGCCTGCTGACGTTCTTGCGTTTGCTGGTCGGAGTGCTCAGTTTGGCGTTCTTCCTCCTCTCGCAACTGCGTTTGCTGAGCGTGCCGATCCAATGCTTCTTGCTGCCGGGCGTCGTGCGATACCTGCTGTTGACGTTGTTCGTCCTGCTGCGCGTCGAGGGCCTGCCGTTGTTGCAGTTGCAGTTGCAGTTGCTGCGACTCTTGCTGGCGGAGTTCCGATGCCGCATGCGTCTGCAGCGCCGCAGTAGCCTGGGTCCGATCGTCATGGGATGCCTGCTCCTGCAGCGCGTGCGCGCGAGCCTGCGCCAGGTGCTGCTCCCGCGCCTGTCGGTCTTCCTGCTGCTGATCCTGGCGTTCCTGCGCGGCACTGGCCGCCTGGCCGCGGGCCTGGACATCGAGCGCGTGCTGGTTGGAGGGAGAAGCGTCCGAGGTGTCCGTATCCGCGGAGCCTTCGGAGGGACGCTGCACGGAGGCCACGTGCTGCAAAGGCACGGCGGGTCGTTGCTGTGCCTGCACCTCCCGTAGCGCTTCGCGAATGTCCTCGGTGGTGGTGACCGCTGCGATGCGCTCCACGCCGTCGGCGCCGCGCTGGAGATGGGCGATCGGGCTGTCGGCGCCATACTGACCGCCCGGCCCGCGCTGCAGCTGCATGGCGCCATCGCCCGCGAGTCCTTCCGCTTCGCGCGTGCGCTGCGTCGCCAGTTCGATCGCTTCGCGCCATTGCGGCTGCAGCTCCGTGCCGACAATGCGGTACTGGTACAGCGTCTGCTCGCGCTGCACATCCTGCGGCGACGGCGGCGATTGCTGGATGGCGGCAATCGCGTGGGCCTGCTCGGCGAGCGCCGGCTGCAGCATCGCGCGCGTGTTGTCCAGTTCCAGCACGCGATTGGCATCGGGCGGAGCGCCTTGGCCGGTCCACTGGCCCTCCATGTTGCGGTAGTACCGCTGGCCGTTCGAGGCGGTCAGTGCGTCCGGATCCGGCAACGCCTGCTGGACTGCCGGCGACATCGGCAAGCCCTCGGCGGCCCAGCCGCTGCGGTGGTAGGCCAGCTCATAGCGCGCCGCGATCGCACCGGGACTGTTGGCGATGTTGCGGGCGATGGTGGCCTGCGCCTGCGCATCCAATTCCGCCGCGCGGTGCAGCAAGGCGGTCTCCTGCGCATAGCTGCCTCGATCGTTCGCGCCGGAGATCTCGGTCTTGACCAGGCGGTGCCATTGCCCGTTCGTGGGATCGCGCTTCCAGTCGGCAGGGCTCAGGCTGGGGCGGTCGCCGGCATTGGCCGGCTGCCGATAGGGATCGATGGGCGCGGGGGCGTCTTTCAGCGCCAACGCGGCGGCGGCATTGGTGGCCTGGTAGTTGAGTTCACGGGCCTTGGCGTAGCTGGCGACGATCGGCGTGGCGGCAGGGTTGTCGATCCCATCGCCAGTTGTATCGGCCATGCCGCCCCGTGTCCAGGCGCGGCCATCGAATGACCAATGTGTGCCACCGCCATCGGTCTGCCGGTAGATCGCGCGGTTGTCGAGCAGGGCGGCGGCTTTTTCGCCAGCGGCGCTCATAAAGTATGCGTCGGCCGCGATCAACACCATCGGCCCGGCGCCGGAGCTGCCCAACGCGTAGGCGGCCGCGGTACCGCCGGCCCAGCCACCGACATTGCGCCCGGCGAAGTGCGCCAACTCCGATTGCGCGGCCAGCGGGTTGTCCTGGCCGAGAAAGCGTATGGAGCGTTGACCGGAGGCCATCGCGTCGGCGGCGGTCGCGAGCAGGCCGGCGCTTCGCAGCGCCTGGCCCGCCGACAGGTCGCCTGCCAACAACTCGGCGGTGGCGAAGCCGCGTTGCGAGAGAGGGGTGTAGGGGGACGATGATGCGCCCGCTACCTGGCGAATCCCGCGTGCGGCACCTCCGATGGTCGTCGGCGTGTCATCCAGTACCTGCTGGACCAATACCGCGTTGGATTCGGACAACGTCACACGTCCGGCGTCCTCCGCGTGGGCGATCGCGAGGCGGAACTCCTCCCGCCCAGCGATTTCCCGCACTGCGGGCTCGTAGGGGGCCGCCACCAGATTGCTGCCAGTGGCGCGCGTAGCATCGATCACCCGCACGATGCGATGCTCCGAATGGGTAATGGCAGCCCATTCGGATTCCACGGAACCCATCGAGCGCAAGGCCTTCAGCTGATCGGCATGGGTTGCGCGGTAGTGGTCGAGGTCGGAAAAAGTTTTGTTGTTCTGCGCGTTCGCCTGGTCTTTCGTCAGGCTGATGGGGGTCGTGGTGAAGGCATCGCCGTTGACCAGCGCAATCTTGAGGGTGTCCTGGAGTTCGGCAACTCTGGCGTTGACTCGTCGCAGCGCCGCAGCGTCGTCAGCCAGCGCGGCGACACCATCATCGGTATCCGCGATGTTATTCAGTTCTTCCCGAATTCCCTTGGTGTACGAACTGCGAGTGCGCCCTCTGTGCGGTGATGTTTCGAGCTCGTCCGCCAAAGTTCCATCCACTGGCAGATACAAGCGATTCGCTGATGTGTGTTCGTCGATCAGCCCATGTTCCACCAGCTTCTTGAGCAGATCATGGTCACGAAAAAGACTCTGCTCGATGACGTGATGACTTTGCAGAATGACATCGTTGGCCGGCATGCGCCTCGGCTCCGAAGGGGTGCGATAGCTCAGGCGGATCAGTATTTCGCGGCATCTTCAAGCCAGACACCGCGCGAATTGGGAGCTTTTCCAAAGCCGCCATCCAGCAGGGCATCGCGCAGCACGCGATCACAAATGACGAGTCGGCTGTTGTATGGCGTGCGGAAGACATGCGCCGATCCGATTACATCCTTGAAGAAAGCCAGGCTTGCACCACCAGCCAGGCTGTAGTGCTTCCCGGCGGAGTAGCCTTCCGTCAGGATCTTCACGGTGGACGCAGCCTCATCGAGCGCATCCAGTGTCCTGACCACGTCGCACAGGAAGTAGGGCGGACCTTGCGATCCGTCCTCCAGAACAAACTCGCAAGGCACGAACGCAAATCCGTCAGGGTCGACAGATTCGAGGAGCTGCTTCAAGGGCTCCGATGTCAGCCAATATCCGCTGAATCCTCCCTGCAGGTCCCCGGGCATCCGGCCCTGGCGCTTGTCGTAACGCAGTCGCGGCGTTTCGCCCATAGGTGGAAATCCACCGTCCCTGGGACGAATGATCCCCTGTCCTGCGGGGCGAAGCCCTTTCTCGTTTTCGAAAACCACTCCATGCCCCGGCCCGCCGCCGCGCACATCGGAGCTGATGACATAGAACTCGCCTGCCTTTGGCTTATTGTCCATTTTCATTGGGTCTTGACCTTGCTGATGACCTGGGGGCCTTCCTTGCGCAGTGGGTGGCCCGAGAAGCCAACTGCCTCCGCCCACCGCAAGCCACCGGATCTGCGCTTTGGTCCCGATTCCTGAGCCGTCGATCGCTTCGTCGGCTCCGGGGGCGCCACCGAGGATGTCGGGATCGAGGAGATGGAAGCGTTCCCTCGCTGGTTGCAACTGCTCATCATGGAGGCGCTTCGGTGAGCGGCTGGTCGGGTGGGAAGTGGCGCGAGCCTTCACCAGTGAAGTTTCTCAAGCCAGAGGGTGGGTTCCTCGATCAGCTTGCCACAAACCTGCAGGGAGCTCGAACCGGTGGATCGTCCATCCGCGGCAACCTCGAAGCCAAACGCTGCGCAAGGCAACAGCAGAGGATTGGATCGCGGCAAGAATGCCAGCCTGGATGGCCGCGTGCAGTAGGGAAAGTCTGACGGCAACGCCGCGCCTGCGGTGACTCACTTGCAGTAAGCCAGTGTCGTCACCCGGTACTTCTCGGCAAAGCTGCGCGGAGTGGGGTTTTCCGTAGCGCCGACACTCGCCACAGTGAACCCGTTCGGGCAGTGCCTTCGGAGATCGCTCTCGCAAGGGGGCGCGGTCGTCGCGTCGAACGTATTGCCAGGCTCGTTGCACGTGGCGACATAGCCGCCATCATCGCGGCTCTTGAAGGAACCCAGCCAGTCGTCGAAGCGGTGCATGCCGCGGTCCACCGAAGCGCAACCGGCCGAGGCCAGGGTCAGTGCGGCCAGGAAGGCCCGAGCGAAGAAGGATTGCTGCGGCATCTGCGCCCATCCCAGGTTCCGAAGACCAGTGCGCGCGCCGACATGCGCGCGTGGCCGATGCTATGGCGTCACTCGATCTTGAGTGTGAAGTTGGCGTTAATCGCCCAGCTGCCGCCGCTGTTGCCGAAGCTCAGCGCCGTCTGGAAGCTGCCCGCTGTCGGCGAGTTCCAACTCGCGTTCCATGCCCCGTCAGCGTTCCTGCTGAGCGCGGCGCTGGCGCCGCTGGCGAACTTGAACTCGGTGCCGATGGAGTCGTTCGAGAACGAGAACGAGGCATCGCCCACGGTGACCCTGCCGGACCCGCTGAGTTCTCCGCCAGGGGCGAACGATGCGCTCAACTCGAAGTTCTCCATGCCGGTCCTGAAACCCACGCGGCCGTCCATCGAGCTTCCGTTGGTGGAGGCGGACCCGAAGGCGTTCCCCCTCTCGACATTGACCTCGGCGCCACCGGTCTTCACCCGACCGTTGAACCGCGTGGTGGAAATCTGTCCGCTGAAGGTGGCCCCGATCACGCGCCCGTTCTCCCTCCAGACATCGGCCTTGAACGGTATTTCATCATCGGGAAGTGGCTGGCCGGGCGTCGGGGGCCGTGCGCTCGGCAGCGCGTCCCGATCAGGGGTGGCCGGTGGTGTGCGCGAAGAAGTCATGCTGCTCTCCAATTGGGTTCGACAAGCCGGACAGTGTGTATGGCAGCCTCCATTGCCGAGGTAACCCCTGGTAAGGAGTTGCGCCGCAAAAAAGCGGCTCCCGAAGGAGCCGCCAAGGGTCGTCAAAGGATCAATGCACGAGCTGCCGTGCCAGAGCCACTTCCACGGAATCACCATCCTGGTTCAGCACGTCGAGCCCGCTCTCGGGAATGTCGCCGGACGTGCTCTGCGCCACCATGATCTTCTGGGCCATCAGCTTCAGGCAGCTCATTTGCGACGAAGCCGCGTAACCGAGGTAGATCACCTTGATGCATAGCGTCTGCCCGATGCGCCAAGAACGCCGTGCCGCCTGTTGCAAAGAGTACACGTTGTAGCCGGATTGCATGAAAACGATCGTCGGAAACTCCAGCAGATCCAGCCCGGTCTTGACCAGCTCCGGGTTCGTGATGAGCACATCGATGCCGCGCTCCAGCTGCTCGGCGATCCAGTCCTCGCGGCGGCTCGCGTCCACGTTCGCACGGAGCACGGCCACCTTGAAGCCCGCGGCTTCGAGCAACCGCTTGAGCCGCGAGGTCGTGTCCCGCGTTCCGGTGTACACCGTGTAGACCAGCGTCTTGCGGCCCTGCGACTTCTCCTGGCGGCAGATGTCGATCAGTTCCCGCTCCTTGGGCATGACCTCCATGTCGTGGAACTGGGGCGGCACGAACGCCAGCGTGTCGCGTGTGCGGGGATGCACGACGTTCTCCGCGCGAAAGCAGGTGTCCGGCCAGGCCAGCAGCACGTTGAGGACCACACCGAGCAGCGTCGTGTCGCGACGGGCCAGGGCCTGGCGCAATGCACTGGTGAGCGCTATCGATAGCGTGCTGTAGGCGCTGGCCTGCGCGGGCGCCATCGGAACTTCACGGAACTCCTCGTCGTACGGGGGCAGTACGTCGCGGCCGAGGTCTCGCAGCTTGAGGAAGATCGTGAACGGCAGCACGCACCGCAGCACGCCCTTGGGACCGAAGCCCGGTGCCTTGACCGTTCGGACACTGGTCTTGCTGCCCTTGGCGGTCTTGTGCGCCGTGCCGGTGCTCTCGGAATAGATGTCCTTGAGCACCCCGTGGTCACGCATGAACGCCATCGCAGCCGAAGTCATCGAGCCATTCTTCGCCGGCCGGTAGCCGTCTTCGATCATCCGCCCGGGCAGGGCGCGGAACAGCAGGTAGAACAGGTCGTCGCCGTATCCGCCCATCAGCGTGCCGGTGAGCAGCAGTGCCTTGCGGCACTTCGCGGCCAGCACGCCCATCGCCTGGCCCTGGGCACTGCCTCCGTTCTTGTACTCGTGGGCTTCGTCCGGGATCAGCAGGTCGAACGTGCCTTGCGGCAGGTAGCGTTTGATGAACTCCGTGGGCTGGTAGCCGCCCTCGCCGAAGCCGAACTCCATGTTGGCCATGGCGCGCTCCATGCGCACAGCCTGGCGATCGGAGAACACCAGTTCCCCATTGGCGTCCATCAGGTTGATGAACTCATGGATGTTGTCGCCCAGCATCGAGGCCAGGAAGCCGTCGCCGAACTTTCGCATCAGCTTCTGCGCGGTGGCTTCGCCGATCGTGGGAATGCGCTTGAGCGCCTTGGCGACGGCCGAGGACTGGGCGCTGCCAGACAGGCTTTCGGGCCGCATGAGCGTCCACAGGGGCGCGGCGCAATGGCCGCACTTCCTGCGGTGCTCGTCCTCTTCCAGCATGGCCGGATGTACCGGCTCGCCGTCGAAGTCGGTGACGACATGGCCGCAGTCGGGACACGTGGCCACGTCGCCGCGGCGTGTGCGCCGGACCGCGCAGACCGGCTTCCAGTGAAAGCCCATCCGCATCCGCACGCGGCCCAAGACGAAGAACTCCTGGCCGGTGGGACGCTCCCCCAACTGCTCGCGCAGCTTGATGAGTTTGACCAGGGTGTCCGGGCCGTTGAGCACCCAGACCCTGGCACCGGCGACGGTTTCGAGGATTTCGCGCCGCCATTTGTAGACCAGGTGCGGTGGCGACAGCACAAGCGTGCGGCGGTAGCCTTCGGCGTGCAGCACGGCGGCCGTGGCGATGCCCACGGTCGTTTTGCCGCAGCCCATCTCGCCATTGACGATCGCGGCACGTTCGCCGCGGTCGATCAGCAACTCGGCGGCGGCATGGACCACCTCGGCCTGGGCGGGGAACAGCGTGCGCTTGAGGCCGGCGACGACGCGCTGGCGATGGGCCCTGGGTTGGCCGCTGTAGACCGGTGGGTTGGCGCGGTTGAGCGACTCCAGCAGTTCGTCGCCGAACTCGGCGACGAACTCCGTGAGGCTCAGCTCCAGGGGAGAAGAATCCGCGCCGAGCAGGTCGCCCTGCACGGGTGCGTTGTCCGCTGCGGTGTCGATTTCGAAGGACATGGTGATGCTCCATAAAAATGGGGCATGCACCTCCCCTGTGGGGCGATGGCATGCCCCGGGTGGGAAGAAAGATCGGCGTCCGCCGACAGGTGAGGATGGGTGGGGCGGTGATGCCCCGTGGAACGACTGCGGTGGGCGGCGGTGCGCTGCCCTGCAAAAAACCGATCAGCGGATGGTGAGGACTTCGCCCAAGGTCGCGGAGCCTGGGGTCATGTCCCAGGCCCGGATGACCGGCACGAACTTGTCGGTGAGGATGCGGGCTTCGGCCACCGAGCCGTCTTCGCGCTCGGTGAACTCGCGCTGGAGCGTTTTGTCCTTGTGGGTATCCCCTCGGACGACGAGCACGCGGCCGCTCTGGGAGCGCACCACGCCGGAGATCGCGCCGGCAGCCAGCGCGAGCGCCAGATGCCATGCGGACAATGCCCGGGCCGGCGGGCGCAGTGACTGCTGCGCGGCACCCAGGTGCGTGTCCAGCATCGGCCAGAGCCCACGCAGCCGGCCGACTTCCTCGGCGAACTGCCCGGGCTCCATCGTCACGCGGTAGAAATGCTCCGGCGCGCACGGACTGGCGGGAACGCTGTAGGGAAGAAACGGCCAGTCGACCGGCAGTTCGTCGGCCTCCACATCGCCATGCCCGATCCGCAGCAGCAGATCCCTCGCCGTGGCCGCGGGCTCGGATGCCAGCTCGCGCTGGCGTGTCCGGCGCCCGAAGATCACCACTTGCTTGAACTGCGTCTCCACCGCTCGGTAGACCCGCAGGCCGTCGAAGTGGCGTGTGAGCCATCCGACCAGCTCGGCATCGAGCACGTAGCTGGGCACGATGAAGACGAGCACGCCGCCGTACTGCAGCAGGGGCAGGGTGCGCTGGTAGAAGAGCTTCTCCAGCCGTGCTCGGCCCTGGCCCTGGTAGCCGACGTTGCCGTTGGCGTCCTTGGACAGATCGCCGTAGGGCGGGTTGAGCCAGAGCAGGCCGAAGGTCTGGCGGGAGACCATCGTGTCCATCAGGTCGCCGTGCAGGCAGTGGTCCACCAGCGAACGCGCGTGGGCCGCGCGCTCGCTGTCGTACTCAACCGCATACGCGGTGACCTGCGCGCGCCCGAGGGCGTGCGCCGCTTCGGCGATCGCCACGCCTTCGCCGGCGCAGGGATCGAGGATGCACATCGGACTGCTCGCGGGCGCGAGGGCGGACAGCACCCGCGCGAGCGTCGGTTCGTCGGTCGGGAAGTAGCCGGCCTTGATGAAATTGCGCGCGATGCGCGGGAACATGAGTGCCATGGAATGCTCCTGTTGCGGTGAGAAAAAAAGGGATGGGGCCTGCATCGCAGGCCCATCGAGGGCATCAGGCGCGTCGCCGAATCGGCTCTGCCGGGAGGGCGTCCTGTGCGCAGGTGCGCAGAACGCCGCTGCGGATCAATGCGCCCAGTGCTTGGGTGAGCACGGGCACGTCCAGGGCCAGCCGATAGCCTTCGAGCGGCCCGAGGGCCAGCGGAAGACGACTCAGCATCGCCTGGGTGGACAGCAGCTCCAGCACGGTGTCGCGCCAGTGGTCGAGCAGGGGCAGCGGACAGGTCTGCCGCACCAGCGTCCACAACCGTTCCGTGGATGCGGTGTCGGCCTTCGGGATCAGGGCGAGCGCGCTGGCGTTCGCCTTGTCGGGCTGCACGCAGCGGCGATCGAACAGCCACAGGTGGACCATGGAGCCGAACAGGGTGCGGCGGAAGGCGCGCGTCATGCGCTTTTCCAACTGCTCGGCGTTGCCGACGAACACGGGAAGCGATGCGCCCTCGCCGGTGACCAGATGGAACTGGTCCAGGCCCTGCGCGTCGCTTGGTAACGTCAGGCGCGCCAGAAACTCCTGGATGGCGGTGTCGCGTGCCCAGACGGACAGAAAGACGAGTTCGCCCTGTGCCCCGCAGACGCAGGCATCGGCCATCAGGTCGGTGCATTCGTCAATGCGGTAGAGCGGCGGGGTGGATGGTGGATTGGCAGGCATGGTGGTGTCCTTGGATGCAACGGGAACAGCACCGCCCGCCGGGGCAAGCACTGCCCCCAGGGGATGGAAGAGGACCGCTCAGCCCGGCGAGAATCGCCGGGTGTGCGGATCGAAGCGAAGCGCCTGGTTTGCCGAGGTGATCGGCGTGAAACCCTCCAGGTAGATGTGATGGAGGTACCGGTCGCGGTAGGTCAGGGCTTGCCGTGCCTGTTCCTCGGAGAGGCCGTTGCGGATGAAGTGCTCCTGCATGTCCTCATCGCTGGACACTTCGTCGTTGGACAAACTCCCTTCAACAAGTGCCAACAGCGAGGGCGAAAGCGTCGCCAGGATCGCGTCCATGTCGGCTCCATCGCTCAGGCGGTCGGCACCGCGGCGGATGCCGTGGCCACCGTGGGCGTGCGACGCCGCGCGTGGTAGGCGCGAACGCCTGCACGCCAGTCGGCGGACTGCTCTGGCGTGAGGTCCAGGTAGGACAGAGGGCACGAGTAGTAATACGGGTGCATGCATTCTTCCAGGGGCTTGTGGCCCCATTGGTCGCCGCTGCGCTCCAGCAGATCGCAACGGATGCTGCGCAGGGACTGGCCCGGCGCAAGATCGCGATGCACACCTTCGGCCTTGGCGGTCACCTCCGTGACGGACCACAGGACATTGCCGCGCATCGCATGGGCGATGACCTTCACGCTGGCGCGCTCGGTCTCCTGCGGTGCGATCAGTTGCGCGATCAGTTCGGACCGCGATTGGGGAGAGAAATACCAGCCCATGAGAGGCCTCCTGAGAGAAAAGAGCCGGAGGTCTCCCACGCGGGGAAGCTCCCCCGGCGGGTGGTTAAAAAAACGCCGCGTGTGCGGCGATGGGCCGAAGGGCCCGTCGTCAGACCGAACCGCAACCGGCGGGACAACAACCCAGTTCGATGCCGTGCCAGCAATAGCCGTTGTTCGCATTCCAGTCCTGGGATTCCTGCCGCTCGGCAGGTGTGGCGTAGTCCCATTCCCGGGCGATTTTCAGAGCCGGTTCGCGCTGGTCTGGGGGCAACCGACGGGCGCGCGCATCGATGGACGAACTGAAGCATTCGACGTAGTAGTCGTGAGACAGACCGCAACCCTGGTTGGCGCGTGCGGCGACTTCGTCGCACACCGCGCGCCACGCGGGTTCATCGAATGCGTCGGACATGCCATCGGGGCGCGGTGAGTCAGAACTGCAATGGATCGTGGACATGGTGAAGATCTCCAAAAAGAAGCCGGAGTGCGCTTGCGAATGGGAAGGCGTGGGAAGGCGCTCCAGCGGGTAAAGAAATCACCGCAGATGCGGTGCACGGAACTACGCCGCCTGGGGTTCCGGCGTGCGCTGCCATTCCTGTGACCTGAAATCCAGCACATAGCCGAGCGCGCCCAGGCGAGCGATCTGCGTGCGCAGCGTGCGGCGGTCGATGGTCGAGTCCAGCTTGACGGACTCACCCAGGGGCCACAGCACGCCGAACAACGCAGCGTCCTCGCCGTCGGCACCGCTGGCGGTGGCGGCCTCGGATGCAGGAGCGGATGGCGCTTCCACGCCGAACGGCGTGGTATCGATCAGTGGGTCTCTCGATGTCCGCTCGGGTGCGGGCTTGGCTGCTGGACTCGGAGCGGGTGCCGATGTGGCCGTGGCCGGTGCTCCCGGTTCCTCGTCCAGCGGATCGACGTCCTGCGGCGCAAAGCTGCGGGCATCGTCGCGACTGAGCTTGTCGATGCCGTGCAGCGTCATGCCATCCAGGCTGGCGCGGATCTCGAATCGCATGCCGCCGCCGACCGGGTAGGACTTGGGGAAGATGTAGCGGATGATGAATTCCCCGTCGTACTTGCCCTCCGGGTATTGCTCCAGCTCCGGATCCTTGACCTCGAACACGCCGAGGTGCGTGGCGAGCCGGCCGACGGTGAACGGGCCATTGCGGCCGCGGATGGTGCGCAGCGTGAGCTGGCCTGGGACGACGATGGGCGACACCGATGGTGGCTCGGGTGCCGTGGTGGTTGCCATGTGGTTCTCCTTGGGTATCGGGACGAGAAGACAGGGCCCCGCGAGGGGCCCTTGTGGGATCAATACGAATCGGCCAGGGCCGGCTCGCGCTCCCGTGCCTCGCCGTCCGGCTCGCGCGTGGCGGGCTTGGTGGCATGGTCATCGGTCGTGGGCGCGTCCGCGTTCTCGGACCCGGGCGCTTGCTGGCCGGGCGATGCACCGCGGTCGGATTCCCCGGCCGGGTAGACCTTCTGCCCATCGATCTTGATGAGACCGATATGGACGAGCTTGGACTCCAGACCCGCGGCCGGCTCGCCTGCATGCTCGCCCTTGGTGCGGATGTACGGATCGATCGTCATGTCGTTCAGACGGAAGGCAATCAGCACCTTGCGGTCGGACTCGACGGCCTGGATGCAACGCCGCACCAGATGACAGGCTGCTTCCGTGGCGACCTTCGTCTCGATGTACCGGTAAGCCGGCTCGTCGACCGGGCCCGCGAGCGCGGCGATGCAGCAGGACAGGAACGGGTCGCCGTCCTTCGGACGCACGTCCTCGGGACGGTTGAGGTAACCGATGCCCCGGGTGATGATCTCGTGCGTCTCGATCGCATTGAACTCGGCGCGCTCGATCAGCTCGGCCTTGAGCAGGCGGCCTTTGATGCTCGCGGCGGCCTCGCCCTTGCGTTCGCCGTCGGTGCGCAGGTACGCGTCGGGCCACAGGTCGCCGATGCGAAAGCGCACCAGCGGCCGGTTCCGTCGATCATTGACGCCGAGGTAGCGTTCCACCAGCTTCTTGGCCTCGGCACCTGAGACCCTCGTGTCGAAGTAGCGGTAGCTCGGATCATTCGCCGATCCAACCAGTGCTGCGATCTTGCAGGCCAAAAACGGCTGGGCGCGCCTGCCGCCCCGGACAGGGACTTCGCGGACATCCTGCAGGTAGCCGATGCCGGAGGTGTGGAGGTCGAAGTACGACTTCGCTGGGGATGGGGTGTTCATGGTGAATCTCCATAGGACGAAAGCGGAGACACACCAACCCCATGCGGGAAGAGTGCGTAACCCCGCGGTGGGTTGAGTGGGCAAAAAAAGCATCCGCCGCCGGGGAACCGGCGGCCGTTCGCGGCGAGGATGCGGAGCGAACTGGTTTGGTCACGCAGCCGGAGGGCTGCGCGCAACCTCGAAGACCGGAGGTTGCCTGGCATGTCGCCGAAGTCTTTCGGCAGGCATGCGGTGAGCGTCCCGCGTGCATGCCATGAGCGCCAGCCACAACGCGGCTCGCTGGCGCACCGCATTGCGCCCAATTGCCTCCCGTTGCACCCAGGAAATGCGCGCAAGATGTGCGCTCAAGAAGCACGCCCAAGAAACACGCCCAAGAAAAAGCCCCCGCATGGCGGGGGCTGGATGAATGGCTGCGTCAGCCGTGGGAATCGGTGGATGGGACCACCCGCACGGACAGCAATTGATCCGTGGCCGAGAGCCACAGATCGAACTCGCCGTGGAGAACTTGCTTGAACACGGCATGGCCGGGATCGAAGAACTCGGCGAAGTCGTCGCCGCCGAGCTCACCATGCGCCAGGTTCCACCACGTATCGAAGTCATCGACGTCGGGGTGGCAGCCGATCGCGTAGGCGAGCAGCTTCTGGCGCCCATCGGCGCAGCGTTCACCGTGCTCCGCGAGCCAATACACGCCCTGGTCCTTCACCAGAACGAGCTTGCAGCGCTGAGCGAGGGCTTCTGTAAGGACAGGGCGCAGATCGGCGCCCCGGAATCGAAGAGACATGCTGAACTCCTGAAAAGGTCGGCGAGGAAGCCATCCCCGCCCGGTGGGGTGGGGATCAAGGCAGTCGCCGCACTTGAATGCGGCGCCAGCTGCCGTCGTCGATGCGCGACTCCAATACGCTGCCGAGGTCGTCGAAGAACACGTCCTCGGTGCGATCGACGCATTCGCCATCGCGGTGCAGTTCGATCACGTACTGGTCCGCGGCGCGGTCGTATAGCACCCGAACGTCGCCGGCGAACTTGTCCGTGGAGACGGTGAAGCCGATGGCCGGCGGCGTTTGGATGATGTGGGCGGGCGTTGGATCCACCCAGGTGAAGTCCCGGGCACCCGCATCGACCAGCATGTGCGTGATGCGACGAAATCCGTCCGGTGCCGGCAACTGCTCCAGCTGTTCGATCAGCGCGGCCAACTCGGGGCAGCCGGGCTTCGGAATGGGCAACGGTGCCGGCGCGGAGCCCAGTACCGTCGTTTCCACCGAATAGGCGTGTCCGTCGGAAGTCTGCTCGATCCGCTTTTGCGACGTGTCCGCCCGAAGGCCATCGAAGCGGCGCCTGGCGTAGGGCTCGACATGTACCTTGGCGCCTTCATCGGGTACTTCGGTCACCAGGGTCCGGTCGAGCACCGCGAACTCGGCACGGCCCGTCTTGACGACGATCGCCTCATCGGTCCTGGCAATGACCTTGCCGTCGAAGGGCTTTGGATCGACGGCAAGGCCCAGTATCGAGACCTTGGGATCGCCGTCGAAGATCTGAAACTTGAAGCGACGGACGTTGGAGGGCACGTGGCCACACACCAGTGTCGGCATCTGTGCGCGGATGGCTTGGGTATCCATGGAAGACTCCTTGAAAAATCCAAGGGACTTCCATCCGCAAGGGAGGAAGATCCCTTGTGGGTTGGCGTGGAAGGACGCAGGACGCGCCCGATGAGGGATGACCTGTGCGGCGAGCCGCACCGCAGCCTGGTAGGTCGTGGCTGCTGGGGAATTGCCGCTGGCGAATCGGAGGCCAGCCCTTGCGGACATGGCATCCGCAAGGAAACGACCGGCGCTGCCAGGCGTCGGTCAGGCGATGAAGGTTGAGCTCAAAAAAGAGGGCCATGGTCCTGGGCAGGACACATGGCGCTCGGGGTGGTAGCAGAAAACCATGGGGCAGCTGAGCAGCCCTACCAGCCGACGTAGTTCAGCACCAGATCGGCAATGACCTGTCGGCGTGGCAGATCGAGGCCGCCGAAATCGGCCAGGCCCTCGAACCTGCAGCGCTTCAACATGGCGGCACCCTCGGGGGCGTTGTAGAAGCTCACCATCGCGGAGAGGAACATGCGCTGACCGCCGCTCAGGACATCGAGCGCATCGCCCACGGCGAGCAGGTTGGGACGCAAATCCCACTTGCTGGTGGCCTGCTGCAGGCCCTCTGGCGTGCCGTCGCCGAACCATTCGTGACCGGCGATTTCCGCACCGCGCTTCCATGCCTGGAAGAACGCTTCGGGCGCCGCGGTGAAGTGCCGCTGTTCTTGAACGAACTGTTCGACGATCTCCGGAGGGAGAGTGGAATTCATGACAGGCTCCTTCTGCGGATCAGGGGTGTGACATCTGGGACCATCCACCGCGCTCCAGCGCACGCTGGGCAGTGGCTTCGCTGCGGAAATACTCATTCGATTCACGGGATACCGGACCGTCGAGGTCACGTGTGCCGATGTAGTGACCGGCGGCGCTGTGCAGCACCTGCAGCGGCAGCAACTTGCCGGCATAGGCCAGGGCCAACTGACCAAAGCGCGATGGCTGGGACATGGACAAACTCCTTGAAAAACGCGAGGCAGGCCAGCCCTCGCGGGACGGCGGTTCCCGCTGGCGGTGGATGAAATGGCATCGGCGCCAGGAAGGCGCTCGTCCGCGAACCGATGCGAAGCGGACTGGTGGATCGCGCGGGACGTATTCCGCGGCAGCCTTGCGATCCAGGCTGCTGGCATGGCGCTGACGACATCAGCAACACATGCGGGCAGCATCTCGCCGGCAGTTCTCGGAGTGGGCGGTGAATCCGATGTCGCCGCGATCCGTATTGCGGGCAAAAAAAAGGCCCCGCACCGAAGTGGGGGCCGTGGCAGGCCAGCTGTAGCTGGTGGCGATCAGGGGGATGTGACCGACGCCAGCTTCCCTTCTGCATCGAACGCCAAGGTCACGCTGGCGTGGGCCAGCTTGGGTTGCTTCCCATAGCGCAGGGCATGGGGCAGCAGCGTTTCAACCACCGGGGCCGGCGATGAGGAGCTGCCAATGGCGATGAAAGTCCTGATGGCCTCCGCGTCTTCGTCTTCGCGGTTTTCGTCGTAGCGATCGTCGATGATGTAGTCGCTGATGAGCCTCGTCACGTTGCATGCTTGCGCGGTGAGGAACAGCTTGCTTCCCTTGCGGAGGGCTGGGACATCGTAGGCCGTGGTGCCTCCGAGAGCGCGGATCTGCAGGGTGCTCACGAGTTCCAGCCTGATCTCGTAGTCGTCCAGGCCTGGATTTTCCTGCTGGTGCAGGGGGGCTCCGACGCTGACCGCGATCTGTTCCGCGCAGATGGGGATCGCAAGGCTGCGGAGCCAATGCTCCTCATGGAGGTTGGGCTGCTCCAGCAGATAGGCATCCGCCGCCTGCAGATACACCTCTGTCACCAACACATCGCTGTCGTCGGCATCGATCGTCCAGACGCCACGCTCCGACAGCGCCTCAGCGGAAACCACCCCGTCAGCGCCGTACTCCTCCCAAAGCCGGTGAACGCCGGCAGGTTGCTGATCCCAGGACCGGAACCAGGCACGAGGCACGTATGGAACGTCGTTGAGGAGGTCTGCGTTGTATGAAATGACACATGCGTCCGCATACCGCTCGGCGAACTCGCTTGCTGGCAGCTCGGCCTTCTTGTCCACCAAGGCCTGTCGGTAAGCCTGGTCCACCGCGGCCTGGATGCGAACGGAATCTTCCGCTTCGTTCAACAGATGCTGCCGATCAGGCAACCTGGCGACCGTATCGTCGGGCAGCAAGACAATCTGCGCCCGGGAGCGCGGATACCCGACGTGGATGGGCAGGCCCTGGAGGAAGCAGCGCCACTGCGTTCGGGCACCGAGCAGGTCGATCAACACACGGCCCATGGATGTCTGTTGCCAGGCAAGGTCCGGGCTTGCCAGTGGCCTGGGAACCTCCGTGTCGTTGACCCAGACCCTGACGGGAAAAGCCTCGCAAAGGCGTGGCATCTCGGTCCCGACCCAGTCCGGCAACGACACGCGCTGGCGCGGCGACCTTACGCCGTCCAGGCAGATTTGCGTGCCATGGACTTCGACGTCCGATGGGACGACGTAGACCGGCTCACCAGAGAATATGCGCGCGGTCGGCGTGGAAAACATGATGCCGCGCGAGCGGACCGTCAGCTGCTCTGCGAAGTACAGCGTGGCGAGCGCACCCATGCCGAAGGCAGTTTCGCGCGACTTGATGGACTCGTCCCAGCCGGATTCGGCGATGTGGATCAGCGACTGCAGGTTGGCGATGCCGATGCCGTTGTCCTGGATGGTGAGGCTGTCCTCGGTGACCGAGAGCCGGATTTCGCTCGCCTGGGCGCGGCGGGCGTTCTGCAGCAGTTCGCCCAGCATGGAGCTCTGGTTGAACGCATGCCGCAGGTTGGCGATGAGACGGTGCTGATTGGTTTGAAGTCGGATGGTGTGCATGGATGGCTCCTTGGATGGGGTGCGCGATGGCGCACGCGGGCGCACGTCCGCCTGCTCGCATGCGAGCGCGGGTGGGACGTTTGCCGGGGTGACGAGATGGGCCTTGAGGGCCCGGCGGAGGAAGTGGCATCAACGCCCTGGGGAAGGGCGCGCGTCCGCGGACTTGATGCGGTGCGGACTGGCGGATCGCGCGGGAGGTTGCCCGCGGCAGCCCGGGGATCCTGGCTGCTGGCATGGCGCTGACGACGTCAGCGGCGCATACGGCCAGCATCTCGTCAGCCTATGGCCGAGCGGGCGATGAAGCCGATGCTGGCACAGCCCGTATTGCGGGCGCGAACGTACCCCTGCTCCGAAGGTCGGGGCTGTCGCGGCGCGCAGGGAGGAAGTGCGGATTGCGCAGTGGCGTTCGGCACCAGCCTGTCTGAATCGACCCGGCCCCTGTAGACACCTCTGAGCCTCAAACCCTGAGGCCTAATAGGAGGTGCCATGAGTCAGAAGAAATATCCGGAAGAATTCAAGATCGAAGCGGTCCGGCAGGTGGTGGAGAAGGGCCACCCAGTCGCCGAGGTATCAGCCCGTTTGGGCGTGAGCCAACACAGCCTGTACAAGTGGATCAAACTCCAACAGGTGCCCGCTGGCCAGCGCCAGGAGAGGCTGTCGCAGACCGAGGAAGTACGTCGGCTGAAGGCCGAACTCAAACGGGTGACAGAGGAGCGTGACATCCTAAAAAAGGCCGCCGCGTACTTTGCCAAGCAGTCCGGGTGAGGTACGCGTTCATTGAACGGCACGAAGGCGACTACGGTGTTCGCAGGCTGTGTGCGGTGATGCAGGTTCATCCCAGCGGTTATTACACGTGGAAGCAGCAGCCCACCAGCGAGAAGGTGCGCGATGACCAGCGCCTGCTGGGTTTGCTCAAGCAGGCCTGGTTGGAAAGCGGCTGCGTGTACGGATACCGTAAGCTCACCCAGGACATGCGGGATCTGGGCGAGCGCTGCGGCAAGCATCGAGTCGCCCGACTGCTACGCCAGGCCGGCATCCGCTCTCAAAGCGGTTATCGCCGGCGCGCGGGTGGCTGCGGGGGTATGCCTGCGGTGGTCGCGCCCAATCATTTGAATCGGCAGTTCATGCCCGAAAAGCCCAACCGGTCCTGGGCCACCGACATCACTTACATCCGCACCCATGAGGGCTGGCTGTATCTGGCGGTGGTGCTGGACCTGTTCTCGAGGCAGGTGATCGGCTGGTCTATGGGCAGCCGCATCGATACCGCACTGGTCCTCAATGCTTTGCTGATGGCCCTGTGGCGCCGGCAGCCCAAGGAGACGGTACTTGTGCATTCCGACCAGGGCTGTCAGTTCACAGGCCATGAATGGCAAGGCTTTCTGCGCGATCACAACCTGGCCAGCAGCATGAGCCGGCGGGGCAACTGCCACGACAACGCTGTGGTCGAAAGCTTCTTCCAACTGCTCAAGCGCGAGAGGATTCGCCGCCAGATCTACCCCACCCGGCAAGACGCCCGGGCCGATGTCTTCAACTACATCGAGATGTTCTACAACCCCAGGCGCCGCCATTCAACAGCCGGCAACCTGTCTCCGATAGAGTTCGAGAAACGCCATTCCCAACGGCTTGGAAGTGTCTAGTGGATCCGGGTCGATTCAGTCTGCGGCAGCAGGCTTCCTTTTTTTGAGATCTTTTCGACTGTCCTGGAGCAGGACGCCTGGCGGCTACCCGCGCCAGATCTTTTCTCGGGCGCAGGACGCAATACCATTGCCTGAGCCGCGCTTCTCAGTAGGTGAGTGGCTGCTGGAAGAAACATCATCAAGACAAGGGAGGGAACCATGGCAAGCACTTCCGAGGAGTACACGCACGACCTCATCGATGCGGATGCAATCGATTCACCGGATGAGGAGTCCCAGGGGCCGAAAACCGAAGAGGAATGCCGGGTCAGCCTCAGTGTGATTGAGGTAGATGGTGAGGAGCTCGCGGAAGTGTTCGCTCATGGAGAGCCCTCGGAGGATGCAAACGACCCGGAGCCACCCAAAGTGCTTCTGGCACACGTCAGTTCCACTGAGATCCTCATGTTCCCGAGGGTGTCGGCCGCTTACCGCTCCACGTTCCTCGAGCAAAAATATGACCAGATCGCCAGGATCCGCATACCGGGCGATTGGAATGTCCCGCAGGACATCTACGAGTTCAATGAATTGCTTGACGATCTTCCCGTGGGCTTCTCGCGGCGTGCGTCGCGTGGCCTCGGGCTCAAGTGGGAAAATCGTTTGATCATCGAGGCCATCGAACGTGCGACTGCCGCGACCGAACTCCAGTTGGTCGACGGCGACGAGGCCTCGCTTTCGGATGAGACCTTCTCGCTGGGACGGCGGTTGTTCGACCGTGTCCGCAAGGGGATGGCGCAGATCGGCCGAAAATCGCAATTCCGGGCGCTACAGGACAGGCGGTTCCTTGCGCACAACGAGATAGTGCATCCGATCGACGGGGAGCTTTATCCGAAGCAGGTGCGCGAAGCCAGACCCGGCGAGTTCTTTGCGTTGGCGCAACTGAGCACTCGCGACCAGCAGCGCAGCGCGGGAGATCGCGCTGCCGCCACGGATCTCGTCAGGCGAGACGTTTCACAGATCGCGCGGGACAACCCTCGCGCGCTGCTTGAGTTGCGTTCGGAAATCGAGCGGGTAACGCTCGGAGAGTTGATCGATCGCTTTGACGCGCTGCTTCAGCGGAATCCGGACGAACGGGTCTGGCAGACGTTCTTCGAGACACATCCGTTCGTCCTGAGTATCGCTTTTCCGCACCCAGTGCTGCTGATACGGGGACAGGCGTACGTAGGGGGAGCGACGATCGACGGGAAGGGCGAGACCATTGCCGATTTTCTTTTCCGGAACCGACTTACGGGCTCGGTTGCCATCGTGGAGATCAAGACAGCGCGCACTCACCTGCTTCAGAAAAAGACCTTCCGCGGGACCATGCACGCCGCACATTCCGACCTGTGCGCCGCAATCTCACAAGCTCTGGATCAGCGCGCGGAACTCACCAAGAATTTCCATGCGCGTGGCCAACATCCCGACATGGAGGGAACGCACGTGTGGCATGTCCATTGTCTTGTGGTGGCTGGGAAGACTCCCGAAACGCGCGACAAGCGCGGATCCCTGGACCTTTTCCGCAGCGCGACGAAGGATGTGGCCGTGATCACGTTCGACGAGTTGCTGGAGAAATTGCGGGCCATCCATCACGCGATGTCGGCTGGCAGTACAGGCGCTCCCGGGTCCGTTGCCCAAAACGCGGGGCCATCTCCAACATCGGGCGGGCCCGACACGGACCGCTGACGGCGAGCTGCCCGCCACTCACCCACGCAGCTTCGGGGCGATCCGCTTTCCCTCCCGGAAGTGCGGATGTCCAGGGCTCCGTTGACACCCGCCGGTCTCGACCTCGCCCAACAGGCGCATCGCGTGCGCGCCGGCCCACCGCTCCACCGAGCGCATGCCCGCAGCCTGCGAACAAAAATACGCATGGGGGTGTCGGGTCGCGCTTCCACGATGGCGATTGACATAGGCGATCCATCGCCCATCGGGGAACACCGTGCCGGCAACGCTCGCGACGATGGAGCCGCGACACTTCAGCCAGGCCGTTCCCCATTGGTCCGTGTCCCACGCGAAGTCGTCCGGAAGCGCCATGCGGGCATGCTACCGACCGGCATCTCACGGGCTGAGATGCCGGTCGTATCGATGGATGCCGCATAGGCGCTGCTCGGGCGCCCCCAGGTCGAGCGGCCTCATGGCCCCGGGTCGGCATGGGTATCCTCGCGCGGCTGCAGTGCCGGCGCCATCGGAAATCCGTACGCCGCGCGTCGCGGAATCTCCCGCCAATGCGTCAGGACTTCCCTACCAGGCTGCGTCTGAGGCGTGCGCCGAGCCAGGCGACGCAGGGGACGGCCATAGAGTTGCCGATGGCGCGGTAGCGCGGCGCGTCGGCGGCCGGTTTGCCCCGGTACGGCACCAGCGTGTGGTCGTCGGGCATGCCTTGCAGGCGTTCGCATTCCCGCGGCATCAGGCGACGCACGCGCCAGCGCAGTCCCCATGCCGTGTCGCCGTCCTCCAGCGCACAGACGTAGTGGTCTTCGTGGGCGGCGGCCTGCAGCACCATCGGCCGTCCTTGTCCTGCCTTGCCACCGCCGGTCGACAGGGCGCCGGCGATCTGGCCATGGTCGGACTCCCAGCGCACTTCGCTGCGCGAATTCTGGGCGAAGGCGATGGCCGGGACGACGCAGGCACGCAGCGTCGGGGACCGCTCGATTTCCGTATCGGCGCCGCAGCCCTGGGCGGTGTACGCGATGATGGGCACGCCCTTGCCGGTGCCGTCCTCGCCGGAGCCCTTGCCGCCGTTCGCCGTGTCCAGTGTATGGCTGATGGCACCGGCCACCGACTGGACGAGCATCGTCTCGGTTGAGAGATCGAAGCGCGGCGGCGCACCCATCGGGCAGGCCGCGACATCGGCGGGCCCCCGCCCGTTGCCGAATCCCAGGGAGACGGAGACCGTGCCATACGGGGAGGTCAGTCCGGACGATCGGCCTGCTGCTGGAGCGCCCGCTCCAGCTGCGCGGGCAGCGCCTTGCCACGGCGTGAGGCCCGGCGAAGGATCCCCACGCACGCCCTCCTGCTCAAAAAGTATTTCTGCGGGATCGATGTGGTCTCCACCACTTGCCACAAGAAACACACGGCGGCGGCGCTGGGCGACGCCGAAGTATTGGGCGTCGAGCACACGCCAGGCGATGCGGCGCCGGGGTCCAGACACACAACCTGCGTTCGTCCACCTTGGCCCTGGCGGTTCGAGCGGAAGGTCTTCGCCGGCCAGTGCGCCCAGCAGGCAGCCGAAGGCGTTGCCGCGATCGCTGAGGACGCCCGGGACGTTTTCCCAGACGAGCGTGGCCGGCGGGCGGCGGGAACGGGCGCGGACTTGGTCGATGGCATTGGCGATCTCCACGTAGGCCAGGGTGAGCGCGCCGCGCGGATCGGACAGACCCTGGCGGGCGCCCGCGACGCTGAAGGACTGGCAGGGCGTGCCGCCCACCAGGATGTCGGGTGCCGGGATTTCGCGGGCGCGGAGGCGCCGCGCCAGGTGCGCCATGTCGCCGAGGTTCGGCACGTGCGGGTAACGGTGCGCGAGCACCGCGCTCGCGAACGCATCGGTCTCGGAGAACCAGGCCGGTTTGAGCCCGAGCGGCTCCCAGGCAAGGCTCACCGCCTCGATGCCGCTGCAGACGCTGCCGTACGCGATGTCGTTGTTCGTTTGGGGCGAGGGGTTCATCGTGGGCTCCTGTTCGTGGGGGGACGTCAGGAGAAAGGCGCCAAGGACCGTGCGGTCCTCGGCTGGCGAGCAAGGTGCCACCTGTGGCGAACAGATCACGCGGTCGCGGTAGGAACCTCGCGCTGCCCGCATATCACCCGGCCCGTGTCGTGGCTTGGGCCGCAAATCCCTGGCACGCATCCGCGCACAAAGGGTGCCTGTGGTTTCGCCGGTAGGCGCCGGCGGGGACTGCCGTTGACCCGACGGGCCTCCAGGCGACCCGCATGGATGGCGGATCGCCTGGAGGCCCGTCGGCAACGGAAACAAGGACTGGAACGCGCCGTGGCGGCGTGCGAAGAAATCCGCCTTCCCGCCAGCGGGGACGACGCCCTGCCGGCGGGCACGCTTCGCAGAAGGCTGTGCATGCTGGGAACCTCGCGGGTGGCGCGAGGACGCCGCACCCTCGGTGCGGGCGGGAATGAGAAACGGGAAACGGGAAACGGGAAATGGGAAACGAGAGACGAGAGACGAGAGACGAGAGACGAGAGATGCAAGCCAGCCGGAACTAGCGGTGTGCGCGAGCGGATCGGGCCTTGGATCGTGCCCGCCCGTCCTTGCCCGCTTGCGCGGATGCGACCGGGGCCGTGCCCTTGCAGTCGGGGTAGCGGCAGCAGGACCAGAACGCTCCGCTCTTGCCGGTGCGCTGGCGCGTCGCCGCGCCGCACAGCGGACAGGGCGGGCCGGCGAGCACGCGCAGGGCGAGGGTCGTGCCGCGATGCTGCTGCACCAGCTGCGAGACCCAGGCGGACTGCTTCTCGACGAAGGAGTCCAGCCCCATCTGCCGCGCTTCGATCATGTCCAGCGCCTGTTCCCAGATCGCCGTGGTGCCCGGGTCCGCGATGGCTGCGGGAACCGCGTCGATGAGCGTCATCGCGGTATCCGATGCCCGGACCGAGCGGCCCTTGCGAACCAGGAATGCCCGGGCGATCAGGCCGCTGATGATGCTCGCGCGCGTGGCCTCCGTGCCGATGCCGGTGGTGTCCTTGAGCTTTTGCTTCAAGCGCGGATCGGTCACGAGCCTGGCGACCGTCTTCATCGCCTTGACGAGCTCGCCCTGGGTATAGGGCCGGGGCGGCTGGGTGCGCAGCGATTTCAGATCCACTGCGCCGACCTGGCAGGACATTCCGTCTTGCAGCGCCGGGAGCACCTGCTCGCGTGGAGCCTCTTCGCTGCCTTCGGCCTCTGCATCGACCGCTGGCGCAGGCAGAGACGGTGGCGAGAATGCCTGTTGCCAGCCGGGGGCGACGATCCGCTTGCCGACCGCCTGCAGTGTCTCGCCGCCGCAGGCCAGGCGCACGCTCGTCCGGTCGAACTCATGGTGGGGAAGGAACTGTGCGAGGTAGTGGGCGCGGATGAGCCGGTACACCGCGAGCTCCTTGGCGGACATCGCGGAGAGATCGGCGGGCTCCAGCGTAGGGATGATGGCGTGGTGCGCGGAGAGCTTCGCATCGTTCCAGGCGCGGGAGCGTTGGTGCAGATCGAGATGGGCGATCAGCGGGTGCAGGGCGGGATCGGTCTTCAGGAGGCTGCCGATGACCGTGGGGACCTCGGCGAGCATGCTCTCGGGCAGGTAGCCCGCGTCGGTGCGCGGATAGGTCGTCGCCTTGTGCGTCTCGTAGAGGGCCTGCGCGATGTCCAGGGTCTCCTGCACCTCCAGGCCGAGGCGTCGTGAACAGACTTCCTGCAGCGTGCTCAGATCGAAGGGAAGGGGAGGGCCTTCGCGCACGCGCTCGGTATCGACGTGCGCGACCTGCGCCGTGCCCGCGGCGCGAAGGGCCTCGGCCGCCTGGCGCGCGATGGTCTGGTGCAGACAGCGCCCCGCGTCGTCCGTTGAGGTGCGTGGCGCAAGCCAGTGCGCCGAGAGCGCTGAGCCCGCCGCAGAAAGAGAAACGTCGATGGACCAGAATGGGACGGGCACGAATGCCGCGATCTCGCGGTCGCGGTCCACGACCAGTTTGAGGGTGGGCGTCTGCACACGCCCCACCGACAGCACACCGTCATGGCCGGCTTGGCGCCCTAGCAGCGTGAACAGGCGGGTGAGATTGATGCCGATGAGCCAGTCGGCGCGGGAGCGCGCGAGCGCGCAGTGGTAGAGGGAAAGCGTGTCTTCCGAGGCCCGCAGCGCGCCGAATGCCTTGCGGATCGACGCATCGGTGAGCGCCGACAGCCACAGGCGCTGGATCGGTCCGCGGTAGCCGCAGTAGTCGATCAGTTCGCGGGCGATCATCTCACCTTCGCGATCGGCGTCCGTGGCGATGATGAGCTCGGACGCCTGTGCCAGCAGCCGTTGAACGACCTTGAATTGCGCGGCGCTGCGTGCCTTGACGACCCAGCGCCACTGCGCAGGAACGATCGGCAGCGTCTCCAGCGTCCAGCGCTGGAAGTGCTCGCCGTAGGCCTGCGGGGGCGCGGCCTCGATCAGGTGGCCGATGCCCCAGGTGACTTTGATGCCCGGCCCACCGAGGCAACCGGCTTCGCGCTGGTGTGCGCCCAGGACCCGGGCGATGTCCTTGCCCTGGGAAGGCTTCTCGCAGAGCACCACGCGCAGCATGAAGCGGCCTCCCGTAGAAAATGCATGACTTCTATCGAATGGCCGTCAGCATCGCGGGTGCGGGGCGGCATGGCTGCCCACAACGCGCGCACCGCACGCTCCGGTTTGCCGCGCCGCCGATCGATACCCATCGCATGTTGATATCCATCGCATGTTGATATCCATCGCATGCGTTGGTGTCCTGGGTCTGCTATTCGCCGGTGTTTCCCGGCTTGGGACTGAGGTGCACTGCCTCCAGGCGGTACGGCAGGATGCCAACGCTGCGCGCGTCCACCTTGTACGTCGTGTGCGGCTCGCCCTCGGCGTCGGTCCAGTCGTCGCGTTCCAGGTGTCCGCGCACGATCACGCGCATGCCCTTGGCGAACAGCGTCGCCCAATGCTCCGCGTCGCGGTGCCACCAGTCCACGGGAGCCCAGAATCCGCCGCGGTCGTCGTAGGCGCCGTCCTTGTTCGGCACGGGATTGTCGAAGTACACGTTCAGGCGCAGCACGCGCCGCGGCTCGTCGTTTCCGTTCGGATACTCGTCGAACTTCGGTGGCGAGCCGATGTTGCCTTCGCCGTGGAAGTGGGTGCTCATGCGGAATCTCCTTGTTGCGTTTCGGGGGGAGGAAAACTCGTCGGGCGAGCGCATGTCGCCGCGCCGGTGGTGGGCCGGCGTCGACGACACGGAGGCGATGCGCCCGTGCGCCGCGCTTGCGTGCCCGGTTCCCGGTGCGCAGCGTCATGGCGGCGACCTGCCCGGGACCGGTGCGTGCCGGCGCAGGAGGCAGGCGTCGGCGTGCCCCAGCTTGTCGGCGCATTCCTGGGCCTGCCGCCCCAGCGTGTGCAGCAGGCTCACCTGCATGTTGATCACCGCGCGCTGGACCTCCATGGCGTGCAGATCGCCCAGAAGGCCTTGCGGAGTGGCGGCGCTCTCCATGAGCTCCTGCCACAGCGCCACGCCCATGGCGGAGCGGTCGTGCCTGCGCCAGCGCAGAAACCGTGTCCCAGCGCCGGTGTTCTGCAGGGCCAGTTGCACGTCCAGCAGCAGGAACGGGTACCGGTTGGCCTGCGCCAGCACACGGCGCTGCGCCATGGCGATGAGGTCGTCCCGCAGCGCGTGGCATTCGCTGGCCCAGGCCTCCAGAGGCCCCTTACCTTTAAAAGGCTGTAAAAGGCCTTTTAGAGAGGCCGCCTGTCGCAGGCCGCGGAAGTCCGCCTGTTCCAGCGGCACGAAGCGCCTGTCTTCGAAGCCGGGCGGTGGTGCGGTCTCCCTCATGGCGCGTCGATCCCGCCCGTGCCGTCGTCCGCACCGGGCGCGGGTGAGCGTGTTTCGCCCACGGGGTCCGAACTGGATGCACGGCTCGCAGCGTCGGTGGCATCGGATGCCTGCGTGGCTGCATCACCGACAACGTCGCTGGCCCTCGCCGATCGACCGAGGGCCGAGCGCCGCACCACGGGCGGCGCATAGCGCGAGCGGCGCGTGCCCTCCAGCACGTCCTGCGGCAACTCGCCGAACTTCTCCAATGCCGCGCGGGCCGCCGCGTTCCTGGCCGCGAAGTCGTCCCGCGTGCAGCCTGAATAGCGGTACTGCTGCGCCAGAGAGAACAGGCTGCGTAGCGCGTGGGCGCCATCGTTGAGCCAGCGCTCCAGCGTGGAGCGATCGATGAGCGCGGTGTGGTGGGCCAGGATCAGCTTACGGGCCAGTTCGTCGTAGTCCGCGAGCAGGTAGACCGCCATGAAGCCCAGCTGCGCATTGACGAAGAGCGGCAGGCGAATGGGCTGCACGTTGAGGTTGTCGCCCAGCGACAGGGCGGCGGGCACGTCGGTGAGCGCACGGTCTACTTGCTCGCGCAGTTGCCCCAGGGTGGTGTCGGTCTGCGACAGCTTCTCCTCGATGCGCAGCATCCACCAGTCGGAGTAGGGATCGTCCTGCTCGGCGCCGCGTTTCATCTTGTTCATCACCGCGATGTAGCCGTTGAGGCCAACGATGCCGGGTCGCCCATCGGCGGGCGCGCGCCCGTGCCAGATGCGGGAAGCGTGGTGGGTGTGCAGGGTCAGCGACATCGCGCTGCGCAGCGATCCGAGATTGAGCTGCAGGGCGGGCGGTGTGGGATCTTCGGCCATGGACGACTCGCAAGGGGCTATACGAGACGCGAGCGTCACCGCCCGAAGGGAAGGCTGTCCGTCAACAACACGCAGCGGGAAGCCGCCTGATTGACCCGCTGGCGCCTATACCCTGGGTATAAACGTTGGCGCTGGCTGGCCGGATCGCGGGTCCATCCATCGCGGCTCGCCGCGCTGGGCACCCGCGCGCGCGCTCGCATGGGGGAGGAGCGCTGAGCGACCGAGCGCTATACCCTGGGTATAAAGATCCGCACAGCGCTGTCGTCTCCTGACGCTGGCGCTCTGCCGCACCCGACGAGTGCCCATTGGTTGCTCAGGCACCTCGCAAGATGGCGCGCAGCCGCTCCAGATGCGCTCGCGCCACTTCCTTGCTCGCGGGCTTCGGCGGCGGTACCGGTGCCGGTGCCGGTGTAGGGGATGGCGGTGGATGGGGCGGCGGTGCGGGCGTCTGGACTGCCGTGGCCTTGAATTCGCCGCGGATGGCCTTCTGGATGATCCCGAAAAGGTAACCCGCTGGATTGCGCACGCCGCGGTCGCGGCAGCGCGCGGCCCACTCGTCGAGCACGGCTTGCCGCTGTTCCTGCGCGACCTGCTGCAGAGCGACCAGGGCCCCCGCCTGCTGCTCGTCCTTCAAGCCCACGAACTGCGCAGGCAGGCGCATGCCTCTGTGCGCGCTTGCGCGCGGTACCGTACGTTCTTCTACAGAAGAACTACGTACGGTACGGTCCTGCATCGGATTCCGAAGACTGTGGTTTGGCGCGGGTTTGCGGCCCGATTCGGAATCCGAAGCCAGCGCCGAAGGAATCCGAAGCCGGTCGTCGGGGCCGCCTTCGGAATCGCCGGTGTGCGCATCCTGTGCATAACTTGCTTCCTCCTGCGAAGTCTGCGGCACTCCGCGGGCCAGTTGCTCCGAGAGCACCTGCAGCCGCGTGGGCAACACCCCGCCGCGCAGCAACGGATCTTCGGCAATCTCCCGCAGCGTGTGCTGGCCGACGTGCTGCACCGCCTTGCTCGCATGGCTCAGCGCCTGGCTGACCAGCCCCAGATAGTCGGGGTCGAGCTGCATCGCCTCGAAGGGGGTGAGCGGCGCGTCGTGCAGGACGTAGAGATTGCCGAGGATGCGGCCGCTTTGCGGATCGCGGCGCCTGCGCACGAGGCTCAGCCAGCGCGTGAGCCGCAGCAGCGTCAGGGCGCGCGCGATCGTCTCGGTGGAAGCTATGGGACCGCAGGGCATGCCCGCCAACAAGGGGCGCAGTTGCTCGTAGGTCGGCAGCGCGGTGAGCCCGTCGGCATGCAGCTGCATCCGGATGACCTGCCAGGCATTGCGCTCCAGAGGGGTCAGCCGGCGGTCCAGGAACAGTGCCCGCGGAACGCTCTCGTGCCGATTGCCGCTGTAGAGGAAGCCGTCGTGGGCCGCGGGTTTGCCGGGCGCGGGAGCCGTGGGCCGCGGCGTGGGCCGCGCGGGTGGCGGTGCCTGCTCCCACGCGGCATCGAGCACCTCCGCCAGCGACCGTGGACCGTGCGGCCGCTGCGCCCCCGAGGTTGCCATGGGACTACACCAGTCCCTGCGCGATCCAGCCTTGAATAGCGGCCCAGACGACCGACAGGGGGAGGGACATCTCCTCGGCCAGGTCCATCGCGAGGTCCAGCATCGCCATGTCGTCCTGCATATCGATGCCGCGCTCGCGTGCGGCGGGCTTCCATCGTTCCCAGAGCTCGGCGTCCTGGGCTTCGCTCAGCACGGGGTGGCGGCCCTTGCGTTTGGGCAACGCCAGGATCTCGCGGCGCAGCGCCACCTCCTGGTGCGACAGGCCGTAGAACGTGCTCACCATCTCGGTGCTCGCTCCCAGACGCAGCATGCGGTCGACGGTGGAGATTTCCCGCTCCACGTCCTGCGTCTGCCCCAGCAGCCGGCGCACGACCTCGCCGTTCACGGTCACGGAGCACCACGACACGGAGGCGTTGAGCAGCACGCTGACCAGGTCCGGTCGCTTGAGCGCCGCAAGCTCCGCATCGCCGAAGCCCATGGAACGCGCGCGGCGCAGCTGCCCGTTGCGCAGATCGTGCAGCGCCTGGGCGATCACCGCCTGGTTGAGCGGGTGCGGCGTGGTCATGGCATCGCGCCGGAGCCGGGGCCGGCCTGCAGCTCGAAGAGACGCCGCGCCAGGCGCAGCAGGCGAAACAGCTTCACCAGCCCGCTGTCGCTGAGGCGCGGGATGCTGCCCTGGTTGCGCAGCAGGGGTTCGAGCGCTTCGGCGAGCGGTCCCGCATCCGCCGTGTCTCCCAGTGCGTTGAGCAGCGCGAGCAGGGCGGGGGAGCGCTGCTCTTCGCCGCCCGTTGCCGAAGGCGCGTCGCAGGCGTAGCCCACGCCGCCATGGTCCGTGGCGGCGATGCGATCGGCTGCGCCCACCTCGCTCGCGATCTCGCGGGCGAATTGCACGATGTGGGCGCGCAATCGGTCGGGCGTGTCCAGCCCCGGTTCGATGTGCCAGACGTCGGAGATGGGGTAGAGCCCGCCCGCCTGGACGGGGATGGCCCGCACCACGTTGTCGGCGAAGGAATGCAGGGGCTCGCCGTGGTGGTCCGCCACCAGCTTCTGGATGGACTGCAGGCGCTCCGTGGTCGCGGCCGGCGAGGCGGTGTGTTGTTTGACCGGGTCGGATGAGGGCGGCAGCGAGGCTCGCGAAGCCGTGGCTTCGTTGCCGCCGGTGCGCATGGCCAGGGGTTGTGTGTCGCCCGGAAGAGTTGCCGGGGTAGCGGCTGCAATAGCGGCAGGAAGAGCAACGGGCGTGCCCGCAGCCGCAGGCGGGACCGTTGGCCGCTCGGCCGCCGCGCTGTGTGCCGGCATCGAAGGATGGGGCATAGGTCCCGGATGCGTGGGCGTGCTGTGCAGTACACGTTGCCGGCCTTCCAGGCCCGCGATGTCCAGCGCCAGCACGTCGTAGTCGGCGCCCAGCGCCTGCGCCATCTGGCCGACCAGCTCGTCGCGCACCCGCTCGAAGGAGAATTCCGCGGGCGCCGTGTCGAATCCCGCGAGCACGTCATGGAACAGGTCCGCGAACGGCGTCGCCTCCGCGGACGCGCGCTGCGACCAGACCTGCTCGGCCCCCCGGCGCAGCATCGACAGGCGCTCCACCTGATGGCGGCCCATGCCCGCATAGAGAACCGAGGGAATGGCGGGCAGCAGGTACTGCACCGCGTCACGCATCCGGCTGATGTGCGGCTGCGACACCGGATAGCCGTCCGCCGCCAGCCGCCGCGCCAGCTCGACCTGCGTCATCGGTTTGCCGCCGCTTTCCTGCTCGTACAGCTCCCGGGCCTTCTCGACGCCGAGCGCCCGCTCGATGAACGTCAGGGTGCCATGCAGCTCGTTTTCCGCGAGATGGCCGGTGAGGGCTATGAGTTCGCCGCGCATGCCGCCTTGCGTGGGCCAGGGACGGAACAGGCAGGGAATGCGGAAGAAGCGCTCGTCCTTCGTCTCGGCCCAGAGCTCGCGCAGGATCGCGAGCCGCGTGTTGCCGCCGTTGCGGATGATGTAGTGCGGCTCGCCCGGGCGCCGCGTGATCGCCGGGGCGGTATCGAGTCCGCGCTCGCGGATGGATGCCTTGATCTCTGCGTACAGCGGATTGACCGTGACGCGGGGATTGAGCTCGTAAGGACGCAGCTGCTCCAGCGTCACCACCATCGGCGTGTCGGCGATCGGGTCGCTCAGTGCCCCGGCGTCGGGGCCGGTGCGCTGGAAGGTGTCCGCCAGCAACTCGCGGGCGATGTCCGGATCGCTGCCCCTGGGCATCACATGCTCCCGTGGTGTCCGTGCCGCTTGTCCACCCGCGGCACGGGCAGCGATGCCGCCTCCGCGGCCAGGGGGCCGGACGGATTGGGTGCGCCGAGATGGATGGCGGGCAATCCAGGCTTGCGCAGGCTGCGCAGTTGCCCGTCCGCGACGACGATCCGCCAGCCTTCGCGGCGCGCGAACGCGATCAGGCGCCGCAACGCGGTGGGCGTTTCAATGCGGGTCGGCATGCGTGGCCCTCCCGGTCACGAGGTCGAGTCGGTCGCGCCATTGCGGAAACAATTCGATCGCGAGCGCGCGCTGGCTCTCCAGCGCGGCCGGAGCGAGCCGGCCACGGGGCTGCCGGTACTCGACGCGATGCACGGGCAGGCGGCGCAGCGCCGCGGTGGGGTAGGCCTCGATCGCCGGGATCGTGGTGTCGAGCACCCGCACGTCCGCGGCCGGCTGAAACATGCTGCGCAGCGCCTGCTGGACCTGCCGGGCATTGACCGACACCGTGTGGACCCGATTGATGAGCAGGCGCAAGGGCGGGGGCTCGATGCCCAGGCGCCGGTACGGGGCGATCTCCTCCATCAGACTCAGCGTGCCGCGCCGCAATTCCCGAGCCGCCAGGATCTCCGGCGTGACCGGCGAGAGCGAGACATCGGAGGCGAGGACCGCCATCTCCAGCAGCACGCTTCGGGCGCCCTGGGTGTCGATCAGCAGCAGGTCATAGTGCGTCTGGAACATGCCGAGCAGATTGCGCAGCCGGAGGCGGCCATCGGCCGCGTGCAGCAGCAGCGTGTTCAACTGGCCATGGGCATCGTTGGACAGCAGCAGATCCAATCCGCCGATGGCCGTCGTGGAGATGAGCTGGCCGCGATCCTGTTCGTTGAAGGCGAGCATCTCGTAGATGCCACCCGGTGCGCGGCGCTCCAGCGGAAAATAGCTCGACAGCGTCGGCTGGATGTCCAGGTCCAGCAGCAGCACGCGCATGCCGGCGTCCGCGAGGAATCCGCCCAGGTTGGCCGCCGTCGTGGTCTTTCCGACTCCGCCCTTGGTCGAGATGATGGACACCACGATGGGGGGCGCGGTACGGCGCGCTGACGTATCGCTCATGCCCGCTCCCGATCCGCCAGCCACTGGTCGATCTCGTCCTCGTACCAGCCGACCGCGCGCACACCCAGGCGCACGCGCTGCGGAAACTTCTTCTCCTTCATCAGGCTGTAGATATGCGCGCGCTTGAAGCCCGTGCGTTCCTCCACCGAGGCGCGCCGCAGGACGCGGCGGTTGGCAGGCGCCTCTTTTTCGGTGGCGGTGGGCGGGGTGGCCGGTGACGACATGGTGGTCATTCCTGACGCTCGCTGGCGCTGTATGGACAGCGACAGTGAACCCGCCGCGGTGCGCGGCGGACACCGGCAATCCGGTTCGCGCGGCAACGCAAAGATGCTTTGCACACGAGATCGCGGGAAGCGCGGGCAGGCATGGGCACCTGGGCCGGCAGCGCATGGACTCCGCGAGCAGCAACTGCGCTATTCGGCGCGAGGGACCGGAGGACTACATGGAGGGCGAGGTCTTGGGTTGTGCACGGTGTTTCTTGCAATGCGCGTGTTTCCGGGAGCATCCGCAACTCCTATGCGATGCGAACTCCAGACTTTCCCCCTGCGCCTCTCAGCCGCCCGATATTCGAAACCCGAAAACAGGCGTGTGGGAGACGTACTCCGTCCGGTAAGGCGTGGCGATCGACGCCAAGCTTCTTTTATCTAATCAATAAGTATTATTTATAATAGTTCTGATGATTCTGGCTGCGCGGATATCGACACTGCTAGCACATCGGCGTCGATAATTCCGCCAGATAGAATTGTAAAATTTGGAAGCACCGAACACCCCACGGCGGTGGGAGCGTTGTAACGGCTTGCTGTCGAGTTGCTTCGCCTGGGTGGCGAGCGATCGATGGGCTTGCAGCGCATGTTGTTCCGTCCGAACGTGCTCTTCCCATGAAGACGGACGGGCGCGGAAATTCCCCCGTGGATTTCCTGCAGCGATCCTGTTTTGGGACCGGTTTTTCCCCGGGACTGGGCACCTTGTCATATAGCCCGGGCCTGTTCTCGGAGCGAGTGAAACGCCGTGAAGCAATCCGCCGTTTCGTTTCGCGCGGGAGATTTGTACAGAATCGATGACCCACACGTGATCGAATATCTGCTCTGAAAGGCAGTGCTGGAGGAAGCGCGTAAAACGAGTTTGGCGGTCGTGGTTTGTTCGGTGTGCCGGCGTGGCCACCGGTCTTTCCTGCCGGGACGAATCGAAGCGGCGCCTTCGAATTCCTCTCGGTCATACCGAAAGTCCCGCAAGCGACCCATCCACCCTGGGCGAGGTGGCACCTGGGTCGGAGGAGCCGAATGGCTTTCCGGGTTCGAATCCATGCGGCCTCGCACGGCATGGGGGAATCCGGTCGCTCGCTCGTCTTTCATGGAGGGCACCGGAATGGCGCCGCTGGAAGACTCACTCCGTCTTTTCAGACGTTCCTTGACGGAGGGCATCACGGCGTTGGCCTTCGGGTGATTGCGTGCTCCCAGCGCACTTCGGTCTAGTTACAAAAAAACACAATATTTCTGTCCGGTAACTGCAACTGGCACGGTGGCCCGTGTATGGGGCCTCGTACCATCGCGCCCCTAACACAGCAGCCGCCAATGGCGTGCGGAGCAGGAAAATAGATAGGGGAAATCCGCATGTCGGAAGGAAAATTCGTGCCTCGGACCCAGGGTGGGTCGGGGCTGCAGGCACTGCAATCGCTCTGCCTGATCGCCAGGCTGCACCAGGTGGCAGCGGATCCGGCGGCGCTGGCACACCAGCTCGGTCTTTCGCCGAGCGAGCCGGTGGGCGTGCCGGATCTGCTGCGGGCCGCGAAGAGCCTGGGTCTCAAAGCCCGCAAGGTGTCGTGCGGCGTGGAGCGGCTGGCGCTGACGCCGCTGCCCGCGCTGGCCCTGGTGCGAGAGTCCATGCAAGAGTCCGTGCCCGTGCCCGAGCCCGGGGTGGCGGGAGAGAGCGAGGGCGACGACGCATCTCGCCATGGCGTTCGCGCCGCCGTGCTGGCGCAGTGCGATGGCCAGCGCGTGCTGCTGCACGAGCCCGGGGAGGGCGCGTCGGCCGGCCGTCCGGTGATCGAGCCCGTCGAAGAGTTCGCCCGGCGCTGGACGGGAGACCTCATCCTCGTGAGCAGCCGCGCAAGCCTGGCGGGTGAACTGGCCCGCTTCGATTTCTCGTGGTTCATCCCGAGCCTTATCAAGCACCGGCGCCTGCTGGGGGAAGTGCTGTTCATCTCCTTCATGCTGCAGCTCTTCGCGCTGGTGAGCCCGCTCTTCTTCCAGGTCGTCATGGACAAGGTGCTGGTGCACCGCGGGCTCACCACGCTCGATGTGCTGGTCGGCGGGCTCGTCGTGGTCGTCGTCTTCGAGAGCCTGCTGAACGGTTTGCGCGGTTACGTCTTCAGCCACACCACCAGCCGCATCGACGTGGAGCTCGGCGCGAGGCTCTTTCGCCACCTCGTGCAGTTGCCGCTCGCGTACTTCCAGTCGCGCCGCGTGGGCGATTCGGTGGCGCGCATGCGGGAGCTGGAGAACATCCGCGGCTTTCTCACCGGCAACGCGCTCACCGTGGTGCTGGACGTGCTGTTCTCCGGCGTGTTCATCGCGGTGATGCTGGTCTACAGCGTGCCGCTCACCCTCATCGTGCTCGCCAGCCTCCCGCTGTATTTCGGGCTGAGCCTGGCGGTGGTGCCCGTGCTGCGCAAGAGGCTGGACCACAAGTTCGCGCGCGGCGCCGAGAACCAGGCCATGCTGGTGGAAACCGTCACCGGCATCCAGACCGTCAAGGCCAGTGCGCTGGAGCCCTCGTTCGCGCGGCGCTGGGACAACCAGCTCGCGGCCTACGTCAGCGCCAGCTTCAAGACCCAGAACCTGGCTGCCTGGGCGCACGAAGGCGTCAATCTGATCGGCAAGCTGGTGAATGCCGCCACCTTGTGGTGGGGCGCACGCCTGGTCATGGACGGCCAGCTCAGCGTGGGCCAGTTCGTCGCCTTCAACATGTTCGCGCAGCGCGTGGCGCAGCCCATCATGCGCATGGCGCAGCTGTGGACGGATTTCCAGCAGACCGGCATCTCCATGGCGCGGCTGGGCGACATCCTCAACACCCGCACCGAAGCGCCGGCCAGCAGCGCGGCGCAGTTGCCCGCCCTGCGCGGCCGCGTCACGCTCGACGGCGTGCATTTCCGCTACCGGCCCGAGGCCGCGCCGGTGCTCTGCGGCGTGCAGCTGGACATCCGCCCCGGCGAGGTCATCGGCATCGTGGGCCGCTCCGGCTCCGGCAAGAGCACGCTCACCAAGCTGGTGCAGCGCCTCTACGTGCCCGAGCAGGGACGCCTCCTGGTGGATGGCATCGACATCAGCCTGATCGATGCCGCGCAGCTGCGGCGGCAGGTGGGCGTCGTGCTGCAGGAGAACCTGCTGTTCAACCGCAGCGTGCGCGAAAACATCGCCATCGCCGATCCGGCCGCCCCCATCGAAGCCGTGGTGCATGCGGCGCGGCTGGCTGGTGCGCACGATTTCGTGAGCGAGCTGCCCGAGGGCTACGACACGCTCGTGGGCGAGCAGGGCGGCAGCCTCTCGGGCGGCCAGCGCCAGCGCATCGCCATCGCGCGGGCGCTGTTCACCAACCCGCGCATCCTCATCCTCGACGAGGCGACCAGCGCGCTCGACTACGAGAGCGAAGCCATCATCCAGCGCAACATGGCGCACATCTGCGAGGGCCGCACGGTGCTCATCATCGCCCACCGGCTCTCGGCCGTGCGCCAGGCCCACCGCATCATCGTGATGGACAAGGGGCGCATCGTGGAGGCCGGCCCGCACGATGCGCTCATCCAGCGCCCGCAAGGGCTCTACGCCCACCTGTGGCGCATGCAGGACGGCGGCGGCGCCAGCGCCCTGCCAACGCGCACCGGACAGCGCACCGAGGAGGTCGTGGCATGAACGCCCCCACCTCACAGGCTCCCACCGCCCAGGCTCCCACCTCCCGGGCCCGCGCCGCGGCCGAACCGCGCCACCCCGTGCGCCTGCTGCTGCAGCGCTATGCGGACATCTTCCGGGCGGCCTGGGCGCAGCGCGGCGCCTTGGCCGGTCCACCGCTGCTCGCCGATGAACGCGCCTTCCTGCCGGCCGCGCTGAGCCTGCAGGAAACCCCCGTCCACCCCGCGCCGCGGCGCCTCGCCTGGCTGCTCATGGCGCTCTTCGCGATCGCGCTGGCGTGGTCCATCTTCGGCAGGATCGACATCGTCGCCGTGGCGCCCGGGCGCATCATCGTCAGCGACCGCACCAAGCTCGTCCAGCCCCTGGAGAACAGCGTCGTGCGGCGCGTGCTGGTGCGCGACGGCGACCACGTGGCAGCGGGCCAGCCGCTGCTCGAACTCGATCCCACCGCCGCGCACGCCGACCGCACCAGCTTCGGCGAGGCGCACCGGGCGGCCGAATCGGAATCGCTGCGCGTGCGGGCGCTGCAGCAGGCGCTCGCGGGCGAGGCGGGCCCCGGCGCGAAACTGCCCCGCTGGGCACCGCAGGACGTGCCCGCCGCATGGAGTGCCCGCGAGCGCGCCGACGCCCAGGCGCAGCTGCTCGCCGAATGGAGCGACATCACCGCGCGTATCGCCCGCCTGGACGCCGAGCGACAGCGCCGCGAGGCCGAGATCGCCACCGTGCGCGCCATGGTCGGCAAGCTGGACGCCACGCTGCCGGTGGTGCGCCAGCGTGAGCGGGATTTCCAGACCCTGGCCGGGCAGGGATTCATCTCCGGCCACGCCACCCAGGACCGCATGCGCGAACGCATCGAAATGGAGCGCGACCTGGCGACCCAGCAGGCCCGCCTGCAGGAGGCCATCGCCACGCTGGCCGAGGCCCGGCAGGCGCGCATGTCCTACCTTGCCGAGACCCGCCGCGCATTGAGCGAGCGGCAGGCGCAGGCCGACCTCAAGCGCGAGCAGAACGCGCAGGAACTCTCCAAGGCGGAGCGGCGCGAGCGCTTGGCGACCCTCGCCGCGCCCGTGAGCGGCACCGTGCAGCAACTGGCCGCGCACACCGAGGGCGGCGTCGTCACGGAGGCCCAGGTGCTCATGGTCATCGTGCCCGACGGCGCCCAGGTGAGCGCCGAGGTCACGCTGGAGAACAAGGACATCGGCTTCGTCGAGCCGGGGCAGGACGTCACGATCAAGCTGGAGACGTTTCCTTTCACGCGGTACGGCACGGTGCCCGCGCGGGTGGAAACGGTCACCCGGGATGCGGTCAACGACGAGAAGCGCGGGGCCATCTTCCCCGCGCTCCTGCGGCTCGAGACCCACCAGATCGCCGTGGACGGCAAGGACATCCGCCTCGCCCCCGGCATGAACCTGACTGCCGAGATCAAGACCGGCCAGCGCCGGGTCATCGACTACCTGCTGAGCCCGATACAGAAGGCCGGCAGCGAGAGCCTGCGCGAGCGCTGAGGCAATGGATGGATGGCACCGCGCAAGGGTTCGGCAACACGCCACATGACAGTAACCGAGTTTCAAACACCAAGGAATGGATGAAGAGCATGAAGGACAGCAACACACAGACCACCCTCGCTTCCGCGCTGCGCGCGGCCGGCATCAGCGAAGTCTCACGGAAGGACGATGAAACGGCGGCGCTCGGGGCCACCGACCCGAATGGGTTGCATGGTTCGCTGCGGAGCGCTTTCGCCGCAGCGATGGAGGCACTGCCGCAGGCGTCCAGCCTCCCCGCGCCGGATGCGGTGGAAATCGGCTACGCCAAGCCCCTGGCGATGTCCGAGATCACGGACGGATGGGGCAATGCGCGGCCCGAGTTGTTCCACCCGAACGGCGATGAAGGTGAGGCCGTCGTGGCCGAGGCCAAACCCTGGAGGGTGGAAGAGGGCAGCGATGCCGTTCCTGCCGCCGCCCAAGCGTTGGGCGCGAACGTCGATCTCGCGGCGGTGTTGACGGCGACGGCGGCCGGCATCGGCGGCCATGGAAGCCTGTCTCTCACGGGCTCCACGCAGGAAGCAGCCCGCGTGGCTGGAGGCACTGCTGCACTCGAAATCAGTGCGCAGCAGCTGGTGCAGGCGATGGCAGGTTTCTCGCCCCAGGCCGCGGGTGAGTCGCTGATTGCCTCGGGCGCTTTCCGGGATGTGCTGGGCGTGGTGGTGGCGAACTCGCTGGGGTAAGCAGTGGGGAGTTTCTGAGCGGGACGACGCACGGATGCCGAAAGGTTTGGAGAATTTTTGGATCGGAGGGAGTTTGCTATGGACAGAGAAGTAATGAATTCAGCAGATGCAGTGTTGGGGGCGCAACCCAAGCGACGCAAAGAAAACCGCGGCATCAGGGCGAAGGTGGTCGCTCAGCGCCAAGAGCGCTCCAGCAGGTGGCTCCGCGTTCCTTTGGCCTGCCTCACTCTGGTGCTTGCGGGCTGCGTGGGGAACGCAGGAACGGTAGGCACGGCCGCAGCTGGAAGTGCGCAGGCCACCAAAGCACAGCAGCAGCCTTTGAAGGAACGCCAGCGCATCGCGGCGGAAATGTTCCGGGATCGGTGCAAGAAGGCGGGGGTGTTCATTCACCGGACGGTGGAGGGCGTGGAGGGGGTTTTCTTAATGAAGCTGAGGCCTAAAGGGGTCAACTATGGCAATCAATACGAACTCAGTGATCCCTATGGTGCTGATTTAATGGGTGGCGATGGCTATATTTTGAGTTTCTTGAAGGGCTATTTCCAAGCCACAACAAAACAAGGGCCAAACCGACCGCCAGATGCTCCCGCCGACCCAATAGGTTATGCATATGTTGAAGCGGTCGATTTAGAAGATGGTGTGAGATATAGATATACGGGAACAGTGAAGGCTACTAGAAAAATGAAGGCCGATGCGCCGAATGTCCAGCTTGAATTGAGAAGAAATCCTAACTTCGACCTGAATATATACGACTATGTTCTTGAGAGAACTCCTTCTAGGGCTCCTCGCCCCCGTTATGGCGTGACCTACGACGACATATCGACCCGTGAAGAACGCGATTACTGGATTGCTGGCAGTTCATTGAAGGTCATCGATCTCCAAACCGATGAGGTGATCGCCGAGCGCATCGGCTACATGGTTGACTGGGCACAGGGAATCACTGTTGGCGAACGTTCGCCTTGGCTGCTGGCCGCAGACAATGCCTGTCCTGAATTTGCCCCTCGCCATGGGGCGACATCGCAAATGTTCCAGACCATTCGCTTTGTCAATAAAACTTTGAAATCCAAGGGGGATTAAATCATGGCCGCACCAACGATCTCCGAATACCTGTCCTATGCCAACCTGCAAATGGCGGCGGAAGCTTTCATTCGGGATGAGAGAACAAATGTTCTGAACAATCAGGGTCTTCCTTATGTAACTGCCTTGACGAACGGGAATCTCCACGCCAGCCGTTTCGTCGAAAGCCAAGCCAAAAAATTCGCCGACGAATGGGAAGTGCTGGACCAGAAGGCGAACACCAAGACCGGCTTCAGCGGCACGCTGTTTCGCAATCGTGAAACCCGCGAGGTGGTCCTGTCCTTCCGCTCGACAGAGTTCATCGACGACGCTGCGCTCGACAACAAGGCGACGAACGAGCTGGAAATCAAGAACACGGGGTACGCGTGGGGCCAGATCGCGGACATGCAGGCCTGGTACGCGGAGCTGAAGGCCGACCCGAACAAGCTGGGCGGGGGCCAGGCCTTCAGCGTTACCGGCTACAGCCTGGGCGGGCACCTGGCGACAGCGTTCAATCTGATGAACGCGGGAGCGGCGCAGCGGGTGGTGACGTTCAACGGAGCGGGGGTGGGCAAGGTGCTGGATGGCACGTTGCAGTCGGCACTCGCTGAATTCAACACGCTGCGCGGCAGTACCGACGAACTGGCGGCGCGCTTCACGGAGGCGGGCCTGGCGGGGTTGTACCGGCGCATCCAGGGCGATCTTGCGGCCGGCAGGATCACGGCGGTGCAGGCCCAGGCGCAGGTGAAGGAGTTCTACACCGATACGAACACGGGCCAGAAGGCGCTGCCCCAACAGGACATCGAAAACCAGCCGCTATACCGCGAAGGATTTGCTATGAAAAAAGAAGCAAAGAATTCAATGGATCCGGCGGCATGGATGGGATTTTTCCTGAAATCCCGCACCACCAGCGTTAAAGCGCTCCTGAAGAAGGCGAGGCGCTCCGGCGCATGGCGTCATTCGCTGGCTTGCATGACCCTGGCCTTGGCGGGGTGCATGGGCAGCGGAGGCCCGGTTGGCGCGGCGGCAGCGGACGGTACGCAGGCTGCCAAAGTGCAGCAGCCTTTGAAGGAACGCCAGCGCATCGCGGCGGAAATGTTCCGGGAGCGGTGCAAGAAGGCGGGGGTGTTCATTCACCGGACGGTGGAGGACGTGGAGGGGGTTTTCTTGATGAAGATTCGACCCGAGGAGATTAATTTCGGAAAGCAATATGTGCTGGATGATCCGTATGGCCGTGATTTGGGTGGAGATGCTTACATCAAGAGTTTCCTGCGTGGGCATTTCCAGCACGATACGAAGCAAGGTCCAAACCGTCCACCAGATGCGCCTGCTGACCCACTAGGTTACACATATGCAGAAGCCATCGATCCAAAGGATGGTGTGAGGTATCGCTATACAGGGTCTGTGGTGGAGCCATGGAGAACAGATAAGAGCTATCTGCAGGGTTACACAAAATTCGTTCTGCAAAAATCTCCATCCGCTGGTCAACGACCCCGTTATGGCGTCACCTACGACGACATATCGACCAATGAGGAGCGCGATTATTGGATTGCCGGCAGCTCATTGAGGGTGATTGACCTAGAGACCAACGAGGTGATTGCCGAGCGAATTGGCTATATGGTCGACTGGGCACAGGGAATTACCGTTGGAGGGCGCTCGCCTTGGTTGCTGGCGGCGGATAACGCCTGTCCTAAGTTTGCTGATCGCCGCGCGGCGACATCGCAATTGGATCAAGCAACTCGTTTTGTCAATAAATCTTTGAAGCCGAAGGAGGCTGAGTAATGGCCGCACCAACCATCGCAGAATATCTATCCTACGCCAACCTTCAAATGGCGGCAGAAGCATTTATTAGAGATGAAAGAACAGATCAATTAGATAATACTGGTGACCGTTATATAAACGCATTGACGACCGGAAATAATCACGCCAGCCGCTTCGTTGCCAGCCAAGCGACTAAGTTTGCCGACGAATGGCAGGTCGTGGACCAGCGCGCAAATACGAAAACGGGCTTCAGCGGCACGCTGTTCCGCCGGGTCCGCGATGATCCCGCGACCGGTGCGAAGGCAGGAGAGACAGTTCTTTCATTCCGCTCGACAGAGTTCATCGACGACGCTGCGCGCGACAACAAGGCGACGAACGAGCTGGAGATCAAGAACACGGGGTACGCGTGGGGCCAGATCGCGGACATGCAGGCCTGGTATGCGGAGCTGAAGGCGGACCCGAACAAGCTGGGCGGGGGCCAGGCCTTCAGCGTTACCGGCTACAGCCTGGGCGGGCACCTGGCGACAGCGTTCAATCTGATGAACGCGGGAGCGGCGCAGCGGGTGGTGACGTTCAACGGAGCGGGGGTGGGCAAGGTGCTGGATGGCACGTTGCAGTCGGCACTCGCTGAATTCAACACGCTGCGCGGCAGTACCGACGAACTGGCGGCGCGCTTCACGGAGGCGGGCCTGGCGGGGTTGTACCGGCGCATCCAGGGCGATCTTGCGGCCGGCAGGATCACGGCGGTGCAGGCCCAGGCGCAGGTGAAGGAGTTCTACACCGATACGAACACGGGCCAGACGGCGCTGCCCAAGCAGGGCGCGATGCTGATGAAGGCGCTGCAGGAGATCCAGGCGATCGGTGACGAGGCGGTGCGGGTGACGACTCTGGTGGCCGGGGGCACAGGGGAGGGGGCAAATGCGACCCCGAAGCAGGTGCTGCCGGCCGACATCGCGGGCATGGACCTGAACTACCGGCTGGCAATGCAGTACGCGGGCAAGCACACGGAATCGGCCTCGCTCACGGCAGGGGCTGCGCGCGGCTATGGCAAAAAGGAATATGGCGAGCGTCTGGACAACCAGTACGACGTGGTGGGGGACACCAGCCCCTCGGTAGTGGCCAACAGCCAGTGGCATTCCGGGCAGGACGTGCGCATCGGTATCGAGGACCAGCCCTTGTACCGCGGAGCGATCGGCGGCAGCGTGCTGATGGACCTGGTCATGCTCAAGAGCCCGGAACTGCTGGACCAGCAGTATGCGATCCGGGACTTCGGCGATACGCACAGCCTCGTGCTGCTGGTCGATTCGCTGTCGGTGCAGAGCGCGCTGCTCTCGTTGATGCCGGAGGGGCAGCGCAACGCCGAAGGCGTGTCCTCCCTGCTCAAGACCATCTACAAGGCCGCCACATGGCGCGAGAAGACGAATGGCGACCTGCTGGTGGGAGATGGGCAGGGCAAGGCGGAAGGGGATCTGCTGGAGCAGTTGGTGAATTCGCTGGCGGACATGGTGCTGGGCGCGAAGGCGCAGGATGACCTCAAGGGCAATACCGGCGGTGGCACCTGGGCTCGGACGGTGGACCAGGATGGATACACGGGACGCAACAGATTCTTCGAGGTGCTCGATGCGTTGCAAAAGGGCATGGAGAAGCTCAAGGGCCAGTTTGGCCTGGTGGCCACCGATGGCCGTCAACTGGCGAGCAGCGCCCGAGAAGACTTCGGTGACTACCTCGCATTGCGGACCTTGAGCCCGTTCGCGTTGCGCACAGCCGGGGCACTGCAGGCCGCGCAGGAAGCCATCGGAGAAAAGTGGGCAGGCGCGTACGCCGATTGGAAGGCGGACCGTTCGTCGCTCGCGCAGGGTAGCTCGGGCAGCGCGCTGCATGTTTCCGATCAATGGCTGTCGGACCGCTCGGACATGCTGGCCCGCAAGAATTGGTTCAACACGGCCGACAAGAATCCGCTGAACCCTTCCTACGTTCCCAGGGAAGGTGGCCAGGGCGCCTCGGCGTACCAACTGGAGGACAGCGTCTACGAGGACATGGGCAGCGGCTACAAGATCCAGCAGGGCGGGGTGACCAATGCCACGCGCCATGTCCTGTTCGGAAGCGACGCGGACAATGTCTTGACCGGCAAGGGCGTGGCGGATCGGCTCTATGGCGGAGAGGGCGCAGATACGCTGGACGGACAGGCCGGCGACGATTATCTGGAAGGCGGCGCAGGTCGCGACGTGTATCGGTTCAAGGGCCGATTCGGAAACGACGTGGTGCGTGACGACGGCGGCGCGGGCGTGCTGGAGTTCGACGGCGCCGCGATGCCGTTGGCGGTCAAGCGGCGGCAGGGCTCGGACGACGTGTGGGAGGATCAGAGCGGCCTGTTCGTTTTCACGCGCATACCGAAGGAAGGCTACGCCGACGGCAAGCGCATGGATGTGCGCATCACCAAGTACACCTCGGCCACGAACAAGACGGTGCAGGGCAGCGTGACTATCCGGGACTTTCAATCGGGTGACTTCGGGCTCACGCTGGGAGAGGCCGAGGAGGCGGTGCAGGAGGCTGGGGGCGAGAAGACTTCTCTGGTGGTGTTGGCCGGGAGCACCACCGATCCGTCTCAACCGGCAGGATGGGATGTACCCCGGCTCTTCAGTTCCAAAACATCGTTGCGCTATGAGGGCACGGACGATGCTGCCAAGTGGGTCTTTGCGAACGATTCTGACGGCGGCCAGATCGTGAAAACCGGCGCAGGCGACGACCGCATCTTCGTGGGCCGGTACTACGAATCAGTCGAGTACAGCGGACCTGAGAACTGGGCGCCCAGGGCGGGCGAAGACGAAGACCATGTGGTGGCGGGCGCGGGGGATGATGTCGTGCTGACGGGCTACGGCAGTGACACGATCGAGGGCGGCGACGGTAACGATCGGCTGTATTCGGCAGCGGTGGGTTACTTCGACAGTGTCACGCCGGACACGTTACAAGCCTCGGCAAACCGAATTGAGCAAAACCACGACGTGGCGGATGCGGGTAGCACTGACGTGGTCGATGGCGGCGGAGGGGACGATTGGATCCGTGGCGGGATGGGTGGCGACGTGCTGCTGGCCGGCTCGGGCAATGACGCGGTCTTTGGCATGGAGGGGGACGACCTGCTGGTCGGGGGACTGGGCGACGACAGACTGTACGGCGACGGCGTGTATTCCGCGGATTCGCTGCTGGTGGACGAGACCATCCGGGCCTACAACCATCGCGGCAACGACACGCTGCTGGGCGATGCGGGGGATGACCGGCTGGTAGGCGGAGTCGGCGAAGACCAGCTCTTCGGTGGGGACGGCAACGACCAACTCTTCGGCGATGCCGATGGCGCATCCAGCGACAGCGTCGCCAACATGCTATCGATTCCGGGCGAATACCAGGCAGCGGACACCATTGACGGAGGAAGCGGTAACGACTTCATCTTGGGCGGTGGGGGGGCCGACGTACTGTCGGGAGGGGCTGGCGACGACACCATCCGCGGCGATCAATACGACGCCATCCCGGTCGACGCGAAGTACCAGGGCGCCGACCGCATCGATGGCGGCGACGGTAACGATCAGTTGTATGGCGACGGCGGCAACGATGTGCTGGCGGGCGGCGCGGGTGACGATCGCGTCTTCGGCGGAGAGGCGGACGACCGGATCGATGGCGGCGATGGCGGCGACCAACTCTACGGAGAAGCAGGTGCCGATGTAATGATGGGCGGTGGCGGTGACGACCGGATCTTCGGCGGCGCGGGAGATGACTGGATCGCTGGCGGCGCCGGCGCGGACCGGCTGGATGGTGGTCAGGGTAACGACGTCTATTACTTCGACAAGGGCGACTACGACGGCGACAACGAAATCATCGCCGATGAGGCCGGCGTTGACCGGATCGTGATCGCGGGTGCGGCGATGGACGACTTCAATGTCGTCCTGCAAGGCGGAGAGGTCCACTTGCGCCTGCGCGACGAGTCGGGCGGCATCGGCTACAAGGGGGGCTTCGACAACATCGAGTCCGTGGAGTTCGGGGATGGCGCTGTCTACACATCCGACGATCTCAAGAAAATCGCCGTTAAAACGACTTCGGGCGACGACGTCATCCAGACCGTGGAGGCGGGTACCACCATCGATGGTCAGGCAGGAAACGATGCCCTGGCGGGCAACGCATGGGACGACATCCTGTATGGCGGGCTCGGCAACGATCGCCTGACCGGGCTCGGTGGCAACGACATCCTGGACGGCGGGGACGGGGACGACCAGATATCTTCCGGCGCCAGCGGTAAATCCATCATTGTAGGAGGCGCGGGAAGGGATATCTTGGAGGGCGGCACGGACGACACCGTGTACCGCTTCGGCAAGAACAGTGGAATGGATATCGTCTCGGATGCGGGCGGTACCGATTCCATCGAGTTCGATGCGGGGATTGCACCGGGCGATGTCCTCGTCAGAGGCGGTGTCCGAACGCTAAGTGTCGAAACCGGTGACGCCTACCTGCTGGTCCGGAACTTCTCCAATTCGAACGGGCAGATCCGTCCGGACAATGCGATCGAATACCTGCGTTTCGCCGATGGCACCGTCTGGAATCTGGAAGAGATACGCCGCCGTTCCCTGCTCTCCACCAGCGGCGACGATGTCATCGTGGCGTTCGATGGCGACGAAACTGTCGATGCAGGCAACGGCAATGACAAGCTGTGGGGCAACGACGGCAATGACACGTTGACGGGCGGAGCTGGCGACGACTACCTCGATGGCGGTGCGGGTCGCAATACGCTGGACGGTGGAGACGGCAACGATGAAATCTGGGTCAACGGCAGCGCGGACGCCGTGAGGGGCGGCGCCGGTGACGACGTGTACTGGTTTCAGGGTAGCGGCAGGCTGAGCCTGGAGTCCGGCTTCGGTCACGATCGGCTTTGGCTGAACCAGAGCGCCTCGGTCCGGATCGATCTGAAAGAAGGTTTGCAGGCATCCCTAGCGAGGGTGACCTCGTCGGGAGAAGACGTGACGATCGCTTTCTCCGGCAAAGAGTCCATCGTTCTCGAAGGCGTGAGATATCAAGCGGGCGGCGATTTCTACAAGACGCTGCCGAGTTTCAACTTCGCGGATGGCACCGTCTGGACCGATGCGACGCTCCAGGCCATGGTGCGCGCCGCCGACAGGAGCCATGCGCCGGTGCTGGCGATGCCGCTGGCCGATGCCCGCGCTTCGGCCGGCGCGGCGTTCAGCCTCACGGTGCCCGTGGATGCGTTCAAGGACGAAGATGCAGGCGACACACTGACCTACCGGGCCACGCGTGCCGATGGCAGCGCACTGCCGTCGTGGCTGAGTTTCGACGCCGCCACGCGCACGTTCAGCGGTACACCGGTCCAGGGTGATGTCGGCGCCATCGACGTGCAGGTCACAGCGACCGATGCGGTGCGCGCGACCGCGTCGGACACGTTCTCGCTGGTGGTCGACAAGGGCAACCGCGCGCCGGTCGCGGACGGCTGGATCGACACGCAGTATTTCACGGAGCAGACCGCCTTCCGGTTCACCGTGCCCGACGGGGTGTTCTCGGATCCGGACGGCGATGCGCTGCAGTTCAGCGTGCGCTATCCCGCCAGCGCGGACTGGAAGCTGCCGTCCTGGATTTCCTTCGATGCCGCCACCCGCACGTTCACGGGCACGCCGCCGAGCAGCGTGGGCGGACAACTCTTCAACTTCGAGGTCGTGGCCACCGATACCTCGGGCGCGTCAATGGACGTCGGCTTCGCGCTGATCGTCAATCAGGCGCCCGAGGCCCGGCAGGCGATCGCGGCGCAGTCGTTCAAGCAGGGCGGTGCCTGGAACTTCAAGGTGCCGACGACGGTCTTTGTGGACGATGACAAGGACGCATTGGTCTACGGCGCGACGCTCGCGAATGGCGCAGCGCTCCCGGCCTGGCTGACTTTCGATGCGCAGTCGCAGACGTTCAGGGCTTCCGCGAACGCGCCCCTGGGCACCTACGAGATCTCGGTGAGCGCCAAGGACCCCTGGGGAGCCCAGGCGGCCCAGAAGTTCGCCGTGACCGTGCAGTCGTCCACCATCACCGGCACCTCCCGCAACGACACCCTCACGGGCACGGCCGGCAGCGACACCATCGACGGCCTGGCCGGCGCCGACACCATGTCGGGCCTCGCGGGCGACGACACGTACGTCGTGGACAACACGGGCGACCGGGCCGTCGAAGCGGCGAATGCCGGGACGGACACGGTGATGTCCAGCGTTACTTTCACGCTCGGAGCCAACGTGGAGAACCTCGTGCTCACCGGCACGGGTGCGATCAACGGCACGGGCAACGAATTGAGCAACCGGCTGACGGGCAACGCAGGCGCCAATGTCCTCACGGGCGGCGCGGGAGCCGACTATTTGGATGGAGGTGCCGGGGCCGACACGTTGATCGGAGGACTGGGCAACGACACCTACTGGCTCGGTCGTGGGTACGGCACCGACACCGTGCAGGAGAACGACACCACCAGTGGCAACCTCGATATCGGCAAGTTCGCGGGCGATGTGTCGTCGCGCCAGCTCTGGTTCCGCAAGAGCGGGAATAACCTGGAGGTGAGCATCATCGGCACGAGCGACAAGCTGGTGATGAGCAACTGGTATGCGGGATCGCAGTACCAGGTGGAACGCTTCCAGGCCGGCGACGGCAAGGCGCTGCAGGCCAACCAGGTGCAGAGCCTCGTGCAAGCCATGGCCACGTTCTCACCGCCGGCCGCGGGCCAGACCAGCCTGCCGGCGAACTACCAAAGCAGCCTGGAAACCACTTTGGCGGCGAACTGGAAGTGAGCTCAAGGCGCCGCGACGCCTCCTGGCTTCAGAGCTCGGGGGCGTCGGGCGTATCCATGCGGCTGGCATCCGTTGGCGCCTGGGCGCTTGCCGAAGCGTCCTTCAAATGGAGAAACGGGTTGTTCGCCAGCGGTTGCGACAGCACCGAGAGCGGATCGCGCAGCAGGTAGCCATGGAGGCGGCGGGTCTTTCGGGGGCCCGCCACCTCGCAGGTCCAGATGTTCAGTCCGTTGTCCTGCTTGCGGTGCAGGCGCAGCCGCTCGAATTGCCGCTGTACCCATTGCCACTCGGCAAGTTCTTCGCCTTTCGCCAGCGCCCTGACGGCCGGATGCTCCTGCGCGTAGCGCTGGAACACGCCGGGGCTCACGAGATAAGCGGTATCGGCCACCGTATGCACCAATGCCTTCGCGTCGTTGAGGATGAGGCGGCGCTGCAGCAGGCCCTGCCTGAGCCACGCGATGAAGTCCTGCCCGGACGGAGCGCCGGAGGGCGGACGCGTCGCGGTCGCAGTTTCTTCTTGCGCGGCTTCGCGTGGCGGGCTCCGCGGCGCAGGTACTTCCGCAGGAGCGGTGTCGGCACGGTGTGCCGAGGGGGGAGCGGGCCAATCCGGCTGCAGCAATGAGAGCAACGCATCGACACCATCCTGCTGCGGAGACGGCGTTGGCGTGGCATCGGCCTCTGTGCCCTCGGCCACCATGGTGCTCTGGTCGTTGTCCGGTGGCTGGACGGCTGGTGATGGCGGAGCCGACTCCGCGTCCTGCAGCACCTGCACGGCTCCCGCGAACGGTGCGGGACGCTCTGCCGCATCCCAGATCAGCGCGGGCGACAGGCGCAGGAAGGTGAAGGTGTTCGACCATCCGCTTTCGCTCGCCACGCAGGCGCGCCAGATGGCCTTGCCGTCCGGCGTGGGCAGGGCGATGCCATGGTCCTGCAGCACGTCGAACACCGCCGTATTGCTGGACGGAATGCCGTCCATGCCTTGGCCGAGCAGGTGCGCCCTGAGTTTGTCCGAGACCGTCTTGCTCACGAGCCACAGGGCATCCTCGGTCAGCCATCCGTCCGAAGCCTGGGGCTGGTTGATCTGCAGCTGTTCGCGCAGCAGGTAGCGCAGGCCGTCCAGCAGCTTTCGCTGCAGCGCGTGGCGCGGCGCGGCCAGGGCCTTGGCGGGGTCGCCGCCCAGCGATTGCGCCACGGAGGCCTGGTCCGCCTGGACGACCAGCTCACCGAGCACGCCCGCGTGTTCGTTCTGTCCCGCCAGCACGAAGAGCAGCGGAGACCACAGATCGGGAAAGCCGCTCAGCCAATCCAGGATCCCCGCGTCCAGCACCCGCGCATACAGTAGGCCGCCTGCGGCGCCATGCAGCCGGTACTCGCGTCCGGAGCGGTAGCGGAAGCGATAGGGTTGCCGCAGCACCCCATGCCATGCGCGCCAGGTGCTGCCGTCCACCTGCTCCACGTCGATATCGACGGCGATCTTGCCGATGTCGTGCAGGAGCGCCGCATAGGCCACGCCTGCGGTCCAGACCTCCGCCTGCGCGGCCTGCGATTCGGGTGTCGCACCCGCCGGCAAGAGGTGCGACTGCCGCAGCTTGAGCGCGTAGGCGACGATCTCCAGGCCGTGGTCGAGCATGCCACCGGGGTGTGCGTGGTGGTGGCTCTCGGACGCCGGAAACAATTGCACCAGTTCGGCGTAGCGCCGGATCGGGGCGAGGTACAGGGCCTCGAACTGCGTTCGCGACAGCGAGGTGCGCTGCCAGATGTGCTCGATGAGCTGCTGCCGGCGCGCGGGCGCCAACAACTCGGAGGCCGAGAGCGGCGTCCTCCAGCCCGGAGCGGAGCCACGGCCCGCCACCGTTTCCGGGGAGCGGGTCGTCGTGTCGGCTGCGGGCGCCTGCCTGCCCGCGCGCTGGAACAGCTGGAATGGCCGGAACATGGGATGGCGGTCGTTGGATCGTCCGGTGTGGCCCGCAGGCTCGCCGCATCCATGGGCATGGGCGGCACGCGGCACCGAAGGTTCGCGCAACGCGCGCGCGACGTCAGCCCTGAATCGGGCAGCCAGTGCCACCGCGATGGCGGTGGCCGCTGGTGCCTCCTAGTGCAACGTGTGCCTCGGCCATCGCCATCCAATAGAGCGCGGGTCCATGGAAAGCCCTGCGCGGCCTACCAGCGCACGCCTTCCAGCGGATTCCAGCTGGTGCTGCCCTTGATCTTGTGGAGGTAGTAGGCGTAGTTGGCGGTCATGCCCACCAGCAGGGAGTACGCCAGACCGAATGAGCGCAGCGCGTAATCCGGAAGGAATGAGCAGATGAAGCCGATCACGAACGATGCGCCGATCAGCACCAGCGCCTTGCGCCACATCCCGAGGATGAAGAAGTAGATGAAGCCGAAGAAGAAGGCGTAGAAGTTCATGTTGAGCTTTACCTTCTGGCCGAACGACAGCGCGCTGGAGCGCATGGCGGTTTTGAAGGTGGAGGACTTGGGCTCGCCATAGCGGTCGTAGAAATCGAACCGGAACTGCCATGTGGGGCTGTACTGCGAATAGTCCTGCGCTGTGTCATTCATCGGTGCGTGTCCTGCGGGTGGAGTGGATGGGTCGGTGGATGGGTCGAGGGTGGCGGGGCGGTGCCATCGACAGGTGCCCGTGCCGCGGCAAGCGAAGGAGGGCGCCAAGGCCTTACGGGACGTCGCGTGGGTTGCGCGAGCGAACGCGCCCATCGCATGGGCGCCGGCCTCAGCGCCTCACCGTCTCAGGCGTGGCCGAGGCCCGCGCCGCGGCTGCCCTTGCCAAAGAAGGCACTGGCCGCGGGCCGCAGCAGGAAGAACACGACGACGCCGAACAGAATGGCGCCGGGAATCAGGGCCAGCTTCATGGGGGCGGTCGCGAATCCGATCACCAGCCCGATGGCGCCCCAGCCGATGTAGAGCGTGCGCCCCCAGGCCAGCCCCTTGAGAAAGGTGAGGGCGCAGACGAACTGCACCGCCAGCCCGAAGTAGCCGATCGCGTACTGCGCCCACAGCGGCAGCAATCCCTGGCGCATGACGTTCTCGGCCGCGGGATTGCCATGGGCCATCGCGAAGGAGGCGACCGTCAGGACGCAGGAGACGATCAACAACCAGGCGATCACGGTGAGGGAGGTGGGACGGGGTGCTTTCATTTCCTTTCCTTGGGGTGGTGTGAACGGGCGCCCCTTCGGGGCGGGTGGTGAGAGTGGTGCGGGCGGCGTGGCATGGGGATGTACTGGAGCGGCGCGAAGCGAGCGCCGGGCCGCTAGTGCCCAGGCAAGCCACCGAACTTCTGCGTGTACTGCAGGGCGAACCGCCGCCCGGTCGTGTCGAACCACGATGCGTCGTAGTACGGATAGATCGTCGCGCTGCGGTCCACGGGCGGCATGGCGTCGAAGAGATTCGTCACCGCCAGCGACAGCTGCGCGCGGTCGGTCACGCGATACTGCAGCGTGCCGTTGAAGCGGTAGGTCGCCGCGATCCACGGATGGGTCCCGCTGTCCGGCGCATGGATTTCCAGGTAGGAGTCCGCGCTGGGCAGGCGGCCCAGGCGCTGGCCCTGGAGGCTGGCCGACCAGGCATTGCGCGACCAGCGGAGTGTGGCGTTGGCTTTCGTGCGGGGCGCGTCGTAGCCGCTGTTGACCGCGAACGCGCTTTCGAGTGCTGCATCCTCGTCGCGCTGGATGCGATGGCGATGCACCCAGGTGTAGTTGATGAGGAGGTCGAACGCGCCCCAGCGTGTCTGTGCCTCGTAATGGAGGGCGGCGTCCACGCCGCTGGTGGTCTCGCGCGCGATGTTGATCGGCGCCACCGAGACGGCGGACAGCGTGCCGTCCGCCCTGCGTTCGACGCGGCCCATCGCCTCTCGGCAGGCGCTGGAAGCCGCGTCGCGCTGTCCCAGCCGACAGTCCGCCTCGTCGCGCAGGACGCGGTCCACGCGCAGGTCCTGCACCTGGTCGCGCATGTCGATCGCGTAATAGTCCGCCGACAGGTCCAGGCCCTGCAGCGGGGACCACACCACACCAGCGGTCCAGGCGGTGCTCGTTTCCGGCTGGAGAGCCCGGTTGCCGCGACGGCGGCGCACAACCGCCTCGTCGTTGAAGCGGCATGCCGCGATACTCGCCTGGCCGTCCTGCGTGGCGCAGCGGTAGTAGTCCACGCCCGTCGCTTCGTCGTTGCCTTCGCCGGCAAAGAGGTAATGCAGGTCCGGGGCGCGGAAGCCCGGACCGTAGGATCCCCGCAACAGCAGGCTGTCGCGCGGCCGCCATTCCCATCCCGCGTTCCAGGTGAAGCGTCCGGCGCGCCGCCCGGCGTAGCGGTACTGGTCGAAGCGCGCGGCCATGCCGAGGTTCACCCGTTCGGCCACGGGCAGGCGCATCTCGCTGGCGATCGCCCATCGATCGCGTTCCCCGCTGCCGTCGGCATCGCGCCAGCTGTAGTAGTAATACTGCGTCGCCAGCGGGTCGGGGCGCAGATCGTAGGACTGTCCGCCGACTTCGGCTGTCATCGACAGGGCCGCCTGCCCGCCTGGCAGGCTCCACCACTGCGCATTGGTCAGCGTGGCCGACAGGGTGTCGGTGCGCGAGCGCGGCGCGTAGTCCGTGCGGGTGGCGATGGCGTCGTACTCGGCGCGGCGCAAGGGCGTATATAGGCGTGCGGGATCGGCATCGAACACGGTATAGCCCGAGTCCGGATCCGTGCCGGCCGGCTGGCCGAGGAACAACGCATTCGCGCGCGCGGCCACGATGCGCGGCCAACTGATGCGGGCACGGTACTGGGCATGGCTCAGGGTCGTTTCGTAAGACCATGCCTCGCCGAACGCGCCTTTGAAGCCGGTCGTGATTCCCAGGGTCTTCTGCCGCGTCTCGATCAGGTTGCGTCCCAGTCCGCCCATTTCCTCGGGGGTGAACTGCCGGCTCCAGTACTCGACCTGGCCGGTCGCGCGGTTGTAGAACTCGCCTTGTTCGTTGCCGTCCGCCGCCATGTAGGACCAACCGGGAACATCGCGAAGCAGCGCAACCGCATGCACGCCCAGTTGCACGTCAGCGAACCATTGCAGGGACTCGCCGAACGCATAGCGCATCGAGGCATGGGCGTTGGCGCCCCGGCGGCGATTGAGCACGGTGCCGTAGCCGATCGACGTGGAGCTGCCGCAGTAGTGGCCGGGGCCGCGCAGGCCGGTCGCCGGATCGAGCGCGCCTTGCCCGGCGCGCGCGCTGTATCCAGTGCTGCCGCCATTGAGCTGCGCGAGCGGCGCGCAGGCCGCCTCGCCTGGATCCAGATAGGTGCCGCTGGCGTCGGTGCGCAGGAAGGTGCGGCGCGGCGCCGCGGCGCGTTCGGCCGGTGCGTCGCGGGTGGAATCCTGGCGGCTGCGCTCGTAGGCCCAGAGCGGTTGTTGGGAGACGGCCTGCAGGCCGAACACGCCATCGAAGGCGCCGTGCGAATAGCCGCTGGAGACCGCCAGCTCCGACGACTGCGCATCGCCCCGGTCCGTCCGTCCCACGCGCGCGTCCACCGTGGTGCCGTCGGCCCGCTGCTTGAGGAGGATGTTGACGACGCCGGCGATGGCATCGGAGCCGTAGACCGCCGATCCACTGCCGGTCAGGATCTCGATGCGTTCGACCAGGGCCAGCGGCAAATTGGAGACATCGGCGAAGTTGCTGCGGCCCTGGAAGGGCATCGGGAAGTCGGCGATGCGTCGGCCGTTGACCAGCACCAGCGTGTGGTTCGGCCCCAGCCCCCGCAGATTCACCTGTTGCGATCCTGGGCTGTAATCCGCGCTGCCGAACGACTGCTCGCTCTGCGTCTGGCCGATGTTCTGCGTCATGGCGCGCAGCACGTCCGGCACGGTGGCGAAAGCGCCGGCCCGGATCTGCTCGGAGCTGATGACCGCCAGGGGCGCCGATCCCTCCACCTGAGCGCGTGCGATGCGCGAGCCGGTGACCTGGACGGGTTGCAGCGCGATGGGTGCCGGCGGAAGGCTGTTCGCCACTTGCGGTGGCTGCGCGCGAGCGGGTGCCTTCGGGGGTGCCGGCTGAAGCAGGACCGCGCCGGAAACATCGCGGTGCGCCACCAGGCCGGTGCCCTGCAGCAACTGCTCCAGCGCCTGATCGGCATTCGATGCCCCGTGGGCACCGCGGCTGGAGAGGCCCTGGATCTGCTGCGGCTGGTAGAGCAACTGCAGCCCTGCTTGCCGCGAAAGGGCGTCGAGCGCCGTGCCCAGCGGGCCGGGCGGGATGTCGATGGTGGCGGTCGCCGCGACGGCCTGCAGGGCGAGCGCACCGCAGATCAAGCCAAACCATCGCGGGCACGCACGCAGCGGCATCCAGTCCTTCTCTGACGATTCACGGCGCTCCGTTGCGCCCGCTAGTAAAGACGAACGAACGCGCCGCATCCCCCACCCGGGAGTGCGGGGCACCGCGCGGCTGTCGCCCGCTGCCGGTCAGCGGGCGTGCAGGATGACCTGTCCGGCGCGGGATTCGGCGCGGATCGGATAGCTGTGCTCCAGCAGGCGCGCGAATCCTTCGGCATTGCGCCAGCTGAAACGCCCGCCGATGCGCAGCTCTCCCAGCTGTGCATCGGCCAGCACCAGGGGCCGCGTGTTGAACCGGTTGAACTCGGCCACCGCATCGCGCAGCGGTGCGTCGGTGAAGCTGAGGTAGCCCGATCGCCAGTCCACCTGCTGCTCCGCTTGCGCGATGGTGCTGCTGCGCACCAGGACGCCGTGGGGTCCGGCCACGGCGATACCGCCCGCGGCGACGAGCACCGGAGGCTGGGGCTTGCCACCCTTCGGGTCGGCATCCAGGCGCACCGTGCCCTCGGTGACGACCACCCGCAGCTCGTCGCCATCGCGGCGTACGGAAAACTGCGTGCCCACGGCCACGACGCGGCGCGCGCCAACCTGCACGACGAATGGGCGGCTTGCGTCCTTGGCGACCTCGAAGAACGCCTCGCCCCGCTGTAGCGCGATGTGACGCTCATGGCGATCCAGCTCGACGCTGATGCGGGTGTCGCTGCCCAGCGTGGAGCGCGAGCCATCGGCCAGCGACAGCGATCGCAGCGCACCGGGCATGCTCTGGTAGGCATGCGCCTGCTGCCGTTGTTCGGGTGGGGCGTGGTCCAGGAACAGCGCGCCGGCAATGAAGATGCCACCGGCCAGCGCGACGGCGAGCGAAAGCTTCCAGCGGCGTTGGTGCTGGACGGCATGGGGGAGGGCCCGAGCGCGCGCCGACTCGCCATGGGCTGCGGCGGCAAGGGTGCGGCCGGTGAAGCGCCCGCGTGCGGGCGGCCCGCCCTTCGGGAGGCCGGCGGCGATCGCTCTCAGGCGGTCGGCTTCCCGCCAGGCCGCCTCCAGGCGCAGGAAGGCGACGCGGTGCGCCGTGGACTGCGCCAGCCAGGCGTCGAGTTGCGCCTGGCCGCTCGCATCCCACGCCTCGCTCTCGCGCCGCGCCAGCCACTGCGCGGCGGCGTGCTCAATCTGCCTGCTGTCCATCGCGCGTCGACTTGAGTGCCGTGGCAGGCGCCGCAAGCGGAGGCGCCGCCGAGCCGTGGAAATAATCGGCCAGCAGGCGAATGCCCTTGGCCATGTGTTTCTCTACGGTTTTTTCGCTGATACCCAGATGCACGGCGACCTCCTTCTGCGACAGTTCCTGCACACGGCGCAGCCACACCACTTCGCGGCAGCGGTCCGGCAACCGATCGAAGGCATGGGTCAGGCGGGCGAGCAACTGGCGTCCTCCCATCCAGCGTTCCGGGGTGCACTCCTCCACTAAGACGAGCAGGGCGTCCGGATCACCCACTGCTTCGATGGAGACCACCCGGCTGCGCCGGATGCGATCGGTGACCAGGTGATTGGCCGTGGCAAAGAGGAATGCCCGAGGGATGTCTGGAAGCTGGCGGCTGGCCGACTCGTAGACGCGCGCATAGACCTCCTGGCGCAGATCGTGAACGTCATCGGGGTTGGGCCAGCATCGCCTCAGATAGGCGACCAGGGCGGTCTCGTGGATGAGGATGTGCTGGACAAACCATTCGTCGACGGCGCTGGACATTCGGCCAGATTAGCCCAAACGGCCGCGCTTGGCAGCACCGTTCGCGCACCGATGGAGGGTAGGGAAATGGCGCGCTCGTTCGACGCTCGTCGCAGAGGCGCTCTGTTGCAGGACGGGGCGAAGCAGGATTGCCGGCAACGGATTGCCAAGCGAATCCTCCTCTGGTGGAACGGCGGTGGTTTCCTGAATTGCTGCATCGGTGAGAGCGGTTGGGATGCGGCGAATGGGGCGCATCGCCCGCGGCATGCGGTGGGGAAGTCGGCTCTTCATTCGTCTTGATACAGGCAGGGCGGCTGAGTGCATGGCGCGGGCGGTTGGAGTTCGAACTGGCCTGTGCAGCCTGCCTCCCTGAATCTGCCCATGTGTTTCCTGACCCAACCACCAAGGAAGAGATCGATGAAACTTCGTTATCGTCTGCGTCAAATACCGGCAACGGCCGTGCTTCTTGCCGCGCTGTTCGGCGGTGCCGTTGCATCCGCACACGCGGACACACCGCGTGCAGAAATCGCCTCGCAGGTGAAGACCTATGCGTCCAAGGATGGCATCAAGGCATGGACGCTGCGGTACGGACCGCGCGAGAAGAACCAGGCCCTGATCCAGGTCACGGACTCCGACAGCGCGATCGACAAAAAGATTCTGTTGGCGACCACCGCCGCGACGGAGAAGGACACCCGCTACACGGTGCAGCTCAACGGCCGGCCCTATGTGCTGCTGATCCTGAGTGGAAGTGCCGGTGAGCTCTATGTTCCCGGATCCCCGAACCCTGCGTGGGTGCGTTACGACGAGTACCTTTCCGCGCAGAGCAATCCCGAGCATTACCTGACGGACTACGAGCAACAGGGCAAGCAATAGACGCGTAGTGGAGCGCTACTGGCTGCAAAGCGCGACCGTGCCTCTCGGTCGCGAACGCCATCCGGTCCTGATCGAGGGATGTTCCTAGTTGGGCAACATCCCGAATTGACCAGCCCCCCACCTGTCGAAAGTCATGCCAAGGCCTGGAGGGGGCGTTGCGCGCGTCCAGCATCCCTGACTTTCACAATCGAAGAAATCGACCGGAACAGGGCCGAGATCATCCTGAATGACCTGGTATGCGTAGTTGCAATAGACCTGGCTGCCGCGAAAGACAGACACGGCCACGCGCTGAATTCCGGTCCCATGCATTCGCTTCAGCAGATGCCGGTCATGCTCCCAAATCCCCCACCCGAACAGCGTCAGCGTGGATCGGGGCGATGTCAGCACCTCCCGGTACACGGTAGCGAGGTAGTAGCTGTTCTGGATCGACGACACTTTCTGCTGCATCGTTCCCTCGCTGACGAACAGCGGAACGAAACGTTCGCTGCGCCAAGCATCGAGAATGGCCTCCAGCAAGCCTGCGCCGGCGCTGTGGATCTTCAACTCCTGCTCGACCCTATTGCGGCAAAGCGCCAGATTTCCGTGCGGATAGAAAACCAAGGTGTTGGTCTGCTCCCAATAGAGCTCTCGGAATTTCTGCCAAGCATCATCGAACGCACCGTGCGTTCCGTTTCCGAGGAAGCAATCCTTGAAGCGATGACCGTCTTGCACGTTCAGTCCATAGGTCATCGTCCAGTAGACCAACAAGTCGTAGTTCAACGAAATGACCGTATCGAACCCTTTCAGGAACTGGTACATGCTGGGCAGCAGGCCGTTCACCGCTTCGTACTGGGGATGTACATCGCGAACGGCCTGTATCAAGCAGTCTCTGACACGCACATAGGCCTGGTGCGTGCGATCGTCGGGGATTCGTAGCGACTTATTGACGTTGGATGCCTGCCAGACCAAGCGAAGGATCAGCTCGAAGTCCGGTGTCCCAAAAAAACGGAACAAGCGATCCACATCCTCTGTGATCAGACCTTCTCGCTGGGCATGCTCAAGCAGTGAGCCGTAGCCGAAGCTGGGAGACACGGCCATGCTGGCACCGTTGCCCAGCAGGATCGTGCCTCGGTGGTAGTGGGGTGCGATCTGCATCCATTGCGCGATGGGATGTGGCACTTCGGGTTTCTCCCTTTGGTTGCTCGTACGGCCCTGTTTGGAGGGATTGTGGCGCATTCAGGCAATCCATTCACCTTGCGCTGGAACCCAGCCTTTTGGCCTTTTTTGGGTAGAGCCTTTCCCCTTGATGCCCCTTCCATTCCCCTTTGCATCAGCCCCTTTGCATCCGGGGGCAAAGCTGCCCCTTTTGCATTCAACGCAGGCAAGATCGACTTGCGCCAGACCATAGGGGGTGTAGGATATACATTACTTTGTATATCTTGAGGTGGCGCTATGCAAGTCGCGAAGTGGGGTAACAGCTTGGCGGTGCGTCTGCCGTCGAGTCTGGTGGAGGCGCTGGAACTGCGGGAAGGAGATGACATCGAGATCGTCGTCGACGACCCGCGCTTGTTCGCGGTACGCAAGAAGCCGGGACCAGAGGCCATGCTGGAGCGGCTCCGTGCCTTCCGCGGCAAGTTGCCAGCGGACTTCAAATTCAACCGGGACGAGGCCAATGGCCGCGGGTAAGGGCAAAGTGTTCCTCGACAGCAACGTGGTGCTTTACCTGCTGTCGGAGGATGCGGCGAAGGCGGACGGCGCGGAGGCCTTGCTGCAGCGCAGACCCGTCATCAGCGTCCAGGTGCTCAATGAAGTGACCCACGTCTGCGTGCGCAAGCTCAGAATGGGATGGGATGAGGTTGGACAGTTCCTTGCACTGGTGCGGTCGTTCTGCAAGATTGTCCCCTTGACGGTCGATGTGCATGACCGCGCTCGCCAGTTGGCGCAGCGGCACCAGCTTTCGTTCTACGACGCCTGCATCGTGGCGGCGGCAACCATCGAGGGATGCCAGACCCTCTACTCCGAAGACATGCACCACGGCCTCATCATCGAGGAAAGCCTGTCGATCCGGAACCCGTTCAACGTCTGATTTCGAGGAACTGCAGGAGGGCACTCCGATGGCAACTTCTCAGCCGAATGCATCATTGAGCCGTAGAGCAGGGCGTGCGACCGCGCGAGCGTGGCGTTGGCTGCTTTTTCGGAATAAGCAGTTCACGGAAAGGCTGATTGCTGCAGGGGCGCCTGCCGGTTTGGCAAAAGGCGTAAGTGCCTGCGTCCTGCTGCTGGTGGTCGGCGTTCTGCTCTACGCAGCGTTCTGGTTTGCCGCCGCGGTTCTGATTCTGGCTCTGGGCTTTGGGTTCGCTGCCAATGCGGCTGATGCGCTGGAGGAAGAGGACGAGCCGCCTCAATGGCGCAACGGCCTTCTAGGGTTCGGCCTTTACGACAAAGACGGCGTTCGGATCGATCCCTACGATCCGAACGAATTGGAGTAGAGGCTACTTCAGAGCCTTCAATGCTATCCCGCCGCCCTTGCTGCCAGCCGCTTTGGCGTCGCCTACGCTGCTGGTGAGTCCTTGCACGAAAGCTCCAGCGCGTACACCTGCCCACGCGAGCGCGCTGACCCAGAATGCCGGCAGGACAAGAAACATGCTCGCCATCACGAAGTTGAGCAGCATGTCGCCGAACGCGTTGTTCAGTCCTAGCAATGGATTGAAATTGCTGTGCGGTGAATTCCACCCGTAAAGCGCGTCCAGGATTGTGCTGTCGATCCAGCGGGCCAGTTGGAACCAGAAGTCCACGAAGAAGAGTGCGAACTGCACGCAACTCATCGTCACCACGGCCTTGAGGTCGTAGGTGCCGAACAAAAGCACCATCGGCACGCAGATCACCATGGCCATCTTGAGGAACGACAGCACCATCGGCAGGGCCTGTCGGACGACGTCCATGGCCGGAAAGAACCCGACGGAGCCAGCGGCGAGGCCCACATCGGCTGCACCTCGCGTGACGATATTGGGCAGGGTCATGTCCACCTGACCACCATAGTCGGCATAGGCCCGTCCCTGATTCATCGTCTGCTGGCGGGGCGCGGCGATGGCGCGAATGATCGCGTCGTCGGCCTGCTGCCGCGAAACGAAGCTTGCCCAGCGTCCCACGCGGGCAAGCAGGCCTGGGTCCACCTGGGCCAGCAGCCGGCTGCGCAAACCCCGTTCGCCATCGCTCCACCATTGGCTGCAGGTAGGGTAGCCGCCGCCGTTCTGTACTTGTGCCAGCCCTGCGTCGCGGGTCGTGTCGTAAGGCCATGACGCGCGGGGTGTCTGGGAGTGGTAGCTGTCGTAGAAGCCACCCGTGCCCAGAAAATAGCTGGACCCGATCCAGGTCACATCGTCCATCTGGGCCTGCGAGAGTTCGGGCCGTCCCATGAAGAACTTCGCCCGTGCGGGCCCGTAACAGTCGCGGGTGAAGTCGGCCACCTCCTGGGCCAGCACCGGGTCGTCGATGCGCGTGCTGTCGATGTCCATGCGCATCTGCCGCAGGTCCGTTCCGCAGGGGATGGCCGCGACGGCCGCACCGGTCACGGCCTTGGAGATGGCATGCATGAAGAACCACCACACCGGCACCCGCGCACTCTGGTTGTTGAGCGTGGTGAAGGCTTGCGACCACCGCGTGTCCTGCGGTGTCGCCACATCGACCTTGCACTGCTTGGAGCGGCTCGCATCGAACTGGATCGTCTGGAGATCCACATCGATGAAGGGGATGCCGGCGAACAGGATCACCACGACGGCGGCCCACACGCGGTTCTCGATGCGGGCGGCCGAAAGCACGCCCTTGTTGCCTTCGTCCGCTCCCTCTCCCCGAGCCCGCAGCCATTCCTGGACGACGATGGCGACGAAGGGCAGGGCGAACGCGCCGCTCGCGACGAGGATGTTCCAGACGCCGTTCTGGACGATCCAGCCCACGAGGGTGAGGTAGTACTCAATGTAGTCGGTCGTGTAGAGCGTCATGCGAGCCTCGGCCGTCATTCGTGACCAACGGGCCATCATGGCGGTCGAAGGATCCATGAGTGCGAGGCAATAGGCGCGGCAGCAGAACCGTATTGCGGCAGGGTGACGATTTCTGGGCTGGCCCGGTGGATGCTCGATCCACCAGACTCGCACCCTGCAGGTTACAGCCGGCGGCGCGGCCGGCACATGCTTCTCACCATCGATAGATTGCGGTGGCGATCACGCGGCGTTCGTCGCCGTAATAGCAGTTGCCGTACTGGTCGCAATTGCCGATGTAGGTCTTGTCGGTCAGGTTGCGCACGTTCAGCGCGAAGGTCCAGCGGTCGATGTCGTAGCCGATCATCGCGTCGAACACCGTGAAGGACGGGACCTTGCCCGGCGCGGCGTTCAGGTCGCCGTAGTTCGACCCCGTGAAGCGGGCGCCCAGCCCCACCTTGATGCGGTTCGGGAAGCGGTAGTCGGCCCAGAGCGCTGCGGCATTGCGCGACACGGCCGTGAGCGGCTTGCCGATCTCGCGCGCGGTGCTGCTGGCCGTGATCTCGGCCGTGGGCGTGTAGGTGTAGGAGCCCACGAGGTTCAGGCGGGGCAGCACCTCGGCCGAGGCTTCCAGTTCGAGCCCGCGCACCTGCACCTCGCCGGTCTGGCGCGGCACGAAGTTGTCGTCGGCGGTCAGGTAGTTCTTGCGGCGCAGATCGAAGATCGCCGCGCTGTAGCTCTGCTTGCCGCCTTCGGGCTGGTAGCGCACGCCGGCTTCGTATTGGCGGCCGGTCTCAGGCTTGAACGGCTGGCCCGTGGCGGGATTGCGCGTGGCCGTGGGCACGAAGGATTCGGTATAGCTCACGTACGGCGCCCAGCCGTTCGGCGCCAGGTAGGTGAGGCCGGCGCGCTTGGTGGCGCGGCTCTCGGAGATCTTGGTGTGGCTGCCGTCCAGGCGGCTGTCCACCTCGCTGCTGGCGCGGTCGTAGCGCGCGCCCAGGGTCAGCAGCCAGCGGTCGTGCCACTTGATCTGGTCCTGCACGTAGAAGCCGGTCTGCGCCAGCGTGGCGACGCCGTCGTACCACGGGGCCGGGATCTGCACCGCGCCGCCGTACACGGGGTTGTAGATGTTGAGCGAGCTGGCCGAGCCGCCGCTGTAGCTGGTCTGGTCGATGCGCGTGCGCTGGTAGTCCAGGCCCACGAGCACCGTCTGCTGCACGTCACCCGAGCGCAGGCGCGTCTCCAGCTGGTTGTCGAGGTTCAACGCGCGGATGCGCTCGTTGCTGCCCGACACGGTGCGGCGCAGCGTCGTGAAGTTGGCCGGGTCGCGCGGGTTGGCGGGGTTCACGGTGATGAAGTTGCGGCCCTGGACGGCGCTGTAGTCCACGTCGAGGTGGCTGTAGCGCGCGTTCTGGCGCACGGTGAAGGCCTCGTTGATGCGGTGCTCGAACAGATAGCCGACCATCGAGGTGTCGAGGTCGAACCGGTTGTGCGTTGGGTCGCTGGCGAAGAGCCCGCTCGGGATGAACGTGCCGATGGCCGTCGGCACGAGCGAGCCCACGGCGGGGCGCGTGCGCGAGAACACGCCCGCGCGGGTGCGGCCGAACTGCGAAAGCAGCGTGAGGCTGGTGTCGCTCGAAGGCTTCCAGGTGAGCGAGGGCGCGATGAACGTGCGGTCGTCCTTCATGCCGCCGGCCGGCAGCTCGGCATCGCGCGTGAGCGCGGTGAGGCGGTAGAGCAGGGTGCCGTCCTCGCGCAGCGGGCCGGAGAAGTCCCCCGCGATCTGCTTGCGCCCGTGGTCGCCCACCTGCACCTGCACCTCGCGCAGGGGCTCGGCCGTCGGGCGCTTGCTCACCGCGTTCACGAGGCCGCCGGGGCCGCTCTGGCCGTAGAGCACCGAGGCCGGGCCGCGCAGCAGCTCGATGCGCTCGGCGCCGTAGCTCTCGATCGGCCAGATGCCCCAGTTGCCGTTGTTGCGCAGCGGCATGCCGTCCAGGTAGAAGCCCGGCGCATACGCATCGAAGCCGCGCAGCGAGATCCAGTCATAGCGTGAATCGGCGCCGAAGCGCGTGGGAATCACGCCCGGGGAGTAGCTGAGCGCCTCTTTCACGTTGGTCGCGCCTTGCGTTGTCATGCGATCGGCAGGGATCACGGAAATCGACTGGGGGGTCTCGATCAAAGGCGTGTCGGTTTTTGTCCCGGTGGAGCTGCGCTGCGCTGGGTTGGATTGCTGGATCACTGTCACGGTGGGCAGGACAGAGAGGTCTGCGGACGCAGTGGGCTGCGTTTGCGCTGCCGCGGTTGGAGGGGCGGACACGCTGGCCAGGATGATGGCCGCGAGCGGCGTCATGCGCAGCGCATGGCAGCGCCTGGTAAAGGTGTGTGTCATTAGGGGAGCTCCTTCGATGGCAGGGCCCGGTCGCGGGCATGAGATGCGCCGCTTCCAGAGGGGTGGTGAAGATGGCTGCCTGGGCACTGGCCTGGGTGGCGAAGGGATGCTGCGGTCGTACCGCGACCCGAAGGAGTGCGGTACGGTGTTCGTTCAAGGTGGGCTCAAAGCCGGGGCGTGCTTTGAAGGCGGTAGCGGGGTTGTCTTTTTCTCTATCGAGATCAAGGGGGGGAATTACTGTCGTGCTGACGAAAGCGCGGACGGGAAGCCAAGGCCGCTGGCTCCTTTCGTGGCCGATGCGGCCCATTGACGTTTGCGGTCAGCGCTGGCAGTTTGTGCGCGCTGCGTGCGCAGCCACATCGCCTTCGCGTAGCACTGAGGCGAGACCAGCGGCGTCGGGTGCGGCTTCTCGGTGATGCGGAGGCCGCGACCAACCCAAGGGAGCAAGGTATGGATGGATCTGCAATGAAGCTGCTGTGGGCACTCGCGCTGGGTTGGGCCTGTACGCCCGCCGCGGCGAAGGAAACGCTGCAATGTCCCGATACGCTGCGCGTTTCCGACGCGGTGTTGCAGAGCCCGGACCTGCCGGCCGGGACGGGGATCGATTTGGAGCGCCATGGTTCGCTGAGCCTGTTCTCGGTAGGGGTGTATTCGGGCCATCCGCGCGACATGGCCCAGTTGATCCCGAGCAATGAGGGGGAGGCGCAGCCGCGTGGGAAATTGATCTCCATCTGGCGATTCGAAGGCCCCTATCCCTACGGCAAATACCTTGTGTGCGCCTATGGTCCCGTCGGGAGCGTCCAGGTCTACAAGCGCGTTGGCGATGCAGTGGCTGTCTGCACGGGAACGGCGAAGAAAGATGCGGCGCACGACGTCGTCCTCAGCGCGTCTTTTGAGTGCGAGTGAGTTTTGGAGGTGTCCGGTTTGAGAAAAGCGGTACGGGTTGCGTACGCCGTTCTGTCTTGGGGAGGCTACGCCGCCGGAATGGTGCTGCTCTACGTTGTCTCGGGCAGCGAGTACCAGTGGCTGGAGGACATCGATCCGCAAATTCCCGCTGACGCGTTTGCAAGCAACGGAAACGCTCGTATCGCGACCATCGGTATCTTGGGATTGCTTCTGCTGACCCAGGGGATCCATGCGCTATGCACGTCCCACAGGCACGTGCGTTGGATTTGCGTCGGATTGATGGTGTTTGCCTGTCTGAGCCGGATGTGGTGGAACTGAGCCCGTGGAGATGCGGCGTTCCGGCCATTCTGCCCTGGTAGTGCTGTCGTCGTAGATCGTACTGCGAGGTTGCATGCCTTGTCCGGGTTGGGCATCGTAGGAACGAAGGTAAAGCAAGCTTCCATCCTCCAGCCTGGCTTCCTTGGTGGTGGGTCGCGTATTGGCGTTGCCTAGATTGAAAAGACGAGCGAGAGGGCGTTTTCCCCACCGTGAGCACAGTGAGTGCGGGCGTCTTCAACGCGAGTCTCTGTCCATCTGCATCGCCAGATCGAGCGATGGCGGCCGCTCTTCCTTTGCCCTTGGCGTGGATCTCGCATCGTCGTTTCTGGCGATGGGATCCAGCTCAGCAGGTCGCACACGTTGAGCTGCAGCACCGCCAGAGATGACGATGCTAGCCAACCTGCTACTTGATGCCGTGCATCGCTCTGGCCCGTGCCGCGAGGACCTGCGCGTGCTCGTTATACGCTGGGTCAGCCGTCGCGTCGGCATCAGCCAAGAATGCGGCCACTGCCTCAGCGGTGGTCAAGTGTTCGGCCGGACCAAAGGGTAAGAGAGACTCCAGCCCAGCATCGACGCTGCGGGCCAGCTCGATAGCGCGAGCAATGTCAGCCTGCCGGCCGCTGTCGTCATTGGCATGCAGATCGGCCAGGGTGCGGCGCACCTGGTCAGGCGTAACGGCGCGAGCCGGGTCGGCCTTCATGGCGTCATATGTAGGGCCGACCTTCTCGGACAGCCAGGTTTCAAGGTCTTTGGGGGCAGTCATCGGCTGAACTCCTGCGTCATCTGTGTCGGTCCTGCACTTGACCTTTCCCCTTGCACTTTGTTCATCAAACGGTTGTTTTCTGAACAGATCAAAGTGGAGCACTTTGTGTTCGTGAAAAACCGCCTACAGGTGTTAGTATCGGCGTCAAGTTTTCAATGTCCTGGATGCGTCCATGAATCAACGCATAGGATACGCCCGCGTATCGACTGATGATCAGCACCTTGACCTGCAGCGCGACGCGCTCCAGCAGGCTGGGTGCGGCGTGATCTACGAAGAAGCGGCCAGTGGCAAGAATACAGCGCGGCCGGAGCTTGAACAGTGCCGCAAGGCGCTGCGGGCAGGGGATACCCTGGTGGTGTGGCGGTTGGATCGGCTCGGGCGCAGCCTGCCCGACCTGGTGCAGGTCGTGACCGATCTTGAGCAGCGTGGCGTCGGCTTTGAAAGTTTGACGGAAAAGATCGAAACCGGCAGCGCGGCTGGAAAGCTGATTTTTCATGTGTTCGCAGCGCTGGCCGAATTTGAGCGTGGTTTGATCCGGGAGCGGACGCAAGCCGGTTTGGCCGCCGCGCGTGCCCGAGGTCGCGCCGGTGGCCGCAAGCCGAAGCTGGACGAGCAACAGGTGAGAGAGATCAAGGCCTTGCTGCGCGACCCCGATATACACGTGGCAGACGTGGCCCGTCGCTATGGCGTATCCCGAACCACGATTTACAAGCATTGCGGCGTTGTGCAACCGCGTCATCAATAGCGAAGAAACAAAAGAGAGAACAAATTTCCGTGTCCAGACTGACTGATTTGATTGCCAAGGCAAAAGCCAAGGATTCTGCCCTGGGGGCCGAGTTGGATCGAGAGTTCAAGATTCTGTCGTCGCGCCTTCCCTTTGGCCTGAACTTCGAACGGCATAGCCCGGAGGCGGTGGAATTGCCGCTGCGCCCGATTAGGAAGGGCGACAAGGTGCGTGTGCTGCCAGAGCGTGGCACAACCCGAAAGGGTGATCAGCGACTATGGCAGGTGAAAACCATCCACAAGGCCAAGAAAACGGCTGACTTGGAGTTGCTGGGTGCGGCAGAGATCGAAATGCAGACCGTGGCGCTGAATGATCTGGTGGTGGTGGCCGAGTTCCGCGACACCGTCTATCCGGGCCTGGTCAGTACCGGCAAGGTGCAGCGTGGTGGCGACAAGCCGTGCCATACGGTCATCAATGGCGAAAACTATCACGTCCTCAAGGCGCTGACTTATACCCATCGGGGCAAGGTGGATGCTATATACATTGACCCACCGTACAACAGTGGAGCAAGGGACTGGAAGTACAACAACGATTATGTGGAGGGTGATGACCTCTATAGACACAGTAAGTGGCTAGCGATGATGGAGCGGCGCCTCAAGGAGGCCAAAGTGCTACTGAATCCTGAGAATTCAGTGCTAATTGTCACCATTGATGAGAAAGAATATCTACGGTTGGGGTTGCTGTTAGAGCAGACGTTTGAGGATGCCAAGATAGAAATGGTTTCTTCAGTCATTAATCCGAAAGGGACAGGTAGAACTGGCGACTTCGCTCGTACTAACGAGTTTTTGTTTTTTGTACGGTTTGGATCGGCGATAGTGGGAGGGATGCCAGATAGTGAAGCTATTGGTGCTGAAGTTGCCTGGGAAACAATGCGTCGACGCAATCTAGCTTCGATACGAGGCAGAAAGGGGAAAGGGGCTTGCGGGTCGAATCAGTTTTTCCCGATTTTCGTGGATGCTGAGACAGGAGCAATTGTTGGTCGTGGAGATCCTTTGCCGCCAGACGTTGCGAGGGAAACCATCAAGCCGCCACAAGGTGCTGTGGCCGTTTTCCCAATTCGGGCTGATGGCACTGAAATGAATTGGGAGTACACAGATACTGCATTTGATAACTGGTGGCCCAAAGGCTACATAAGAGCTAATGGGAAAAAAAGTGAGCCACAACCTTATATTATTCAGCATTTGCCAAACAAGGTTCGCAAAGAAATTGCTACTGGCATAGTTACTGTCAACGGAAGGCGAGAGGATGGGGCTGTAATTGCAAAGTATGTTGATGCAACGTTAAAACATGTGACAACGCAATGGGAGTTTACATCTCATAGTGCGGAACATGGTGGAACCGGGGTTCTTAAAGCGGTAATTCCAGAAAGAAGATTCCCATTTCCAAAATCCCTGTACGCCGTAGAAGACGCTCTGCGGTTTTTCGTGGCTGACAAGCCTTATTCCGTTATCCTCGATTTCTTTTCAGGCTCTGGAACTACCGCTCATGCCGTTATGCGACTCAACAAGCAGGATGGCGGCTATCGTCAGTGCATTTCCATCACCAATAACGAAGTCGCTGCCCACGAACAAAGAAACTTGCGCGAAGCAGGTTTGCGCCCCGGCGATATAGAGTGGGAAAAGTGGGGTATCTGCGACTACATCACCAAACCCCGCGTTGCCGCTGTCATTACCGGCAAAACGCCAGACGGTGAACCCATCAAGGGCGACTACAAATTCACCGATGAATTTCCGATGGCCGATGGCTTTGAGGAAAACGCTGAGTTCTTTACGCTCACCTATGAGACGCCGGTATCTGTCAATTACAACCTGGCGTTTAACAGGGTTGCGCCGTTGCTGTGGCTGCGAGCTGGAGCGCAGGGCAGTCGCATAGATAGTGTGCCCGGCGATGGCTGGGCAGTGGCAGACGCCTATGGATTGCTCAGCAATGTGGATGCGGCCACACCTTTTATCAGGGCGCTGGCCAAAGCCGCTGAAATCCGCATTGCCTATATCGTCACCGATGACGACCGCCGCTTCCAGGCTATTGCTAAGCGGTTGCCTGATGGCGTCGAGCCGGTACGCTTGTATGAATCGTATCTGACCAATTTCAGCTTCACCAACGGAGAGTAACGGATGAAGTTCACGCTCAAAGACTATCAGCGCGACGCCGTCCGCGAATCCTTGAACAATCTGGGTAAGGCTCGTCGCCTGTGGCATGGCGAGGCTGATAGGACTGCTTTTTCACTGACTGCGGTCACCGGCGCGGGTAAGACTGTGATGGCGGCTGCCACATTCGAGGCGCTGTTTCATGGTGATGATGAATTCAGATTCGATGCCGATCCCGGCGCTGTGGTGATCTGGTTCAGCGACGATCCCAATCTGAACCAACAGACCCGCTTCCGCTTTATGGAGGCCAGCGACCGCATCAATTACACCGACCTGGTGGTTGTGGCAAACACCTTTAATAGACCGAAATTCCAGGCGGGAAAAATCTATTTTCTCAACACCCAAAAACTCAGCAAGAGCAGCTTGCTGGTGCGTGGCCATGATCCTGAAGAGTTGGCCGCCAAGCTGGACGGTACCTTCCCGGACATGCGCCCCGACTTGCGAGCCTACACGATTTGGGACACCATCCAGAACACCATTGAAGACCCGGAATTGACGCTCTATCTGGTGCTGGATGAGGCGCACCGAGGCATGGGCAGTCAGACGGCAGCCAGTCAGAACGACAAGAGCACTATCGTCCAGCGGCTCATCAATGGCGTTGGAAGCGTGCCCGGTATCCCGGCGGTTTGGGGTATTTCGGCTACGGTGGAGCGTTTCAACAAGGCGATTGAGTCGGCAGGCAAGCATATCAAGCTGCCTAACGTGGAAGTTGACGCTTCAAAAGTGCAGGAGTCAGGCCTGATCAAAGACACCATCCTGCTGGATATTCCAGACAATGTTGGCGATTTCGATACCGTTCTGGTGCGGCGGGCGACCGATAAATTGAAGGAATCCAGTCTTGCCTGGAGCGAGTACTCCAAGCAGCAACAAGAAGCTCAGCTTGTCGTGCCGTTGATGGTCTTGCAGGTGCCCAACACGCCTGATCCCAATGAAATCGGGCGGGCGCTGGATACTATTTTCGAACGCTACCCTGAGCTGCCGTCTGCCAGCGTAGCGCATGTTTTCGGGGATCACACCACGCAGCGCTTCGGTAACCGCGACGTGCCCTATGTCGAGCCGCAGCGGGTTCAGGAATCGACCTGGGTGCGGGTGCTGATTGCCAAGGATGCCATCAGCACCGGCTGGGATTGCCCGCGTGCCGAGGTCATGGTTTCTTTTCGTGCGGCTAGCGACAAGACGCACATCACGCAGTTGTTGGGCCGTCTGGTGCGTTCGCCGCTTGCCCGCCGTATCCCTGGTAACGACCGCCTGAATGCAGTGGACTGCTTGCTGCCGAGATTCAATCGCAAGGCTGTGGAGCAGGTGGTCGATGAGCTAACCACTGGCAACGAGGCAGCTACGCCAGGGCGCGTGTTGATCGATTACAGCGAGGTGCGGCCGAACCCTGCTGTCGCGCCTGCCGTGTGGGAGGCATTCGAGGCGCTGCCGTCACAAACGCGGCCGCAACGAGGTGCCAGGCCCGCAGTCAGACTAACCGCGTTGGCGCACGAACTGGCGTCCGACGATATTCTGTCCGGCGCAGGCCGACGGGCACACGCTGAGATGCACAGGGTTCTGGATGCGTTTCAAGCCGACAACGACGCCAAGATCAAGGCCAAGCGACAGTCGGTGCTGGTGGTGGACGGCAAGACTGTGAAGGCAGACCTGCGGGGTCAGGGCCGGAGCCTGGAACAGTTCTGGGAAGATGCCGATGTGGCCGTGATCAACGATGCTTACCGACGTGCGGCGCGCATCTTTAGCCCGGCAATTGCTCATTCCTATGTTGACCATCTGGCCGGCCAGCAAGCCGACCGCGACGAAGACCCGGAGGGCTTTCTTGAGGCCATCATGGAGGCCCGCGTAACCGTTGCTGGCTTGGGGCTGGTGATGGAAGCACAGGCTTATTTCGATGCCGAGGCCGATAAGCTAACGAAGGACTGGCTGGTCAAGTATGGGCCGCAAATCAAGGCGCTCAGTGACGATCGACGGGAATCCTACAGGCAGATCATCGAAATGAGCACGGAGCCGCAGGACGTGGGCTTGCTCAAGCCCGAGGCTCGTTATGAGGCGACCAAGGCGAACGAGAACGGCAAGGTGAGAGTGCTCCCGGTCTGGGATGGCCACTTGCTGTGCAACGAGGCCGGCAAGTACCCCGCTGAACTGAATGACTGGGAGCGGACGGTCGTCGAGACGGAATCGGCAAAGCCGGAATTCTCGTTCTGGTATCGCAACCCGCAGCAGCCAGGGCAGGCTTCGCTGGGTATCGCCTATGAAAAAGCTGGGCAGTACGGAATTGTTCGCCCAGACTTTCTGTTCTTTGCCACGCAGGGGGATGGCTCCCTTGTCATTGATCTGGTTGATCCGCATGGGCTGCATTTGAGCGACGCGCTGGTCAAGCTGCAAGGCTTGGCGCTGTACGCAGCCAACCATGCCGATGCCTATCGCCGGATCGAGTCCATTGCCCAGGTGAAGGGCAGCGACAAACTGCGCGTGCTTGACTTGAAACGGCCGGAAGTGCGGGATGCGATTGCCGTGGGCCAGGATGCAGAGGTTCTGTTCAGCAGCGGGTTGGCAGATGATTACCAGTGACCGTCTAAGCGCAATAACGAATCAGCACATTCGAAATGGATCGATTAACGAAGTTATCTATGATCCAAATACCGCGCAACTGGCAGGCTACGCGCGGACTCACTATAAGGATGGACCATGATGGAAAATCTGCGACCGAAGCAGCCAGAGGCTCGATCTATGGTCTTTGCAGAAGGGGCGTTGTGGGTCCGCGCTGACTTTCATCTGCATACCCGAGCGGACCGTGAATTCAAGTTCACGAGCGATGACAACTTTTACAACAGCAACTATGTGGATGCATTGGAGAAAGCGGGCATCCGATTGGGCGTCATCACCAACCACAATAAGTTCGACTTCGAAGAATTCAAGGCACTGAGAAAGACTGCCCAGAAGAAGGGTATTGCGTTGCTGCCAGGCGTTGAGTTGTCGGTCAATGACGGGGCCAATGGTATCCACACGCTGGTTGTCTTTTCCGATGATTGGTTGGCCGATGGTCATGACCATATCAATCCCTTCTTGGGCGTCTCGTTCAAAGGAAAAGTCCCAGCCCAGTATGAGCAGGAAAATGGTCGATCTTCGCTGTCGCTGGTGAACACCATCGAGGAGTTGGAAAGCTACCACCGCGACTTCTTTCTCGTCTTTGCTCATGTCGAAGCGCCGAGTGGGCTTTGGGCCGAGCTGGATGGGGGGCGTCTTGCCGAGCTGGGCCGAAATGAGTTATTTCGCCGCCGCACGCTTGGCTTTCAGAAGGTGCGCACGTACAACAAGTTGCAAGAGAAAAACAAACCCTGCCGGACTAAAGCGCAGCAGCATCTAGGTGACTGGTATCCCGCCGAACTCGAAGGCTGCGACGCCAAATGCATAGAAGACATTGGTCAGGGCAAAGCCTGTTATCTCAAATTGGGCGAGCTGTCCTTTGAGGCGGTCAAGTTTGCCTTGAGCGATCCCGCTGCGCGGGTCGCCACGGAGCCGCCCAAGCATCAGGCGTCGCACATCCGCAGCATCCACTTCGACGGGGGCATCCTCGATGGTCAGACGCTGCACTTCTCTTCCGAACTCAACACGCTGATCGGCATCCGGGGCAGCGGAAAATCATCCATCCTGGAGGCAGTACGCTACGCCCTCGACATTCCACGCGGCGAGAAGGCGCAGGACACCAGGTACAAGGATGAGTTGATCCGCCATACCCTTGGCAGCGGCGGCAAGGTGACGCTGACAGCATGTGACGTGTACGGACAGGAATTCACCATCTCCCGCATCTTCCGCGAAGCCCCGAATGTCTATTTGGGCGGCAAGTTGCAACCCGGCGTGTCGATCCGGGAGACTGTACTGCGCCGTCCGATCTACTTCGGCCAGAAGGACCTTTCCAGCACCGGCGAAGGCTTCGAGACCGATCTGGTGGAAAAGCTGGTTGGTGATAAGCTGCGTGTGCTGCGTGACGAAATAAAGGTTCAACGCCAGCGCGTGCGTGACGCTGCTCAGCGCTGGCTCAAGCTCAGCAACACGGCCGAACTCAAGCGCGACTTCGAGACCCAACTAAATGATGCCAACTTCCGTCTGACCAAGTTCGCCGAGCACGGTGTCGCCGATAAGCTCCAAAAGCGACTTGGCTTCCACCAGGACGCCACAGCGCTCGCGCGCATGATGGAGCGGGCAGACAGCTTCATTCTCGCTCTAGGAAGTCTGATTGCCGAGCATGAGGACGAGCTGCGGAACGCAACGAGCTACGTTTCCAAGCAGAACCCGGATTTCTTCACGGCCTACTACGCCGAGTTCTCCAACCTCGTTGCCAAGGTCGATCAGCTCAAGCAGATCGAGCGAGAAGCGAACGTCATTGCAGCTCGCCTCAAGACCAAACAGGGCGAATTTGAAGGCGCAAGCAGGAGCCTTCAGGAGGAGTTCGCACAAGTCGAGCGCCAACTGGCTCAGGAGCTCAAGCAAACCGGCATGACTGCCATCCAGCCGGACGACTTCCTGGCCCAGCAGCAGCGCAAAACCAAGGCGGAGCAAATGCTTCAGGCGCTGGCCAAGCAGGAATCACAGCAGACCAGCATCCGCGACGCGCTGTTTGCCGAGATCGACAAACTCAATGAACTATGGCTGAGCGAGTTCAACACCATCAAGGTAGAGCTGGACCGCGTGAACGCTGGCCACACCGCCCTGCAGATCGAAGCGGACTTCAAGGGTGACAAGGAAGCCACCATCAGCTTCATGCAGCAGATCTTCAAGGGCAGCAACATCCGCGAAACCACGCTGCGCGCAGTTATGGAGGACTATGCAGACTTCGGCGGCCTCCTGCGTGCCCTGCCGGGAGCCTTGGCGAAGGCCGGCAGCACCCCCGAGGTCTTCGAAAAGACTTTCATGCAGAACCTGACCGATTTCGTCACCTGGCAGGTGCCCAACCGCTTCGTCATCCGCTATCGCGGCAAAGAGTTGAAGCACCACTCTCTCGGGCAGCGCGCTTCGGCGCTGTTGCTGTACGTGCTCAGCCAACGCCAGAACGACGTGATCATCATCGACCAACCGGAAGACGATCTGGACAACCAGACCATTTACGACGATGTGATCAAGCTGCTACGGGAAATGAAGCCTCACGCCCAGTTCATCTTTGCCACCCACAACGCCAACTTCCCGGTGCTGGGTGACGCGGAACAGGTGCACGCCTGCCAATACCAGGACGAGAAGGTCGCCACGCGAAGCGGCAGCATCGACGCTCGCCCGGTGCAGGACGCCATCATCAACATCATGGAAGGAGGCCAGGAAGCCTTCAACCGTCGCAAAGAGGTCTACAACCTATGGAAACCACAGAGCTGATCGACCTGCTCAGCCGGGGCGAGGACAGTCGGCAGCAGTTCAAGACGGACATCAACAACGCCGACGCCTTGGCAGCAGAGATCGTTGCCTTCAGCAACACCGCTGGTGGTCGCATCTTCATTGGGGTGAACGACGACGGTTCGGTGCGCGGTCTATCCGGCGCCGACGTTGCTCGTCTCAACATGCTCATCGCCAACGTGGCCTCGCAGGTCGTGCGTCCCGCCGTGAACCCGCTCACGGAAAACGTGCCCCACCCGGCAGGCACGGTGCTGGTGCTCTCCATCGCTGAAGGCGTCAACAAGCCCTACATGGACAAGAACGGCGCGATTTGGGTGAAGAACGGCTCGGACAAGCGCCGCGCCACCTCGCGCGAGGAATTGCAGCGCCTGTTCCAGCAGGCGGGTTTGGTGCACGCCGACGAAACGCCCGTAGCGGGCTTGAGCGCGGGCGATGTGGACATGCCCTATTTCGAAACCTTCTTCGAGCAGCAATTCGGTGAGCCGCTCGCCCAGCATAACCAGCCGCTGCCGCAGTTGCTGACCAATATGAACCTGATGAACCAGGGGCAGCTCAACGTGGCGGGCGGTCTGCTGTTCGCCAAATCACCGCACTACGCGCTACCCGCCTTCGTCGTCAAGGCCGTCGCCTTTGTCGGCACCCAGATTGAGGACGAACGCTACATCGACAGCCGCGACATCGTCGGCAAGCTGGCCGACGTGTTCCAGCAGACGCTGGGCTTTATCGTCGCTAACACCCGCGCCGCGCAGGGCGAGCAGGGCTTCAACTCCCAGGGGCAGCCTGAGATTCCCCGCATCGTCTGGGAAGAACTGGTCGCCAACGCCCTTATTCACCGCGACTACTTCGTCAGCGCGCCGATCCGCGTACTGGTCTTCGCGGATCGTGTCGAGATCATCAGCCCTGGCCACCTGCCCAACAACCTGACTATCGAGAACATCAAGGCCGGCAACTCCAATATGCGCAACCCCATCCTGGCGTCCTTTGCCGCCAAGCTCCTGCCTTATCGCGGATTGGGTAGCGGCCTGCTGCGCTCACTGAGGGCATGGCCGCAGATCGAACTCATCGATGATCGGGCCGGCAACCTGTTCAAGGCTATCGTGGCGCGTCCCAGTGTGCTGGAGCTAGCCGGAGGTTCTTGACTGCTCGGCTGGGAGGAAGTGGATAGGTTTCTGGTTTTTCGGACCGTCGCTATGGTGTCAACATGAAACTGCACGAAGAGAACGAACCGTTCTTCATCACTGAGGGCATGGCCGCCGAGATGGCTGCTGCCGGCTACGAGTTCAAGCCTCCTGGCCATGCCAGAACGAAGAGCGTCCGCGATCTGTACGGATGGCAGCCCGGGGAGACTCTGGAAGAGGCCATTGCCCGGCACCAGCGCAGGCAGTGTTCATCCTCTTGATCTGAGCATGGCACTTTTCATGGCATCAATTAGGTGTCAATTCATAAGTTGTTGCTATAAAACGAGTTTTTATGCTTATAGATAATCGAGTGGGAGTGAAATCAGGTCCTTCGGGGACTATCGCTACCTATCGAAAATCCGACGTAACGTGTTGATTTCAAAGGAAATACGTCACGGCAGCTATCGGCGACTATCGCCGGGCAGCGAAACGGATTGACGGTAGAGGTGACGGTAGAAACCGGAGGCCGGATTAAGACCTCCTTGTTTACTATCGAGACCAAATCGGTCTTTGACGGTAAATCACTCCTCTGGAAAGCTTGTTTCATGCGGCTTTCCAGGCATCAGCAGGTCTCCTGACCCCTGACGGTAAAAGCCGTCATGAACAGGAGGAAAAACCTCGATGCTTACCGACACCGCGCTGCGCAATTTGAAGCCTAAGTCATTGACTTATAAGGCTTCTGACCGGGATGGGATGTACGTGACGGTATCGCCCACCGGTACCGTCACCTTCCGCTTCGATTACCGTCTCAACGGCCGCCGCGAGACCCTGACCATCGGCCGCTACGGGCCGGCGGGCATTTCGCTGGGGATGGCCCGTGAAAAGCTGCTGGACGCCAAGAAGGCCGTCGCCCAGGGCAAGTCTCCGGCGCACGAGAAACAGCGCGAGAAGCGCCGCCTGACCGCCGCCAAAAACTTCGGCGACATGACCGCCCAGTGGCTGGCCGGTGCACGGATGGCCGACAGCACGCGAGCGATGCGCAAGAGCATCGTCGATCGGGACATCCTGCCAGCGTTCCAGAACCGCCTGCTCAACGAAATCACCGCCGATGACTTGCGCGCCTTGTGCGGCAAGGTGAAGGGGAGGGGCGCCCCGGCCACCGCGGTGCATGTCCGCGACATCGTGAAGCAGGTCTATGCCTTCGCCATGCTGCATGGGGAGAAGGTGGACAACCCGGCGGCCGACGTGGGCGCGGCCTCGATTGCGACCTTCGTACCCAAGGACCGTGCCTTGTCGCCGTTGGAGATCCGTTTGATGTCGCGGCAGATGGAGTCGGTAGCCACGTATCCGACCATCCGCTTGGCGCTGCGCATGATCCTGCTGACGCTGGTGCGCAAGAGCGAGCTGATCGAGGCCACCTGGGATGAGGTTGATTTCGAGAACGCGACCTGGACCATTCCGAAGCAGCGGATGAAAGGGCGCAATCCGCATGTGGTCTACCTGTCGCGCCAGGCGTTGGACATCCTGGTGGCGCTGCATACCTGCGCGGCTGGCTCGAAATTCGTGCTGCCGTCGCGCTATGACTCCGACCGCTGCATGTCCCACGCGACCCTCAACCGGGTCACTCAGATCGTGGCGCAGCGGGCCAAGGCTGCAGGTCTGCCTCTGGAGCCGTTCACCGTCCATGATCTGCGCCGCACGGGCTCGACGCTGCTCAACGAGATCGGGTTCAACCGCGACTGGATCGAGAAGTGCCTTGCGCACGAGGAGGGGCGTTCTTCGCGCTCGATTTACAACAAGGCCGAATACGCCGAACAGCGGCGCCACATGCTGCAGGAGTGGGCCAGCATGGTCGATGCCTGGATCGACGGGCAGACCTACGTTCCAAAGCTGATGCCGGAGCACGTGGTCGTGCCGGTGTTGAGTTCGTTGGCCTGAAGTAGTGGTCAGGTTGTCACTTGACAACCTTGCCAATCATTCCCATACTGGAGACTGTTGATGGCCCGTTCCTCTCATCCGAAGAAAGAGGTCGAGGAAGCACTCAGGCATGCCGAAGGGCAGGGTTGGCGCGTGGAGGTCGGCGGCAGCCACGCCTGGGGGCGGATTTACTGTCCGTACAACGACGCGGAGTGCCGCTGCGGCGAGTTTTGCATCACCAGTGTGTGGAGCACGCCGAAGAACCCAGGAAACCACGCACGCGCCTTGCGGCGCGTCGTGGATAACTGCACGACGCACCCCACGCAGCAGGAGGCAGCCGACGATGCCGAGGAATAGCGCAATGGAATACACCTTCACCTTGAAATACCAGCTCGCCGATGATGACCGCGACCCGGGTGCGCTGGTCGAGCGCTTGGGCGAAGCCGGCTGCGACGATGCCCTGGTCGGCATCGGGCAGCCGGGGCGGCTCGCGCTCGAGTTCACCCGCGAGGCGGACAGTGCGGACGCGGCCGTGCGCAGCGCGCTGGCGGATGTGCGGCGCGCCGCGCCGTCGGCCAGACTGATCGAGGTCGCGCCGGATTTGGTCGGGCTGACCGATGTAGCCGACATCGTGGGCGTGTCGCGGCAGAACATGCGCAAGCTGATGCTGGCCCATCCGGGCAGCTTCCCGGCCCCGGTGCATGAAGGCAGTGCGTCGATCTGGCACTTAGCGGATGTGTTGGCCTGGCTGCAAGCCAAGGGCAGCTACTCGCTGGCCAAGGACGTTCTGGAGGTGTCGCGCGCGGCCTTGGAGGTCAATGTGGCCAAGGAGGGGCGGCGCCTATCGCGCTCGGCTTCCAAGGAGTTGGAAGCTCTCGTTGGATGAGGGTGTCCGTCGCCGGCTTCATTCCTGACCGGAACCCGCCCGAACAGGGCGTTTTCTTCGTAGGTGGACATCCGGCTTGGCGGCACAGATGCGAGGGGCCTGCTTGCGCTCCTCGATCCAGGCCTCCACTTCGGCCAGGTCCCACACCACGCAGCGCGGCGTCAGATTGAAGCGCCTTGGAAACTCGCCGCGGCGCTCCATTTCGTAGATCGTCGTTTCGGCCAGAGGGACGATCTGCCGCAGCTCATGACGGCGGATGCTGCGACGAAATGGCAGCGCGCCGTGTTTCGGGAACTGCGGGAGATCGCCGTAGGCGTTCGAGCCGGGCAAGGGAAGCGAGACGGGTTGCGGGCGCATCCCGGCACTGCTGTCTCGGCCGATTTTCTCTGACGAGTTATTCTCCATGTCGAACTCCATGGTTGTTCGGCGATATGTCTTGCCACCGTATGACGATATGGTGGCTTTCACTGGCTATCGCGGAAACTCACAGGAGCGTAGAGAGGCGTACTGAAGACAAACGGCCAGGGGAAGAGGGGGAGAACATGGCGACGGTAACGGTTTCTCCGATTCATTTCGAAGACTACAGCGGCCCCCAGTTTGAGCGCTTGGTCTTTGCGTATCACGTGCGCGCTGGCTGGAGTGACCTGATCTGGCACGGTCAATCGGGAGGCGACCAAGGGCGGGACATCTCGGGTATCGAGCTATTCGATGGCCAACCGCCACGCAAGACCGTCATCCAATGCGCGAACAGGGACACGCTGACCTTGGCGAAAGCCAAGGGCGATATGACCAAGGCGGTCAAGGCCGCTGCCGGGACGCCGGATGCCTTCAAGTTCGTCTCTCGTGGCGCTGTTTCGGACACCGGTCGAATACGGATCGGGCAAGCCGCAGCTTCCCTTGGGATTGCTCATGTGACGATATGGTCCGGCGTGGAATTCGAGGAAAACCTGCGGCTTCGTGCCGAGTTCCTGCTGCATCGTTTCGTTCAAGGTATCGAATTTCCCGACGCTGAAACGGAGATCCGAAAGTTCGTGGACGACTTCACTGACCTTTCGGATGCCGATGCGCTGCAATTGATGGCGGCTGTGTTCGACCGGCCTGCCTTTCGCACGCCGTTTCAACAGGAAAGCTCCTTGCCTGACTTCAAGCAGGCGGTCGAAGACACCATTGGCGCACTCAACACGGGCGTTTGGCGGACGCGCGAGGGCAACGAGATCAGGCGTATTCCTTCGATCCACCATCTTCAAGATCAACGCATTCAAGCGGTGCTTGCAAACGTGGTCCGTCAGGTCGATGAGCTACGCCGCATCTTCGTGACCCGTCTCAAGGACGGAGAGATCAGGCACTGCGGATGCGGTCAGGCGAAGTGCCCTACGTACATGCTCACGGATCGCGTTGCCGACGAACTGGACGAAGCCCGACGGAGAATTCTGACGACGTTTCGATCGGTGCACTCGTCCTTTAATGTGAGTCTTCTGTAGGCGAGCATGGCAATGGCGTTGTCCGAAGATCAGATTTAGTATCTCAACCGTCATGCGCCGGGCGAGGCTGTAGCACGCGCGCTGTTCGAACTACTGCGCAATGACCATGACTTGCTCGGCATCGACGCAAATGAACGATCCATCACCTTTCGCTTCGCGATGTATCTCCAACAATATTTTCCTGATTGGAGCGTGGATTGCGAATACAACCGAGACGGCATTGAACCAAAGCGGCTCGGACATCTGGAGCTGTACCCGGACAGCGAAGACGTTGAGGCGAAGACCGTATTCCCAGATGTGATCGTTCATCGGCGAGGCACAAGAAGGAACTTTCTGGTCTTGGAGTTCAAGAAGTCAACGAGCCGCGTTGACCGACAGATCGACCTTCGGAAACTTTGGGGCTACAAGCAGCAGCTTGGTTACGAGCATGCCCTGTTTGTGGAGGTCGGCACCGAGGGGCAGGCGATCATCACCATGCTTGAATGGGCTTGAGAGGCGTCAGGGAAACTAATGACACGTATCCCACTGTTCAGTTCGCAGCATCTTGAAGCTGCGTGTCGGGTGCTCGCCGATACCGAGCGCGGCTTGAGTGGTACGCAAATCGAGCGCTTGCTGCAAGAGATCGAGGTCGCGGACACTTCGCCAGGCATGACAAAGTGGAAGCGGCTGTTCAATGCGTTGGCTGGTGCGCAGAACCAGCATCAGTTCGGCAACCATCTCATCATGTTCATCAACCGTGCGATGAACCCAGTGAACTACGCCCGCGACGCTGCGGCGTTCGCATGGCGGCGCGACGAACTCAATGTGGTCCTTGCCTTCTCCGGCTTTTACGTGCGCGAAGATGGCAGGGTTGGGTACGCTGATAAGGCCACAACGCTTGATGCAGCGCGCGCACGAGCTGGACGGCTTAAGGCCGCGCTGGAAAGCCGCGTCGTCCACGCGGAGGTGCTGAACTATTGCCGTGCCGAACTGCTGGACGAAAACTACTTCCATGCCGTTTTCGAGGCAACGAAAGGCGTTGCAGAGCGGATTCGCCTACTGTCGGGTTTGAACGGTGATGGCGCTGACCTGGTGAACAAAGCATTCGCGGGCCAGCAGCCCGTTCTTGTCTTGGGGCCACTCTCCACCGAGTCCGAGAAGAGCGAGCAGAAAGGCTTTGCCAATTTGCTGATTGGCCTGTTCGGTGCGGTGCGCAATCCTCTGGCCCATGCACCCAAGACGAATTGGCCCATGTCCGAACAAGACGCACTGGACATCCTGACCCTGGTATCGCTGATTCACCGCAAGCTGGACGGCACCATGAAGGCAACTGCCGTTTCTCCGTAAGGGTACCCATCGCAGATGGCTGCTGACAACGCGAGGGAAGCCACCGATGGGCTGTGGAGAAAGCACAGGTCTCATAAGAGCCAAGCTGAGTTAGATTGTTCTTTTCAAGGGGCAGCAATGAACTATGAACTCTTGGAGGATTCGGCATGGCGCGGCCCTCTCATGCTGGCGATGCAGCGCGCCATCGTGGCCGATTTCAACTCGACGGATTGGCAAGAGCTTGGCTACCTGACAGGGTTCCACGACTACATTCGTGGACACGCCCGGCTGCTGCGAAGTTTGGGGTTCGGGGACAAAGACTACGGTGCCTGTGTCTTTCAGGCGCTCGAGTATTTTGCGAACAACGATATCCAGGCCTTGGTTGCCGTCGTAGATCATCCTAAGGTCCGCCCGCATCTTGAACGGGATCAGGCGGCCAAACTGATTGAACTGGGATACCGGGCGGGGCATGTTCCCGCTGTGCTGCCGACTGTTTCTGCCTCGGAGGTCGTGCGTCTCGCTCTGCAAGACGCCGATCACTTGCTTTCTACATCGGGGGCGCCGAGTGCGATTGATCGCCTTCACACCGCCATGCACGGATACCTGAAGTCCACTTGCCAGGACTGTGCGATCTCGCTCCCCGAAGGGGCGACGCTCACGCAGGCCTACAAAGCGCTTCGTGCTCACCATCCAGCATTGCAGTCGCTAGGGGCGCATGACGGGGAGATCGGCAGAGTCCTGGCGTCATTTGCATCCGTTCTCGATGCGCTCAACACCCTCCGCAACCATGGAAGTGTCGCCCATCCCAACGACGACATTGTTGAGCGGGCCGAGGGCGAATTGGTGGTCAATGCCGTCCGAACGATCTTTCACTACTTGAGCCAGAAGATTCGTTCGTGATCGCAGGATGTCGGCACCTTTATGCCGTCAAGTTCTCGGGGATCGCAGCCGGCCAAACACGGGCCTTCGACCTCGATCCTAGATGCAACGTATGCGTCCAGCCGAGTCAAGTTTGATCTGAAGCCTGCCACCCTTACGTGCCCGGCGGTCGGACAAGCAAAGGGTCCCCATAAACCGTCATCGCCAGAGAAAACTGTGGCTCGCGTTCGCGCCTGGCAGCCATTCGCTTGTTCGCCTCGTGGCACGCATCCATGGCCGTAGCGCCCTGTTCCCAATGTGCCAAGAATCCCTCAAGCCAAGGTCCGGCTGCGAGCGATTCCAGTGGCCAGGGGGAGGCGATGACGGTACGGCACCCCTGTTCCAGCAGCATCTTCGGCAACCCCACCGTAGTGCTGGCGCTAGGATGCCGATCCATGCGTCCGCCGCTGCATACGAAGAGGATTACCAGTTCGACCCGGGCCAGCGCTTGGGCGAGCGCCAGCGGGGATTCCTTCAGCGCGCCCTCGTCAACGATACGCCGAAAGTACCTCTCCCCCCGTGCCAGCTGCCCATGGGTCGTCACGATCGCCATCTGTGCACCCTCCAAGCCTTGAGGTAGGTCGCGCGAAGTGTCCAAGGTTATACGATAAGAATCCAGATGCGCCTCGAGCATTCCTCTGACGACGCTCATCGCGTCTAACTCTGCCGGGTCGCCTGCGTCGGAGAGCCACGCCACGCGGCGGTCACCATCTGTCCTTGTCCTCTGGCGGATAGCCTCGAGCCAAGTTAGAGACGGCACCATGCCAATTGCGGTGTCGTAGCCGATGAGGTCGCCGTCGGGCCGCACTACCAAGTTGAACGCGACCTGCGCAACTTCCGGCTCGGCCACGATCAAGACGCGAGTACCCTGCGGCAGGGGGATAGTGAAAGGGCGCATCGATTCATAAAACTCGCCGTCCCCCACACTCCGAAACCGCGACCCGTTGCCATCGACGTCTACGCGCTTCCGGGGGTCGATCAATCCATACCTGAACGGGTAGGTCTGCGACCAAGCTCGCAGTCGGTCCCTTGCGGTAGTTGAAGATCTCGGGGCTCTCTGGACTTCCGCACCATCGGGCTCCACGATGGTGGCGACCAATTCGCCCGCGCTGTCGTGTGCCAGCATCAGCACGGAGACTTGATGCTCCTGAGCGAGCGACCGTGCAAAGCGGATCGGGCCGTCCACAGTCAACGGAGCTGGCGGAGCCTCCAGCGTCAGTCCGCGATCAGCCAGCAACTCAATCGCAAGGCAGGCGTCCTGCACTGTCACTTCCGGATCGGCAGGCGCCAGAAGCCGAGGGGCAACCAGGTTGGTGGCGTAGGCGTCGGTGGGAGCGTCCGATGCATACCGAGCGCGCGCCGTGCGATTGTGCAGGTCGACCAGCTGCGCCGCCGTGGGCCGTTTTGCGGAGATTGCCTGCAGGGTGAGAGCGGCTTCGGGCCCGATAGCCGTCAGCGCCTGTTGCTTGGCCGCAGCTGCTTCCACGGTCAGTTGGCCACCCGCACGCTCGTACAGACCCAGTGCCTGCACGAAGAGATATGCCGCCGCGAACAGCTCATCCCCCAGCCGGACGGCGTCGAGAAACACTCGCTGGCAGTTCTCCTGGAAAGTCTGCAGAGCCGCGACTTCCATGTTCGCCCCCCGGCTCATTTGCAGGGTCAGGCCGACGACCTCCAGTCGGTGCTGCATAGCTTCAGTCATTCCGAGCTTGCCGAAAAACGAGCTGCATTTTTCCAGCAGCACCTCGGCTGCGTCGTGAAGACCCATGTCGCGAAGTGTTCGTAGGTGCGTGTAAGTCTCGTGGTACAGATTGCTCGCGGGCAGCCGCGCGCGGGTGGCCCCGGCACATGCGATAGCGAGGAGGGCATCAGTGGCATCATGCGCCCGCTGATAGATGTCGGCGTAGGCGCTCCAGGCGAGGCGCCTTCGTCCGGGCTGGTCACCAGCGATCTCGAGAATGAGTTCGGCCAGGTCCCGTGCGCGCTGGTGATTGTTCATCAGAGAAAACTTCACCGACAGAGCGCGCAAGGCTTGCAGGTCGTCGTAGGTGCTTGGGATATGGCGCGCCAGCGGCGCCAGGATGTGTGCCTGAAAGCTCAAGTCTTCGAGATCGTCCGCCTGGTCGTACTCCACGACGCCGTGTTCAATGAAGTTCCGGATGAGCCGCGCAAGCCCAACTGCATCCGCGCCCACCACACCGGCAGGAAGTGGCACACGCGGGTCGACCATCACCTGTTGCTTCGCCCACTCTTTCCAGCGTTGCTGGAAATTCTGAAATTCCTCGTCGGTTGCCACGTCGACGCCGGATTCTTCCGCGATCGGCTCAGGCATGTTGTCCGCGAACTCTGCAGCTACCGCAGCGATAAGGGCCAAGCCCTCGCGGCCTGCAAACTCGACGGACAGTGTTCTGCGGAGCAAGGCTCGGATTTCCTTGTCTCCGGGGTGTTGTCCCAGATGCTCGACGAGCAACTTTAGCGGCTCCACATACACACCGAGCTGTTCCCGACTGGCCGCTTCCACCAGGAACAACGCGCGGATGGTGCGCACAATGAGCTTGGCGGCAGCAGGAGCAAAGCGAGTGCCTGGAATCAGCAGTCCGGCGAGGCCCCAAGCGGCCTGCGGATCGCCGGACACCTCCGCATGCGTCGCGGCACACATGGCAGCAAGATCATGGTGCTGCGGCCATTGGGTCCGCACTTCCTCCAGCAGCACCTGGTAGTCGATGTCGGTCTCCGGTGCGAGTCTTTCCGCGAGTAGCGTGTGGACCTCCGTGAACCCGGTCCGTGCGATGGGGCTGGCCTTTACCTCGTACGCATTCTGTCGGCAGATCTGGAGCATGCGAATCTCGCAGTCGTACTGCAGGTCTCGGTTCGCAGGGAAGAGGGTCTTGAATCGCGTCCAGCCCCGCTCCACCAAATCCGCGTCGCGCATCGACGTGGCAATTTGCAAGCAGGCCGACAGCGACTCCTCCTGCGATATTTCGCCAAGGGCTCCGTCGATCAAGCGCTTGGCCGTCGGTAGATCATCGCCTTGATGACAGATCGCTGCCAGGCGCGAGGCCGAGCTGGCCGGTACCGTGGTTTGCTCTAGCAGTTCCCTGATTAGCTTCGCGGCACCTTCGCTGTCACCGGAGTGGTGAACGATCTGGATGCGAGCTTGAAGCTTCATCAAAGCCGGGAGCGCCTCCGCATCCAACTGGTCGAGCGCCTCTGCCGCGCGACCCGTCTTGGACAAGGCCACCATCTTCTGGACGCGCGGCAGGAAAGACTCTTCATTGGCGATGCGAAAACTGGCCATGCTCAGGTGCTCGACGTCCCCGATCAGATTGATGTTCACGGGCTTGATCGGAGGATCAGCGGGGCTAGTCAGGAGCAAGAAGCGCGACTTCTGCTTGGCGAGGACAATCAGCTGCTGCGCTGTAGCAACCGTTGCACGCACCCAGGTGTCTTCTTCCAGTTTGAGCGCCGCGCCCCTTTCTCCCGTCGAGGGTGCATCGGGATTGCTGTACAGGCTCACGTCCGGGACAAAGACGAACTGCTCGGCAGGTGCCTCGTCGAATGCATTTACCAGGCTGCGGGACTCGAGATCGCTGCACCGAACGAAGGTGAACATTGCCCTCAGCGCCTTTTGCTGAGCAGGGCCCATCTGCTCTTCCGGATCCAACGGCAGGCCCTGCAGGAGGAGTTCGAACGTGGCATCCGCGTCGTGGACCCACACCTCAGACGGAGGGGCGATGAAAGTGGTGCCGCGGTAGACCAGTCTCGAGGTCTCCTTGTGGCGCAGCATGAAAGCGGCGGGCCAGCAGCGTGCGAGCATCTGCTCCTGGGAAGCGTGCAGGATGAGCAGGGCATCTCCTGGTTGCGGGAGGTACTGCGTATTGAACAGGTCGGACAGCTTGAAATTCTCAGAGCTTTCGGCGTTGACAGACATAACCACGGTCCCTTTGTCGTCGTTGTGATTTCGAAAGTCTGCCATGGCCGCCCGAGCACGAACGCGTCGAGCTGCTCACGCGACGACTTGCAGGCCTTAGGCAATGCTGGCCGGCAGTTAGGCACGAGTGATAGTGGACGGCTCGCTGGCCCTTTCATCGTGCCACGGCGTTCTCGCCGTCAAGGGCTGCGCATGCCGTGCACGCTTGCGGCCTGCGGCCGTCGTTGCCCCTTGACTGCTTGTGCTGCGCCGTGACCCGGACGGGCTGGGCAATTCCGCCCGGCCACCTTCCAGGGACTGCACCATGGACTACACATTCATCACTGACGAGCAGCGCTTGGTGCTGCTGGCCAACGGCCGCGAATCTTTGCAGAACCCGGACTTTGATCCGGCCCCCGTGGTCAAGCTGTTCACGCCGGATGCCGGCGCGACTTGGCTGCTAACTGAGATCGACCCGGACGACCACGACCACGCTTTTGGCCTGTGCGACCTCGGCCTGGGGATGCCTGAACTGGGCTGGGTCAGCTTGGCCGAACTGGCTTCGGTGCGCGGTCGGCTTGGGTTGCCGATCGAGCGCGATCTGCACTTTCGTGCGGAGAAACGATTGAGCGCCTATGCGCGTGATGCGCGACACGCTGGCCGGATCATCCACTAACCGGGCAAAGGGCCGTCGCAAGATGCCTCGTTCACGGTCTCAGCAGATCCGGCAGGCAATCGGCGAAGGCCGGCTGGATCTTGCTTACCGGCTTGGCCACGGCTTCGTCGCCGGTAAGGACTGCCATCGTCATGCCGGTCATGGTCATCAGACCGTTCGAACTGCGCAGCACCTGTAGCGCAAGATCAACCGGAAAGCCCTCTGCACTTCGCCTTAGTGGATGAATGCCGCCATGCACGAATGAGTTCATGGCGTGCCAGGTCACTTCCTTGAAGTGCGACAGCATCTGATGCGCGGCTGCCGGCGCACCTTGTCCCACCCGTTTGCCGATCTGTTCGATCATCTCGCTGGCGCCGGGGAGATTCTTGGCGGCCTGTTCGCTCTCCGGGGTCAGGGGAGCCATGAGCTTATCGATCGCGGCATCGCTGGCGGCATAGAGCAGCCACATTCCCCGTGTCAGGGCCTCGAATTGCAGCCGCATGAGGCTGACTGCCGAGGTGGGTAGTCGCAGCGCCATCAACGCGCGTAGTGCAACCGCATGCTCCTCCGCGACCAGGCACATGCCAAGAGCCGCTTCCCCGCGTGGCGAACCGTCGAATTCAGCATCACCCAGCAGGGTATTCAGCCGTTCGTGCAAGGCGTTCGAGCGTTGGAGCATGTGCTCCAAGGGATCGTCGCTGTGGATGGTGGTCTTCTCCTGCATGCCGGCATCGTATGGTGGCGCCGTCCGCGGGGCGTCCCCGGCCATGGCATGGCCGGTCGCGCTGTCGTGCTGCGCATCGAACCCCCTGCGGGGTTTCGCCCCATTCGGGCTTCCATCGTTCCCTCGCTGCACTCGGCTGACGCCTTCGGCCCGGCTCGCTGATCCGGGCCTGCGCGCTGCGCTTGCCTCCAGGGGATCGGCTATGCAGCCCATCCCCGCCGCGCTGTGCTTGGCGCCCCTGGGATACCGCCGAACCGGCCGCGCCGGATCGGCCTTCGCGCCTGCGGCGCTGCGCGCTTCGCTTGCGTGGGGTCGGCGTGGAGAGCGGGCCGTTGCCTGTCCAGCCATCTTTCCTGAATCCATCACCTTGCTCGCGACTGTAGCCCGCGGCCGGGTGCCGTCAAGGCGCGCAGGGCCGTGTCCTCGGCTGCGCCTGCGGGCCGCACCAACCCTGCGCTTGCTTCCTTGACGGCACCCGGCCGCGCGCTCCCTTTCGTCGCGGGCGATGAACTCAGGAAAGACGGTGGCAACGAGGCCAACCGGGTTCTTCGTGCCGACCCCACCGGAAGCCCGAAGAGGGCTCTGAATCTAGGAATCCGGTGAGGCTTTTTCAACAGTCAACTTTGTCAGGAGAAATGTCATGCAACTCGCTTCCCGTTTCGCACCGCGTTCGCCGGTGCTGCGTTCGGAACATCCTTTGTCGGATGACCAGATCCGGACCGTGGTGCCGTCCATCTTCGCGGACGCACCGCATGAAAGCCGCTCCGAGCGGTACAGCTATATCCCCACCGCTGCGGTGCTGACCGAGCTTCGCAAGGAGGGTTTCCAGCCCTTCATGGTGTGCCAGACCCGCGTGCGCGACGAAGGCAAGCGCGAGCACACCAAACACATGCTGCGCCTGCGCCACTCCAACCAGATCAACGCGCGCGAGGCCAACGAAATCATCCTGCTGAACTCCCACGACGGGACGAGCAGCTATCAATTGTTGGCGGGGATGTTCCGCTTCGTCTGCAAGAACGGGCTTGTCTGCGGCGACACAGTGGCCGACGTGCGCGTGCCGCACAAGGGCGATGTGGCCGGGCATGTGATCGAAGGGGCGTATCAGGTGCTGGATGGCTTCGAGCGCGCGCAGGCATCGCGCGAATCGATGGAGGCCATCACGCTGGATGCCGGCGAATCGGAGGTGTTCGCCCGTGCTGCGCTGGCCCTCAAGTACGACGACCCGACGAAACCCGCACCCATCACGGAATCGCAAATCCTGATGCCGCGCCGCTTCGACGACCGCCGCCCCGACCTGTGGAGCGTGTTCAACCGCACGCAGGAGAACCTAACCAAGGGCGGATTGTCTGGCCGCGCCGCCAATGGCCGCAGGCAGCAGACCCGCCCCGTGCAGGGCATCGATTCGGACATTCGCCTGAACCGTGCCCTGTGGCTGCTGGCAGATGGTATGCGTCAGCTCAAGGCCTGACCCCTCACACGGAGGGGCGCGGCCCCTCCATTCCTTGCCTGTATCTCTTTTGATTGGAGTCCCATCATGAACGCCGTTACCAACACCGAAGTCCAAGCCGTCAACACCGCAGCGAACGTGCTGCAAGCCGCCGACCCGAGCAAGCACATGATTCTGGTTCCGCTATCGCGGCTGGTGCTGCGCTCCACGGGCCGCAATGTGCGCAAGACCCCGCGCATGTCCATTCCCGAACTGGCCGCATCCATCCAGCGTGTGGGCCTGCTGCAAAACTTGATTGTGATTCCCGCCGCCGATGGCGTGCATTACGAGGTGGTGGCCGGTGGCCGTCGCCTCGCGGCGCTCAAGCTGCTGGCGAAAAAGCACCGCATCGCCAAGGATTGGCAGGTGCCTTGCCTGCAAGTGGCCGATGGCACGGCCCGCACCACCAGCCTCACCGAGAACGTGCAGCGCGAGGCCATGCACCCCGCTGACCAGTTCGAGGCGTTTGCCGCGCTGGTGGCCGAGGGCCGGCCCATCGAGGACATTGCGGCGGATTTCAGCGTCACGCCGCTGGTGGTGCAGCGCCGTTTGAAGCTGGCGAATGTCTCGCCGCGCCTCATGGACGACTACCGCGACGATGCCGTCACGCTCGATCAGTTGATGGCTCTGGCCATCACCGACGATCACGCCGCGCAGGAGGCCGCGTTCTACGATGCGCCTCAGTGGCAGCGCAGTCCATCCACGCTGCGCGAGCGCCTGACCGAGCGCGAGATTGGGGCCTCGCATGCGCTGGTGCGCTTCGTCGGGCTGGACGCCTACGAAGCCGCAGGCGGTGGCATCCGCCGCGACCTGTTCGCAGAGGGCGATGCGGGCGTGTACGTGTCCGACACCGTGCTGCTGGAAACGCTGGTGCGCGAGAAGCTGACCGGCATGGCCGACACCATCCGTACCGAGGGCTGGGCCTGGGTGGACGCCACCCCCGCCATGACCCATGCCGACCTGCAAGCCTTCCAGCGTGCTCCGAGAGAACGGCGCACGCCGAACAAGCGCGAGGCACAGCGCATCGAGAAGCTGCAAGCCAAGATGCAGGGCATCGGCGAAGCCGTGGATGCCGCGATGGACGCCGACGACGAGGACAAGGCCGAAGCCTTGGAGGAGGAGGGCGAACGCTTGGGCGAGCAGTTGCAGGCGCTGGAAGATGGTTTGCTGGGCTACGGCGCGAAAGTCCGCGCCGCCGCCGGCGCCATCGTCACCATCGACCGCAATGGGGAGGCCGTGATTCATCGCGGGCTGCTGCGCGAGGCCGAGGCCAAGGCATTGCGCACGCTGGAAAAGCTGCGCCAAGGTTTTGCCGATGGTGAAGGTGCGAACGTCGAGGACGGCGAGACAGCAGAAGAAGCTCAAGCTCCCGCCGTGTCCGACCGGCTGGCGCAGCGCCTGAGCGCGCACCGCACCGCCGCGCTGCAAATCGAGGTCGCCCGGCATCCGCAAGCGGCGCTGGCCGCGCTGGTGCATGGCATGGTGCAGAGCGTCTTGCAGGGTCGCTACTACGGGCACGACATGCTGATGGGGGTTCGCCTCACCGTGCAAGACCGGCTGGAAGGCATGGCCCCGGACTGGCCGGAATCACCCGCCGCCCTGGCACTGCGCGAGATGCAGCAGGCATGGGGCGACAAGCTGCCCGAGGACAGCGCCGCACTGTTCGCCGCGCTGCTGGCGATGGAGCAAGGCGAGCTGGTCCAACTGCTGGCCGTATGCGTGGCGGGGGCGGTGGACGTGGTAACCCCGCGCGCCACGCCGCACCAGCCCGGCGCGGAACTGGCGCAGGCCGTGGGCCTCGACATGGCCGCATGGTGGAAGCCGAGCGCGGAAGGCTACTTCAAGCACGTTCCGAAGGCCGCGATCCTGCAAGCCGTGGGCGAGTTCGCGCCGGATCACGTCAACCGGCTGGGCAAGCTCAGGAAGGCTGACATTGCCAGCGAAGCCGAGCGGCTGGCCGGTCGCACGGGCTGGATGCCTGCCATCTTCAAGGCCGAGGGGCCGCAGGAGGCCGCATCGGACAAAGGCCCGGAAGAAGCCCCCGCCGTGGTGGATGAAGCGGCCGAAGCGTTGGCCGCTTGACCCTCGATACAGACCAACGCCCCGGCCCCGGCCGGGGCGTTGGCTTGCAGGAGCCAGACCGATGCCTACCACCGACACTACAAGCCCATCCGCGGATGGCGGCGATCTATGCATTGGGCGCGGTGCGTGCCCGCCGCTGGCACGGCGCTGGCGATGTGCGTGGCTACCGTCCACCCTCGGGCTGGACGGCCCGCGCTGACCTCACGGACGTTCACCCCATCACGGGCCGCGCCCTGGCGCGGGCCGTGTGGTGGATCATCGAGACGAAGGAATGACGCCAGCACCCGGCCCAAGCCGTTCCGGCCTGGGCCGGGTGGATTCAAAAATCCGGGCGCGGCGGTGGCCGCGCCCGGTGTTGAACCCCGAAGACCAGCCAGAACGCCGCAGCCTTCGCTACCGCCTCGGTTGCGGCGTTGGTGAGTCGGTCGATGGCGAGGGCACGATCACACCTTGATCGGGCCAAACATTCCCGTGTAGATCAGCGTTTCCCAAACCTTCTTGATCCCCTGTCCGGTCTCCTGGCTCACAAACAGCGACGACCTGGCGCCGTGAGGTGCGCCCAGGAAATACGAACGCATCGACTCCCAGGTCTCCGCGACCTGCGACCAGGTCCAGCACGGAACTTCTTTCTCCAAGATCAGGGGCACAGCGATAGCCAGGGGGATCATCTTGTCCATCGGCAACGGCTCTTCCCAGTTGCATTTGACCAGGATCGGGGTTGCCTCCGCGCTGTAGAACTGCACATCCAGCTTCTCTGCCGTGATGTACGCCGCGTGGTGGCGAGGCAGGGCCAGCACGGAATCCAGGACCTTCTGGCCATCGCCATAGGGGCAGGTGATGAACCCGTGGGCGAAGTACCGCGTGTGATCGAGGCCCTTGTAGCCACAGCGATCGCTGGGGGTGGTCACGGGATGGCGGTCATCGTGATTGCGTACCAGCGGGTGCCATGAGGGGTATCGGTCAACTACCGGCCCGAGTTCAGTCACGATGTCTTCTAGTGCCCTTTTGCTCCGGAGGCGCTGCGATTCGTCCGCATCCCGAGGGCGGGGGACAAGGTACTTCTCCACCTCTTCGTATCCTGCTTGTGCTGCTTCATCTGCTCGGAACGCCATGATTCACCTCGTTTTGCTGTGTTGTGCGTGAATTTATTGTGTTGCGCATGAAATGTCAATATTGTGCGTAAATTGATTGATTTATGATGATTGGCGGTTCGTAGATCGACAACCATGAGCGTGCCGGCGCAACGCGCCGTCGGGCTCTCGGGCTGCGCCCCGTGCCGACTTCGCTGTCACGGCCATTCGGCATAGATCCCTCACGCCTTCGCGCCTGCGGCGCTGCGCGCTTCGTTTGCCTCCGGGGGACAGTCCTGCGGACTCTCCCCGCCGCGCATGGCTTGGCGCCCCTCGATACCGCCGAACCGGCATGCGCCGGATCGACCGGGCCAGCGCCCCGCTGCGATGGACGGGGCGCTGGCGAACACGCCGGCGCTTGCTGCGGCAGGTTGTGCAAATGCGTGCTGTCCTCAACGCTGGCGGTTCCTGCCCATCACGTCGCGAAGGACGATTGACGCCAGTTCACGTCATCCCCGCCCGGCATCGCCATGGAGTTTCCACGCCACGCCTCAAGACCGGCGCTGCAAGGTGGGGCGGGGGCGTTCTCGCCTGTCGTCGGGGGGTGAACTGGCCCGCGTTAGTGGGCGAGCCGGCGCAGCCTTCGTGCGGAGATGCCGAGCCGGCCCCGTCTCCTTGCGGTGCGGTTCGGCCCAAGGCGTCCTTGTGTTGTTGTGAATCCTGGCGGTGGCGCGGCTGCGCCTCGGGCTTCATGGCTGCAACCGTCCGGCGAAAAGAATTTCCCCTCTGCTGCGCAGATTCCTCGCGCGATAAATTCTTTTCGCCTCCCGGCTCTCCACTGCGTTGCGACCGCAAGCGGTGCAGCCCGCCCGTCCCCCGCCGGCCGGATCACAACAAGGACGCGATGGGCGCGAACCTTGTTCCACCAAAAGGAGTTTCATCATGGCCAACATCGGCAGCTTCAACGCAGACAAAGACGGCTTCACCGGCACGCTTCGCACCCTGACGCTCAACGTCAAGGTCAAGCTGGTTCCCAACGACAAGGGCGACAACGAGAAGGCCCCCGACTTCCGCCTGCAGGCCGCCGGTCACGACATCGGCGCGGCGTGGAAGAAGACCAGCGAAGCCGGGCGGGAGTACATCTCCGTGACACTCGACGATCCTTCGTTCCCGGCCACGGTCTACGCCCGCCTGATCGAGGGCGAGAACGGCACGCACGACCTGATCTGGTCACGCAGCAAGCCCCAGGCGGCGTGACCGCCGCCCGCAGCGCCCCGCCACACGGCGGGGTGCTGCGCTGTGGGTTCGCCCCCAACGCGGCGGCAGCAGGTCGTGGCCCATGGCGGGCCGTGTCTTCCTGGTCTTCCTGTCTAGAGGCAGCGTCTGCAGTGGTTGTCTCGGCCTGGCGTGTCGGCGCGGTGCGCCGCCGGGCTTTGCGGGCTGCGCCCCGTGCCGTCTTTGCCGTCACGGCCATTCGGCCCAATCCCTCACGCCTTCGCGCCTGCGGCGCTGCGCGCTTCGCTTGCCTCCGGGGGAAAGCCCTGCGGGCTATCCCCGCCGCGCAGGCTTGGCGCCCCTGGAATACCGCCAAACCGGCTGAGCCGGATCGGCCTTGCCAGCGCATGCGCACACGCTATGGCGTGCCACCCTTCTTCGTCACCGTCTCCAGCTCCTGCCGCACCTGCGCCAGCAGCTGATCGGCCTGCCGCAGGTCGTCACCGGCATAGGCCAGCGTCAGCAGCGTGAGCGGGTGAACCTCCATGACCTCGCACAGTTCGGCCAGCTTGTTCAGCGTCGGGCTTTTCATGTCCCGCTCCAGCGTGCTCATGTAGGTGCGGCTGGACACGTCGGAGAACGCCTCCTGGCTCAATCCACGCGCTTTCCTGATGGTCTTTAGTGCCTCCGACAATGTATGTTTCGCTGCCAACCCTGGATCTCCCCAAAATCCAAGATGACAGTCGATTGCGCCCTATAGGGCTACAATCTATAGTGTTCATTCATGCCGGCTTGCCGCTTTTGTGCTTTTGCGGAATTCCGCATCCACGGCTTCGCACAGAAGCGCAAAGCCGCTTGCGTGTTTTTCCTCCTATCCGCCGATACGCTTCTGTGCTTTCACGCTTCGGCGGCTATGTGCGAATGAGGGGGTAACCCGTGGACCGACTCATCACCGAGGAAGAGCGCAGGCAACTGCTGGACCACGGCGCGGCTCGTGTCGCTGGCCAGGCCATCGACCCGCAGCCCGTCGTGCGGCTCTTCACCCCGGACGCGCACGCCACCTGGCTGCTGGCTTCGCTCAGCCCAGCCGATGGCGACACGGCCTATGGCTTGATCGACCTGGGGATCGGCATGCCTGAGCTGGGCGAGATCAAGCTGTCCGACCTCGCGTCCATCGTCGGGCCGCAGCAGCAGCCCGTGATGCGGGATCGGTATTTCCGGGCGGCGCGCTCCCTGTCGGAGTACACCCGGCTGGCCCAGGAGAACGGTTCCATCTTCGATTGAGCCGTTCGCGCCACGGCCAAGCCGGGCGCATTGAGGCTATTTCGGTCTTGTTCCAGACCTGTCAGCCCTTAGTCGGCACTGTTGCACCAAATCAGTGACACTCTGGCAAAACCAGCCATGACGCAGGGAGCGTCATGGGGCACGGTGGATGGCGCAGGAGGCGGCATTTCCTCGCGCGCCACCGTCGCATTCAGACGATCCGCACAACGGACAGTATTGCTTTTCGTCTTGACACGCAAGTTACCAATCTGCCAGCTTATTCACGATTGGATGCTGGTTTGATGTAGTGACGTTCGCGTGTGCCTGTGACGGCTTTCCTGCGATTCCAGGGGAGCTTGCGTCATGGCCGAGCCGCACCACCTTGCGCAGTGGTATCCCACTGCGGCGTATCTCTATGTCCTGTGCCTGGACACCCTTGCTTTGGCCTGGGAGTACCTGCGCCGCCATCCAGACTACCGGCTCGACTGGCTACGCCACCATCGCCGCCGACCAATGCATCAGGTCGCACAAAACGCGGCCCATCGCTGGGGCCTGCGCCTGCTGGAAGACCCGGTCCTGGATGCGCGCGACGCGCATCCGGCCTGGCTGCCTGGCCACGATGCCGTGGTGCAGCTTCATCCCGACGCCGATCCGCCGCCCGATGCCGCGGCCTTCGCGTTCTGGCACATCCCCGGCCACAAGCAACTGCTGCATGACGGCAAAGGGCTGGCGCTGATCGCCCGTAGCCCCGGCCATTGCGCGCGCTTTGCGGTGGCGCCCGGCCTGGAGGACGGCATGGCGGTCGCCTATGCCCATCGCGGAGGTCGCGGCAGTGCTGCGCCTGCGCGCGACTCGGCATCCATGCATGCTGTAAGGCCCCGGCCACCGCCCGCCGCCTTACAGGAGTTGCACACCCTGCAGGCGCTCGACGCGACCCTGACGGGCGCGTCCTTGCGCGAGATGGCCGAAGGTCTGTTCGGTGCCGATGCCGTGGCCACCGGCTGGCATGCCGATGGCGACCTGCGCGCCCGCGTGCGCCGCCTGGTGCGCCGGGGTGATGCACTGATGCGCGGCGGCTATCGCCGCCTAGCACAGCTCCCCCCCACTTGAGAAGGGACGTTTTGAAGAGGACGCAAAACGTCCCTGAGCAGCGGAGCTTCGTTTTCTGAGACTGCCTCCATCCGGTTGCGCTGTGTTGCCGGAACTTTGAAAGCTATGGAGGTACCCCCCATGCGTCCTGCTCCTTTGCGGCCTGCCGCCGCTCCCGCAATCGCTTCGACCGCTGCCGCGCAGCCGCAGCGCTATCTCACCAACGACGAAGCCGCCGACTATCTGCGCCTGTCGCCGCGCACGCTGGAGAAGCAGCGCGTGCTGGGTGGCGGCGCCAAGTTCCGCAAGTTCGGCCGCCGCGTGATGTACGCCGTGGCCGACCTCGACGCCTGGGCCGCCGAACGCAGCTTCGACAGCACCTCCGATCCCGAGTACGCCGAGCACCATGCGGCGGACAGCCGTGTGCGCTGATCTCTGGCGCGCGGGTGGCCTTCGCCATGTCCAGCCCTCCAGGGGCAGTCAGGCAAGAACGCGAACAGCTCGACCTGTTCCGCGCCTTGCCGGGCGACATGGCGCCGCGCGACAGCCAGGACCTGATGGCCTTTCCGTTCTTCTCGCTGGCGAAGTCGCGGCGCACGGCGCCGATCAACTTCCAAGCCAGCGGCGTGACGATCCGCGTGGAGGGCACGCAAGAGCACGGCATCGCCACGATCTGGGATGCGGATGTGCTGATCTGGGCGGCCAGCCAGATCGTGGAGGCGCGCGACGCGGGCTTGCGCCCGTCGCGGCTGATGCAGGCCACGCCCTACGAGATCCTGCGCTTCATCGGGCGCGGTACGTCGCTGCGCGACTACCAGCGCCTCAAGGCGGCCCTGGATCGCCTGCAATCCACCACGGTGGCTACGTCCATCCGCGAGACCACGGGAAGGCGTCTGCACCGCTTCTCGTGGATCAACGAGTGGAAGGAACTGGCCGACGCCCGCGGCACGCCGCTGGGCATCGAGCTGATCCTGCCGGACTGGTTCTATGGCGGCGTGCTGGATGCGGCACTGGTGCTGACCATCGATGCGGGGTATTTCCGGCTGACGGGCGGCATCGAGCGCTGGCTGTACCGCCTGGTGCGCAAGCACGGCGGGCACCAGCCCGGCGGCTGGCAGTTCGACTTCCGTCACCTGCACCGCAAGTCGGGCAGCACAGCGAAGCCCTACGACTTCGCCTGCGACCTGCGCGCGCTGGTGGCGCGGCAGTCGCTGCCCGGCTACGTCCTGGGCATCGAGCGGATGGACGGGGCCGAGCTGCTGACGTTCCGCCCGGTGCGTCCCGTGCCGTAGACGGCACGGGGATAAACGGTGCGAAGCCTGTGTACGGGCTCGTGCTATCAGGCGTGCCAGGTCTCGTGCTATCAGGCGTGGGACTATCGTGCTATCAGGCGTGTCCATCGGCCGCCAAGCCAATGCTGGCGCGGGTTTCGGCCTCCCTTAACTTCCCTAACTTAAATGCTCTAACTTTTAGTAGAAGCGCCGCGCCTCGGTGGACAACCGCCGAACCCACTGACGAAAGGCCCCGAAAGCAGCAGCAACAGCCCGGCTTTTCAGCAGGGAGGGCCGGGCCATGATCGTCGCGCTGCTGAATCAGAAAGGCGGCGTGGGCAAGACCACGCTTGCCACCCACATCGCCGGCGAGCTGGCAATGCGCGGCCAGCATGTCGTGTTGCTGGACGCCGACCCGCAGGGTTCGTCGCTGGACTGGACGCAGCGCAGAAGCCAGCAAGGCTTGCCACGGCTGTTCAGCGCCGTGGGCCTCGCTCGCGAAACCCTGCACCAGGAAGCGCCAGAACTCGCCAGGCGGGCCGATCACGTCATCATCGATGGGCCGCCCAGGATCGCAGCGCTGGCGCGTTCTGCGCTCTTGGCGGCCGAGCGCGTGCTGATCCCGGTGCAGCCCAGTCCCTACGACCTGTGGGCCAGCGCCGAGATGGTGGCGCTGATCCGGGAGGCGCAGGTGTTCCGGCCTGCGCTGCGCGCGGCCTTCATCATCAACCGACGCGTCAGCACCACCGTGATCGGGCGCGAAGCGCGCGGTGCGCTGGCCGATCAGCCGCTTCCTGCGCTGCGCGCGGAAGTGCATCAGCGCATCGTGTTCGCCGACAGCGTGGCCGCTGGCCGGCTTGCACGCGAGACGGCGCCGGACAGCGCCGCCGAACGGGAAATCACCGCCCTTGTGGATGAATTGCTGCGGTGGACGACATGACAGCGAAGCAGCCGGCCAACAGCAAGCGCACGGCCAAGCGCGTCGGCATCGGCGTGCGCCCGCCTGCGAATCCGCACGCCGAGGCGTGGATTCGCCAGGGCGATGCAGATGCACTCAACAAGGGCGACCTCTACACGGCCCGCCTCACCCTCGACATCACGCCCGCCATGCGGGCGCGCATCAAGGTATCGGCCTTCACGCAAGGCGTGACCGTGGCCGACCTGCTGCGCGGCCTGCTGGAGCGGGAGTTTCCCGAGAACCACAGGGAGAACACACCATGACTGCATCCACTGCACCAGCCGTCGCGCCTGCCGCTGTCGCGGCCACGGCCACGGCCACGGCCACGGCCACGGCCACGGCCACGGCCACGGCTGCGCCACAGCCATCATTCATCGCACCTTCCGGCCAGCCAGCCAGCGCGCCGCTGACGCGCGTGGCGCTGGCCTACATCGAACCGCGTTTCAAGCTCTACCTGCGCTTCGGCGAACCCGCGCGCACGCACCAGCTCGACCGCTGGCGGCGCAGCGCGGTGTTCTTGCCAGGTGCGGTGTTCTGCCGCGTGCGCTGGCACGCCAACGACTACGGCACCGTGCGCTGGCAGCTCATGGTGATGCAAGCCTGCACACCGCTGGACGCGGCGCAGCGCATCCCCGGCGTGCAGCCCGGCGCGCGCCTGCTGCTGCACGCCGAGGGCGACGGGCAAGTGCGCGCCGTGCTGGAACGCATCGACGCCATCGAGGCGCTGGGCATCGCGCCTGTCGCCGTCTCGCCCGCGTACTGGCGCACGCTCGCCAACCGGCTCGCCGCGCGCCTGCCGCTGCCCGAATACACCGCCGAGCGGCACGCCGCCTGGCTGACCGGGAGGGCGCTGCCATGACCACCGTTTCCACCCCCGGCACCGCGCCGCGTCCTCGCTCGCACGCCCGCTCACGCTTGCGCGCTCGCATCGTGCTCACGGGCTTCGCCGCCTGCGGCCTCGCTGCGCTGGCCTGGGCGTCCTTCGTGCATCCGCTGCCGCGCCTGATCTACAACCCGTCCGACAGCGTGGCGGTCGGCTGGTATCGCATCGACCCGTTCGACCCACGCACCGCCTCGCTGCCACGTCCCTTGTCCGTGGACAGCATCGTGCTGGTGCCGCTGCCGACCACGGCCGCCGCACTCGCTGCGCAGCGCGGCTATCTGCCGGTGCGCGTGCCGCTGCTCAAACGTGTAGGCGCAGTCGCGCCGCAGCACGTTTGCGTTTTCGATGCGCTGGTGTGGATCGACGGCGTGCCGGTGGCTGCCGTTCGGCCCGCCGATCGGCTGGGCCGCCCGCTGCCATCCTGGTCGCAGTGCCGGCAGCTTCGGCCTGGCGAACTGTTCCTTCTCAGTGTGACCAACCCGGCGTCGTTCGACAGCCGGTATTTCGGGCCGGTCAGCGCATCCGCCGTGATCGGCGTCGCGCGCCCGATCTGGCTGGAGGCCCGCCCATGATGGCCGCCGACTCGCTGCACGTTGCCGTGCATCTTGTCGTGCCATCGGGCATGCCGATCCCGTGGCTTTCCGCATGTCGTCGCGCGTGCAGTGCGAGCGCCGATCCTTCGTATCGGGCGCCGCACTTCGCGCTGCCTTCCCATGTGCAGGCGTCTTGCCTCGAACGCGCCCGGCCTATGGCCGTCGCCGCGTTCGCCGGCGCGCTGGCTGCTCGCGCAGCAGCGCCGCCGGGCCGCCGCTGCTCGGAGCGCCAGCGAGGGGCAAAGGCGGAAGGCAAGACAAAAGGACGCGGCACCGGGCCGCGTCGAAAGCCAGTCTGCACGTGGGGGTGGCGCGGCACGGAGCGGCTTCGCCGCCGTGCCGCGTGTGGCCGGAGGCCCGCGCCAAGACAGGGCTACCCGCGTGCTTCGCACGCCGGGGTACGCCCCAGCTTTCAGGGAGCGCAGCCATGAGCGACCGCCGCGACGACGATTTCCGCGTGCGCCCCAGCGCCCCGAAGAACCGGGGCACGGGCCTGGGGCAGAGCTTCGTTTCCAAGGTGCTCAAGCAGACGGGCAAGGCCAGCGGCGGCAAGTCCGCAGTGCGCCGTTCTGGCGCAGCGCATGGCACCGGCCAGCGTCCCCGCTCGCGCCTGGGGCGCGGCCACACGGCCGCGCGCTTCGCCGGCGCGAAGCTGACGCCCATGTCGCGGCGCGTGACCATCAAGACGCTGCTGGTGAATCACCAGCGGGCCAGTCCGCAGTCGCTCGCCAAGCATCTGCGCTACATCGAGCGCGACGGCGTGGGCCGCGACGGCGAGCCGGGTCAAGCCTATGGCCCGCAGACCGATGCCGCCGACCTCGACGCCTTCAAGGAACGCTGCGCCGACGACCGGCACCACTTCCGCTTCATCCTCTCGCCCGAGGATGGCGCGGAAATGGAAGACCTGCGCACCTACACGCGGCACCTCATGGGCCGCATGGAGGCCGACCTGGGCACGGGCCTCGATTGGGTGGCCGTGAACCACTGGAATACCGACAACCCGCACACGCACATCGTCGTGCGCGGGCGCGACGACACCGGCAAAGACCTCATCATCGCGGGCGACTACATCGCCGACGGTTTCCGCCATCGCGCCGCCGAACTGGCGACCGAATGGCTGGGGCCGCGCACCGAGCTGGAGATCCAGCAGACCTTGGGACGCGAGGTGGAACAGGAGCGGTGGACGAGCCTGGATCGCACCTTGAAGCGCGAGGCCAGCGACGATGGCCTGGTGCATGTCGAACGGCTCAACGAACCCCGCTTGCAACGGCAACGCCTGCTGCTGATCGGTCGCCTGCAACGCTTGCAGCGCCTGGGCTTGGCCGGCGAGACGCAGCCGGGCACCTGGGCCGTCCATGCGGATGCGGAAAAGACCCTGCGCGCCCTTGGCGAGCGTGGCGACATCATCCGCACCATGCAGCGGGCCATGCGCGGCGAGCCGCGCGAACTGGCGGTGTTCGAGCCGGGGGACGACGGCCGAACCATCCTCGGGCGCGTGGCCGCGAAAGGACTGGCCGACGAGCTGCGCGACCGAGGCTATCTGGTTATTGACGGCGTGGACGGCAAGGCCCATTACGTCGCGCTCAACGCCCGCGACGAGCTGGCGAACTATCCGACCGGGGCCGTGGTGGAGGTGAAGGGATCGGCCAACGTGCGCGCGGCCGACAGGAACATCGCCGCGCTGGCGAGTGATGGCCTGTACCGCACCGATCATCACTTGGCCGTGGCGCAGGGCCAGGCCGTACCGGGCCGCGACCCGCAGGAGGTCGTGGCGGCCCACGTCCGCCGGCTGGAAGCCCTGCGCCGGGCCGGCATCGTGGAGCGCGTGACCGAAGGACTATGGAAGGTGCCGGACGACCTGACCGAGCGTGGCCGCCAGTACGACGCGCAGCGCCTGGGCGGCGTGGCGGTAGAACTGAAGTCGCACCTTCCCATTGAGCGGCAGGCGCGCATGATCGGGGCCACCTGGCTCGACCAGCAGTTGATCGGCGGCGGCTCGGGCCTGGGCGACCTGGGCTTTGGTGGCGAGGCCAAGCAGGCGATGCAGCAGCGCGCCGACTTCCTGGCCGAACAGGGGCTGGCCGAGCGGCACGGGCAGCGCGTGATCCTGGCGCGCAACCTGCTGGGCACGCTGCGCAACCGGGAACTGGCGCAGGCCGCCAAGGACATCGCCGCCGATACCGGCCTGGAGCATCGCCCGGTGGCCGATGGCAAGCGTGTTGCCGGCATCTACCGCCGCAGCGTCATGCTCGCCAGCGGGCGCTACGCGATGCTCGATGACGGTATGGGGTTCAGGTTGGTGCCGTGGAAACTCGTGATCGAGCGACACCTGGGTCAGCAGATCGCTGCGACGGCTCGGGGCGGGATGGTGAATTGGGAAGTCGGCCGAGGTCTCGGCAGATAACCGAAATGAACCTGAGCCATGCGTATCGCATGCAGGACTCGCGTTGCCGTCGTTGGCTGCCACGCACCTCATCTTGTGCTTGCAAAAGAAATGAACTAGCATTCACTAATTAAATGAACATTGATTCACTTCTTCATGGCATATCGGCAAACCCCCGCCGTTGAGGCGCGGCTGCAAGACAACCGCAGCCGCATCCTGGAAGCTGCCCGAGCCTTGGTAAGTGAGGGCGGCTGGAGCGAAGCGCAAGTGGCCAACGTAGCGGCGGCGGCCGGCATTGCCACCGGCACCGTGTATCGATATTTCCCGTCCAAGGCGGAGCTTTTCGCGGAGGTGCTGTCGCGGGTGTCTCAGCGCGAGGTGGTGGTCATGACTGAGATCGCACAAGCAGATGGCACCGCCATGACCCGGCTACATGCTGCTGTCGCGACATTCGTTAAGCGCGCAATGCGCAACCCTCGGCTTGCCTACGCGTTGATCGCAGAGCCATGTGACAGGGAAATCGACGAGGCCCGACTGACTTACCGAGCCTCCATCAGCGAGGTGATCCGCGCCATCGTGACCACGGGGCAAAAGACCACCGAAATGCGGAGCGACGTGCAGCCGAACATTGCCGCTACCGTCATCGTGGGCGGCTTCATGGAGGGCTTGATCGGCCCGCTTTCGCCCCTGAGCCGCCAACGTCACGAGGACACGGATGAGTACCAGCGCGAAGTAGCCTCGCTGGCTGACCAGATCGCCCGGCTGGCTTGCGCCAGCGTGGCACTCGCCACCGCCAGGGTTCAACCGCTTCAACGGAGAGACGCATGAATAGGCCCCTTCCACCTCAGATCCTCGAAGTGACTGCTGATCGCTACGACACGCACAAGGTGCTTAACCAGGCGCAGCCCGCGGCCGGCTTCAACGCCTTCAGCGGTGATGCCTTGCTGTGCGCGGCCATCGAGCGCGAGGCCCCGTGGGCCGCGGCCCGATGCGCGGCGCTGGGCGCCTTGGCTGGCGACGAGGGCGTGCAGGAGCTGGCGCGATTAGCGAACCGCCACACTCCAGAGCTCAAGACCCATGACCGCTTCGGCAACCGCATCGACTGGGTGGAGTTCCACCCAAGCTGGCACGAACTGATGTCGCTGGCGTGGAGGCACGAGGTGCCGAATCTCTCATGGCGCACCAAGGAGAAGAGCGGCCACTATGCGCGTGCAGTGCTTTCCTATATCTGGAACCAAGTGGAGCACGGAACGGCCTGCCCTACGGGCATGGCCTATGCCTCCTACGCTGGCTTCGAGGCTGAGCCGGCGCTTGCCATTTGGAAGGAAAAATCCCTGGGAACGGTATACGAATTCAGCCGCCGTGAAGTGGGCGACAAGCCCTCCGTCGTGATCGGCTACGCAATGACCGAAAAGCAGGGTGGCTCCGACCTCCGCGAGACGCAGACCACGGCGCGTTTCTCCCACTCAGCCGACTACCACGGCGCGACTGCGCACTGGTACGAGCTGACCGGACACAAGTGGTTCTGCTCGGTGCCGCAGTCTGATGGCTTTTTCACGCTCGGCAAGGTAAACGGCGGCGTCACCTGTTTCTTCCTGCCGCGCACGCTGCCGGACGGCAGTTACAACCGCTTCCTCGTGCAGCGGCTCAAGGACAAGGCGGGCAACAAGTCCAATGCGTCGAGCGAGGTCGAGTACGCGGGCACGATGGCCATCCGTGTCGGCGAGGAGGGGCGCGGCCTGCGCGAGATCCTGTCGCATTCGCACCTCACCCGTATGGATTTCGCCGTCGGCTCGGCGGGCTTAATGCGCCAGGCGCTTACGCTCGCGCTGCGTCACACCACGACGCGCAATGCCTTTGGCACCACGCTCGCCGAGCGGCCCATGATGACCAACGTGCTGGCCGACATGGCAGTGGAGGTCGAGGCCGCTACGCTGATGGCGCTGCGCGTGGCCAAAGCCACAGACCTCTTGGAGGCAAGCGAACACGAAAGGCTGCTGGCCCGAGTGGCGACGCCCGCGGCTAAGTTCTTCAACTGCTCACGCGCGCCTTCGATTGCCAACGAGGCGCTGCAGTGCCACGGCGGCAACGGCTTCATCGAGGAGAACCCGATGGCACGCGTGTACCGCGAGGCACCGCTCAACAGCGTTTGGGAAGGCACGGCCAACATGATGTGCATGGACGTGCGCCGCGCCATGATCCGCGACGCGCGCACCATCGACGCGCTATTCGACGAGCTAAAGCCCCTGGCGGGCCAGGATGCGCGATTCGACGCGCTGGCGGCACATACCGAACGCCTCGTGCGGGCAGCGGTGGACGACGAATTCCTCGCCCGCCCGATGACAGAGGCGGTGGCTCGCGTGCTCCAGGGCGCCGAGATGCTGCGCCACGGCGGTCAGGAGGCGGCGGATGCATTCCTCACTACGCGCAGTCCGGTTGCGCGCGGCGCATGGGGGGCACACTACGGAACCCTGGCTGCATCGGTCGGCCAAGTTGCAGCGCAGCAGATCATTCGCAGGGCGATGGTGACTGCCTGATAGCTCCTTGGGGGAGGCTAGGGGCGTCAGGTATCGGTGCTCCCGTCCATCGTTCAGCTGCCTTGATAAGCGTCAATACGTCGCGGAAGCGTGGATGCTTGCAGTCATGCAGCCATTCGAACAGCACCATTTCGTGTGTCACAACGGTGGCGCCTGCTTGTGCCAAACGACTCATCGCTGCGGCATGATCGTCGATCCGTCGTGAGCCGCTCGCGTTAGCGACAACCCATACGCGTTTGTGGGCTCGAAGCAGCCCAAGCGCTGTTTGCATCATGCAGACGTGGGCTTCGCAGCCTGCGATCACAATCTGATTGCATTTCTCTTTTGCCGAGTCCAGAGCCTCAAGCAGTCCATCTGCACAGGCATCAAAGTGCGTCTTGACAACGGTGCTGGCACATTCAGTTTTCACAAGCTCAACGTTTGGGCCAAGTCCTGACGGGTTCTGTTCCGTACCCAGCACTGGAATGCTCAGCGTTCGAGCAGCATGTGCAAGGAGTTGGGCATTGCCCAGCACTTGATCCGCGCCATGGATGGCTGGCATCAAGCGCGTCTGATAGTCCACCAGCACCAGGGCGCTCGTCTGCGCTTTGATAGTGTCCATCATCACTTCCGACAGGCGGTTTCGGCTCGGTTGATCAGTTGCTCCAAGTACTTCTCAAACAGATCTTGCGACGCTTGCTTGAACATGCGAATGCGCCCCGTGTGGCTGAGCACCAAAAGTCCCACGGTATGGGCGAAAAGTGCTGTGATCTCTTCGAGCGCCTGCTGCGTTGGCATTCCGAGGTGCTGCAGCGCGTCTTGCGTTGGCTGCAATGCGTTGCGCAGACGCGCATTGAGTGTCTCGTTCAACTCGGGTGTTAGGCCCCGAGGCTGCATCCCTTGGAACAGGTAGAAGCCGAGATCCAGGTCACGCGGATTCTCCCGGTAGAAGTCGAAGAACGCCTTCGCAGTCGCCCGCGCGCGAGCCGGCCCTGAGGGATTCTTGTCCAGCGTTTCCTGAACGCGCTCATTGAGCCTGTCGAGCGATTCACTCAACAAGGTGCCGTACAGCTCTTCTTTGCTGGCGAAGTAGCTGTAGATCGCGCCCGGTGTGTAGCCCGCCCGGTGCGCGATCTCCCGGATGCTTGCTTTTTCCATCCCGAGTTCGAAAAACGCGGATCGAGCGGCATCCAGCACGAGTTCACGCCTCACGTCGGCAAGCGCTTGGTGCCGAAGCTGACGTGGATCGTCCGCTGTTTCGGCCTTTTTGGAGGGCACGCGGCGGGTCTTGATGGGTGCGGTCGGTGTGCTCATGCGGAAAAGTATAAACGTTGACAAATCCATTGAACACCGTTTAAATCCAGTCTCCAATGTTTAATGGAGACCGCGATGAATGCATCTAGCCAAGCTGCACCTGCCAGCAAAGTCAATCTGATGTCGGGCGAGGAGTACCGGGAGTCCTTGCGTCAGTACAAACCCAAAGTCTTCGTCGATGGACGCGAAGTGAGCAGCGTCGCCGACGAGCCAGCCTTCGGACCGGGGGTCAATGCGCTGGCTTTCACCTACGACTACGCCCTGCGCCCGGAACTCGAGCCAATAGCCCTGGCCACGCAACACAGCCGCAACCGCGTGGTGAGCCGCATGCTCCACGTGAACGAGTCGTCAGGCGACCTGCTCAACAAGCTCGAAGCCGTGCGTGTGCTATGCCAAGAGACAGGCTGCGCGCAGCGCTACCTCGCCCACGATGCGCTCAATGGCATCTACCAAGCCGTAGCACACATCGACGATGCGCGCGGTACCACCGAGCACCGCGACCGTTTCGCGGCCTACCTGGCCGATGTGCAGGATCGCGATCTTTCGCTGGGCGTGGCGATGACGGACGCCAAGGGCGACCGCAGCAAGAAACCGCATCAGCAAGCCAACCCTGACACCTACGTGCATGTGGTCGAGAAGAACGGGAAAGGCATCTTCATCAGTGGCACCAAGGCCATCGTGACTGGCGGTCCCTACATGCATGAGCTGTTGGTTATGCCCAGCCGCAACATGGGACAGGAGGATGCAGCCTTTGCCGTGTGCTGTGCCGTGCGAGTGGATGAGCCTGGCATCACCATCGTCTCGAGGCCGGCGGGCCGGCCTGGTGAAAAGCTGGAGCATGGCGACGCGCTGTTCTCCCGTAAGTACGGCCAGTCCACCGCCGTAGTCATCTTTGATCGAGTCTTCGTGCCGTGGGATCGCGTCTTCTACGTTGACGAGTGGGAGCACAGCAATGTGTTGACCTACAGCTACGCCACGCACCACCGTCATAGCTGCATTGCCGCCCGAGCGGGCTTTGGCGATTTGCTGATCGGCGCTGGTGCCTTGATGTGCGAGGCTAACGGCCTGGACCCCGCTAAGAAGAGCAACCTGCGTGATCCGATGGTCGAGCTGATCAAGATCACGGAAGGCTTCTACGCATGTGGCGTGGCTGCCAGCGTCTATGCAACCAAGGACGAGCACAGCGGCTCTTTCATGCCCGAACCGGTGTTCAGCAACATCGGCAAGCTACTACTGTCCACGCAGATCTATGACATGCATCGAATCGCACATGAGGTGTCCGGCGGCTTGATCGTCGCGCTGCCCGGCCCGGATGAGGATCACAATCCGGCGACGTCGGCAAAGCTGTCTGAAGTCCTGCAAGCTAACACGAGCATCCCATACGAGCAGCGCATCCAGACGGCTCGCTTCATCGAGGACCTGACTGCGTCGTATCAAGGGGGCTGGTACTCCGTGATCAGTCTGCATGGCGGCGGTTCGCCGGCCGCGATGAAACAGGAAATCTGGCGCAACTATCCCGTGGGCTCCAAGGTTGAGCTGGTGGAGCGCCTGTTGGACCGCGGTGTCCTACATGACGAGAAGCGCGCCATCACGCAGAACCGTCAGCCAGGCAGATGCTGCGATACCGGTTGCACGACGCCGGGCAAGCCAGTCATGGTTCCTCTGCCTGTCAGCACCAAGGTACCCCAGGCATGAGCCTAGTGCCCTCGTGGCAACTTCCACGATGGCGACGCACATCTGATCCTCGAAACAAAGCTGTCTCAGCAGGGGAGGCGTCGTCTCTTTGCAGTCCGGCCAACGTTTCGGGGGGGATTGAACCGAGTGTACCGACGGCTTGCTCCGTCATTTTTGTTGGGTTCCAAACGGAGTTGATGCCGCTAGTCCACGGCGCACAAAAGGCCACGGATGTAGCTCAAGTGCTGGCCGGTGCGGCCCAAGCGGCGGGTGTTCGCGCAGTAGCACTAGAGATTGATCAAACCAAGTGGGGACCCACCATCGCCTGCGTGCGGCACCGGTGCGATTCCATTATTGAGCAGCCTGACCTCTGCACTTTCGATGGCCGCCTATTGGCCAGCTTGTGCGCGGGAAGAGCTGCGCCAGAACGATTCGTCCTGGCGGGTTGCGAGGACCATACCTGGCTGCTTCAAGCAGCCCTACTTGCGATGGGCCGAGGCCATGAAGCCTGCATAGTCCAGGAGGCCCGCATCTCTCGCGGAATGCAGGATGCTGCGATCGCGGCGCAAGTCCCCCGTGAAAAAGGCGGGACGTTTGTATCGGCAGCGGACGTTGTTCACGGTTGGTGTCGGTACAAGGAAA